>DATDGT010000200.1:0-27555 GCA_036521975.1 Bryobacteraceae bacterium
CAGATCGGAGCGTTGGGACTCCAGCTGAGGCAGAGAGTCGGTCATCAAGGGTCTCCTTTCTCTTAGCGTATATAGACGCTAAGAAAAAAGCTACAAAAAAGAAGACCGATCGAGTCTGCACCTCCATGTCGCGCACCCGATAGCTGACCGCTGATAGCTGACAGCCGCCATATCTGATAGACTGAATCCGCCCGATATTTAACACAGGGAAGGGCTTATGCGAAATTGGGTTTGTTTTTTCATTTTCGCCGCGATGGGCGCGACGGCTCCCGCGCAATGGCTGAACTATCCGACGGCCGGTGTCCCAAAGAACGCGGACGGCTCGGCCAACCCCAATGCCCCCGCGCCCCGGATGGGCGACGGCAAGCCCGACCTCTCCGGTCTGTGGGGCAATTACTGCCAAAGCGGCGGAAAGACAGTGCTGTGCGCACCCGAGATCGCCGTACCTCAGGTGTTTGGAGATATCGGGCGGGGAGTCAAGGGCGGCCTGCCCTATCAGCCGTGGGCCGCCGAGCTAGTGAAAGAGCGCAAAGCCAAGAACGGCATGGACGACCCCACGACGCACTGCCTGCCCGGAGGCATTGCTAAGTTACACACCAGCGCCCTGCTTCGGAAGATCGTTCAAGTGCCGGGCCTGGTCGTCTTCCTCACCGAGCGCAACGCCTCCTACCGCCAAATCTTCACCGACGGCCGTCCTCTGCCCGAAGATCCGAATCCTTCCTGGAATGGCTACTCCACCGGGCGATGGGACGGCGATACCTTGATCGTCGAAACGATCGGATTTCGCGACGGGCAATGGCTCGATCGCGCCGGCAGCCCGCTGACCAGCGCCGCCTCGATGACAGAGAAATTTCGCCGCCCGAATTACGGAACCCTGGAGATTGAGTTGACGGTCAACGATCCTAAGGCGTACACCCGGCCCTGGACTATTCCGCTAAAACAGTCGCTGGCGCTGAACACGGAGTTGCTGGATTACATCTGTTTGGAAAACGAAAAGGACGAGACGCACCTCGTCGGTAAGTAGCCAGCAGAATCCGGTTCACACTGTGGCGACGGTTTCCGCCACAGGCGCGGTCTGCAAATCCACGCCCTCCCAGCGTGCCACCACCGCGGCCGCCAGGCAATTGCCGAGCACGTTCACCGACGTCCGGCACATGTCCATCAGCGTATCCACGCCCAGGATCAGCGCGACTCCTTCCACGGGAAGACGGAACGATGCCAGAGTTCCGGCCAGAATCACGAGCGCGGCTCGGGGCACACCCGCGACGCCCTTGCTGGTCAGCATCAGCGTCAGCATCATAACCAACTGCGTGCCGAAGGAAAGATGCACGCCCGCGGCTTGCGCCACGAACATCGCGGCGAGCGAAAGATACAATGCCGTGCCGTCCAGATTGAAGCTATAGCCTGCCGGCAACACGAATGCGGCAATATGTTTCGGCACTCCGAAGCGCTCCAGGTTTTCGAGCGCCAGCGGCAGAGCGGCTTCGCTCGAAGCGGTCGAGTAAGCCAGTAGAAACGGAGCTTTCACATGCGCGACGAAGCGGCCCAGGGGGATTTGCGCGATAGCGGTCACGGCTCCCAGGACCGCCACCACGAAAAAGATTTCGGCGCCGTATAGTGTCGCGACCAGCTTCCCCAAATTCACCAGCACGCCCAGACCGCGCTCGCCTATCGTCGCAGCCATCGCGCCGAATACGCCCAAAGGAGCGAGCCACATCACGTAGCGGGTGTAGCGAAACATCACTTCCGCGAGCGACTCACAGAAATTCAGCACTGGCCGGGCCTTCGCGCCGATGGCCGCGCAGGCCGCTCCGAACAGGAACGAAAACACAACGATTTGGAGCACCTCGCCGCGCGCCATCGCATCGACGATGCTGGTGGGAAACGTGTGTTCCAGGATTTCGGAAAGGCCCGGGGAGGATTGCGGGATCGCGGTCTGTGCTCCGTTCGGAAGCGCCACCCCTGCACCCGGCCGGACCAGATTCACCGCGCCCAATCCCACGAACAGCGCCACTGTGGTGACCATCTCGAAATACAGAATCGCCTTGCCGCCGATGCGGCCCATGGTCTTGACGTTCCCGGCGCCGGCGATTCCGCTCACCAAAGTTCCAAACAACAGCGGCGCGACGATCGATTTGATCAGGCGAAGAAAAAGTGTTCCGAGCACGCCCAGTTCGACCCCGGCCTTCGGAAGCGCCGCGCCGAAAGCGACGCCCCCAACCAGTCCCATCAGAATCCAGGCGGTGAGCGACGGCCGCTTCATCTCCCGCCCCACTTCAGTTTTTCCCGCAGCACGTCGAAGAACAGCATATCGGGAGGCCGCAGCAGATGGATGCAACACTCCGAACTCCGGCACACCACGCGGTCGCCCTGATTCAACAATTCGCCGACTTGTCCGTCCAGTGTCAAATAGGTGGCGTGATCCAAGGCCAGCAGCTCCACGCGGATCACGCTGCCATCCGGCACGATTACCGGGCGCAGAGTCAGCGTGTGCGGGCAGATCGGCGTGATGGCCCAAGCCTCCACCGATGGAAGGACGATGGGGCCGCCGGCCGAAAGCGAGTATGCGGTTGAGCCGGTGGGCGTGGAAACAATCAGCCCGTCGGCTTTATAGACACATACAAAATGATCGTCCACGTAAACTTCCAGATCGATCATACGCGCGATCTCGGCTTTCGCCAGCACCATGTCGTTCAGGCCATCGTAGGAGCCGATCTTTTCCCCGCCGCGCCAGAGTTCGGTGCGCAGCATGCGCCGCCGCTCGATTTCCAGATGGCCGCACAAGGCGCGCTCGAGCTGCGGATATAATTCGCCGGTCTTAATCGCCGTCAGAAAACCTAAGCCGCCGAGATTCACCGCGAAGATGGGGATCTCGCGTCCGGCGATGGCGCGCGCGGCCGACAGCAGCGTGCCGTCTCCGCCCAGAACGATCGCCATTTGAGTCCCATCGGGGACCTGCTCGCGCGGCAGGCCCGCTCCCGTTCCCGCGTATTCCGCCGTTTCTTCATCCAGCCGCGCCTGGACGCCGCGTTGCTTGAGCCAGGCGAGCAAATCCGGCACCACTTGCGCGGCTTGCGGAACGCGCGGTTTGGAGAGGATCGCGACGGTGTTAACGCCAGGCATGCAGCAGAAACTCCTTGTTTCCTTCCGCGCCCAGGATCGGGCTTTCCATCAGCTCGGTCTGAAAGCCCGCTTGTTGCGCAGCCCGCTGGACACGCTCGCAGGCCTCCGCGTGTAGCTTTGGATCGCGCACAATCCCTCCCTTGCCCACTCGCCCCTTGCCGGCTTCGAATTGAGGTTTCACCAGGATCACCATTTCACCACGTTCCCTAAGCAGAGCGCACATAGGAGGAATCAGGAGCGTGGCGGAGATGAAGCTGGCGTCGCAAACGCAGAGATCGAATCGCTGGGGGAAATCCTCGGGGCGCAGGTAACGCGCGTTGACTTCCTCGCGCACCACCACGCGCGGATCGTTTCTCAACCGCCAATCGAGCTGTCCCCGGCCCACGTCCACGGCCCAAACCCGCGCCGCGCCATGCTGCAACAGGCAATCGGTAAACCCGCCGGTGGACGCGCCTACATCCAGGCACACGCGGCCCTCCACAGGGATCCGGAAACGTTCCAGCGCGGCGGCCAGTTTGATTCCTCCGCGGCTTACGTAAGGCGCGCGCGGGGCCAGCGTAATGTGGCAATCGGACGGGACGGATTGGCCGGGTTTATCCCGCTTTTGTCCGTCCACCGTCACGCCGCCCGAGAGAATCAGCGCCCGCGCTTTTTCCCGCGATTCGGCCAATCCGCGCTCCACCAAGACCTGGTCCAGACGCGCCTTCATGCGTGACGGCGCACGATGAGATCGGCGAGTTGCTTCAAACGTTCCGCGCGTTCCCCGTAACTGGCGAGCGCGGAGTGCGCGGCCAGGCGCTGCCGTTCCGCCATCTCGCGCGAGCGGTCGAGGCCATACACAGCAGGGAAAGTGATCTTGTGTTGCTGGGCGTCCTTGCCCGCGGTCTTCCCCAGCGCCTCCGACGGCTGCTCCACGTCCAAAACATCGTCGACGATCTGGAACGCGAGGCCGATGTGTTCCCCGTACCGGCTCAGCGCTTCGAGCTGCGCTTGGTCCGCGCCCGCATAAATCGCGCCCAGGCGAACGCTGGCGCGCAGCAGCGCTCCGGTCTTGGCCCTGTGGATGGATTCGAGGAGCTCCGGGGTGGGCGTGGCGCCTTCTCCTTCGAGATCGTTCACCTGTCCTCCGATCATTCCATTCACCGTTCCCGCCGCCGTGGCCAGTTCGCGCACAAGAGCCACGCGGCGCTCGGCGTCCACGTCCAAATCCGAAAGGACCTGAAACGACAGCGTCAGCAAGGCGTCCCCGGCGAGAATCGCCATCGCGTCGCCGAAAACCTTGTGGCAGGTGGGACGCCCACGCCGCAGATCGTCGTTATCGAGGGCGGGCAGATCGTCGTGGATCAGGGAATAGGTATGGATCAGCTCCAGCGAACACGCCGCGCTCTCGATGCCCCGGTCCGGGTCGCCCACCACCTCGGCCGCGGCCATCGCCAGTAAGGGACGGATGCGTTTGCCTCCGGCGAAAAGGCTGTAGCGCATCGCCCGATGAATGGTCGTGGGCTCTTGGGATTCCGGCGGTGCGACCCGGTCGAGCGCCGCTTCGACCCGCTGCTGTTGGTGGGCGATGTATTCTTCGATGGTCACTTCTGATTGGGAAACGGCTGCGGTTGTAGTTCGCCGGCGCGGCGGGTCAGAATCTCGATGCGCGTCTCGGCTTCTTCCAGTTGTTTGCGGCATGCTTCGCTGAGCTTGGTTCCGCGCTCGAACAGCTCCAGGGCGCGCTCCAGCGGCAAATCGCCCGATTCCATCTCTTTGACGATCGCTTCGAGCTGTTCCAACCCCGCCTCGAAGCTGGACACCTTCGTGCGAAGTTCCTGGGCCCCGGGGGGCGGTGCGTCTGGCGAATCCGGCATAATTTGCTACTATTATCACGTTCCGGCGGCGGGATGTCTAAGTGATTTTGAAGCTCAAGCGAACCCCAGGCATTTTTCTGGTCGGGTTCATGGGATGCGGAAAATCCACCGTAGGCCTTTCGCTCGCGCACGAACTCGGCTGGCACTTCCTGGATCTGGACGAAGAAATCGAGCGCGCCGAAGGCTCGACCATCGTAGAGATCTTCGATACGCGCGGTGAAGAGGAATTCCGGCGGCTGGAAAGCGCCGTGCTGACCCGCTGCGTGCGCACGGTGCAGCACGGCAGACCGCATATTGTTTCCTTGGGTGGGGGGGCTTTTTTAAGCGACGAGAACTTCCGGCTGGTGTCCGAAAATGGCGTCAGCATCTGGCTGGACTGTCCCCTGCCGACGATCGAAAAGCGCCTCGCCTCCAGCGTGCGCCGGCCGTTGGCGCGCGATCCGGAGCGTTTGCGCGAACTGTTCCACAGCCGCCGCGAAGGCTACGCCCGTGCCGAGCACCGCATTGAAATCGCGAGCGACGATGCAGACGCCGCCGTGGGCCAGATCCTCGCGTTATCCCTGCTCTGACTCGTCCTTGGCGTGCTTCGAACTGTGGACAAGCGTGGGCCGAGGCTCTTCGTGGGCGATGCCAAGTTCTCTGGCCACCGCCCATAAATTCTCATCGGCGGTCCACAATTGCATACGCCCTACCAGAGCGGAGGCGAGCAGGTGAACGTCGATCCAACTCACGCCGCGTCCGTGCAAACGCCGGATGCGGACGAGTTCAACCACCTCGGCGTGAGGAATGGTCTGGGCTTGGTAGTATCGCGAGTAATTTCGAAGGAAGCCCTCGCGTCCGCCCCGATCGCCAATCAGGATCTCCCCGAAAACTAAGGGATGCGCGGCGACTTGCTCGAGGTCAGTGAGCCGGCCTAATTCGCCCGTATAACGAGGCAGATTCGCGAATGACCGGATCCATATGGAGGTGTCGACAAGGACCATCAGTCGGCCTTACCCGCTGCGCTTCTCGAGCGCTTGAAGGCACGTCCCGCCGCGGGCTTCTCCCTGCGCCTGGGGACATCGACCGCATCGGGCTCCATTCCGAAATACGAGCGCGTCCGTTGGTAGGCGGCATGGCGAACCAGCGCCTCCAGACCCTTCTTCACGGCTTCCGTGTCGGTGGCAGCGCCACACGCTTCTTTCGCCTCCCGCAAGAGCTCCTCGTCGATGTTCAGCGTCTTCTTCATACAGCCAATTATGCCATACAAGTATGGCAATTTTAGCCTCCCGCTGCCTTTTTACCTTTCATCTGGTTTCATCTGGTTTCATCTGCCTTCATCTGCCTAGATCGGGCTTCGTCGTGGCGTGCACGATTACACCCAATCGTCAGGCACTGTTCGGCGGGAAAGACACTGTGGCTTTTTGGCCCCCGTAAACGTAACGTCTCGACGGGGTTGCAGCGCCATGTTCTTTGGACGTATCATCGAATTTGGGGCAGTGTAACTGCTTGTAAAGGCTAGGTCAGATGCGCAACCATGTCGTTTTCCTCATAATTCTTTCCGCCGGACTTGCCAGCCGGCTTGCGGCGCAACATTCGGTTGATTTTCAGCGCGACGTTCAGACGATTTTCAATGACAACTGCATCGCTTGCCATCGCGGGGCGGGAGCCCCAGCCGGCTTGCAGTTGGATACCGCGGCGGGCCTATTGAAGGGCGGCACGGCCCGCGCGGTTGTCGTGCCCGGAGATGCCCAAAAGAGTATTCTGGCGCAGAGAATCTCCGATACCACCGGCAATCAAATGCCGCCTGGCGGTCCGCTAAGCAAGGAACAGATCGCGATCATAGTGGAATGGATTAACCAGGGCGCCAAGGCCGAAACCGCGCCCGGTCAGCTAACACAGGCGACGGCAGCGCCGGCCAGAGCAAGGCCGGCGCCGCCGAACATCGCGACCGTAACCACCGCGGCGCAGGAGCGGGCCATGCTCGATTATTACTGCGTCGTCTGCCATCAGGGCGCTTCCGCCCCAAAGGGCCTGAAGATCGACCAGCTCGATACGGGGGACGTTGAGAAGAACGCTGCGACATGGGAGAAGATCGTCCATAAAGTCAGGACCGGCATGATGCCGCCCTCCGGTTTCCCGCGCCCCGCCCGCTCGACGTTCGAATCGATGATCGTCTATGTCGAGAGTGAGCTCGACAAGCATGCCGTGGTGAATCTGCCGCCGCCCGGGTTGCATCGATTAAATCGTACGGAGTACCAGAACGCGATTCGCGATCTTCTCGCGCTGCCTGTCGACGCTTCCCGTTATCTGCCCTCGGATGATTCCACGCGCGGATTCGACAACGTCGCGGCCGGGCTCTCGCTTTCGCCGGCATTGATCGAGGGCTATACGGCGGCCGCGAGCAAGATCAGCCGCCTGGCCATGGGTGATGTGAAGGAGCCGACCGAATGGGTTTACCGCGCGCCGGAGGATACTTCGCAGGACTACCACATCGAAGGGATGCCCTTCGGCACGCGCGGCGGATTGATCGCCTCGCACGAATTTCCGGCCGACGGCGACTACGTTTTCAAGATCTATCCCATCAACAAAGGCAACATGGATAACAACCAGGCCTTTGGCGAAATCCGCGGAGAGAAACTCGAATTGTTAGTGGACGGCGAGCGCGTAAAACTCTACGATTGGGACGCCGAGATCGGGCGCGGCGCCCCGGTGCACGCGGGATCGAAGGACGTGAAGTTTTCGGTGAAGGCTGGCGTGCATACCGTTGCGGTCACCTTTCTGGCTACCGATTACGCGCCGGGCAACGATCTGGACCAGCATTTCCTGCGCAGCACCATTGAAACTGGAGGCCTGCCAGGCCATACGTTTTATCCCCATGTCGGAAAATTGACAATTCAGGGACCGGAGAACGCCAAGGGCGCGAGCGACACCGCTTCGCGCCGTGCCATCTTTATCTGCCGTCCTGCCAACCCGAGCCAGGAGCAAACCTGCGCGCGGCAAATCGTTTCCAACCTGGCGCGGCGCGCATTCCGCCGGCCCGTCACCGCCAACGACACCGAAACCCTGATGAGCTTCTATCAGCAGGGACGCAATGAAGGCGGCGATTTCGAACACGGCATCGAGATGGCCCTCCGCCGGATCCTGGCCGACCTCGAGTTCGTGTTTCGCAAGGAAGCCGAACCGGCCGCGGTGAAGCCGGGCCAGAAATATCGCATCACCGACGTGGAGCTCGCTTCGCGGCTGTCATTCTTTTTGTGGTCCAGCATCCCGGACGACGAATTGCTGAATCTGGCCGCGCAAAACAAGTTGCACGAGCCTGCGATTTTGGAGCAGCAAGTGAAGCGCATGCTCGCGGATAAGAAATCCGATCAGCTTGTGCTGAACTTCGCCGGACAGTGGCTGAACTTGCGCTCGATTCCTACGCTGAGCCCCGTCACCTCGATCTTTCCGGATTTCGACGATAATCTGCGGCAGGCGATGCGCCGTGAGACTGAGCTGTTCGTCGATAGCATCGTGCATCAAGACCGTCCCGTGACCGACCTGCTCGACGGCAACTACACTTTCCTGAACGAGCGGCTGGCGAAGCATTACGGTATTCCGGGCATTTACGGCAGCGAATTCCGTCGCGTGGAGTTGCCGCCAGAATTCGATGTGCGCCGCGGATTGCTGGGCAAGGCTAGTTTTCTCACTACCTCGGCTCAGCCGAACCGCACGTCTCCGGTCGGCCGGGGCAAAACGGTGATGGAAACCTTCCTGGGCGCGGAGCCGCCGGAGATGCCCGCCGGCGTAATCGTCAAGCTAGTGGCCACGGAGTCCACGCATGGCGCCGCGCCGCCCTCGATGCGCCAGCAGATGGAGATGCATCGCGCTGTGGAGCCTTGCGCGAGCTGCCACAAAATAATGGACCCGATCGGTTTCGCGCTGGAGAATTTCGACGCCATCGGGCAGTGGCGAGACATGGACGGCCGCGATCCAGTGGACGCCAAAGGAATGCTCGTGGACGGAACGCAAATGGACGGCGTGAAGGGGTTGCGCAACGCCCTGCTCACTTACAAATCGGAATTCGTCCGCGTGGTGGCAGACAAACTGATGATCTACGCGCTGGGGCGCGGAACTGAATACTACGACATGCCGCTCATGCGTTCCATCGTGCGGGAGGCAGAGAAGAACGATTACCGCTTCTCCTGGTTCGTGCTGGGCATCGTCAAGAGCGAGCCGTTCCAGATGAATATGAAGCTGCAATTAAGCGCCAACCCGGCGCAGGGACCGCAGCGAGCTGCGAGATAGCAGAAGTGACCAGGAGGCGAAAGGTTTCAAGTTAGAGGAAAGGTAAAAGCAATGTTCATTACGAAGAAGCACATTTCGCGGCGCACGGTTCTAAAGGGAGCCGGAGTGGCGCTCGCGTTGCCCTTATTGGATTCCATGATTCCTGCGCAAACGCCGTTAGTTAAGACTGCGGCGGCGGGCAAGCCGCGCTTCACCGCGATCTTCGTTCCGCACGGCGCGGCGCCGGGCTACTGGATTCCGGAATTCGGCGGGCCGGGCGAGCCGAAGTCCGCTCCCGGGGCGGCGCATTTCGCCTACCCCACCATCATGCAGCCGCTGGAGCCGTTTCATCCTAGCGTCAACATTGTCAGCGGGCTGTGGTGCAGGTCGGCCGAGCCACCTCCCGGCGTCACCGGTGCCGATCACTGGGTCGCGGCGGCGTATCTGTGCGCCAACAAGCCCAAGAAAACCACCGGCGCCGATATCTATGACGGCACCACTATCGATCAGATCATCGCGCAAAAGATTGGGCAGGAGTCGCTGCTGCCGTCGCTGCAGCTCGGCCTGGAGGACCCCGGCGCCAATTCCAGCAACTGCGGTGAGGGTTATAGCTGCGCCTATACCAATTCCATTTCCTGGACCTCGCCGACCCAGCCTTTGCCGATGGAATTAAATCCCCAAGTAGTGTTCGAAAAGCTGTTCGGCGACGGCGCCAGCCCTACCGAGCGCGCCGCGCGCCGCGAGCAGGATCGCAGCATTCTCGATTCCGTCACCCAAAGCCTGGCGCGATTCAAGAGGGATCTCCCGGCCGGCGACCGCGCCAAGTTGGACGAATACGCCGACGATATTCGCGAGCTGGAACGGCGGCTGGAAATCGCCAAGAAAGCTTCGGGCACGGTTTCCACCGATGGCGTTGTGGTGCCGGCAGGCGTTCCGGAGTCTTTCGACGAGCACGTCAAGCTGCATTTCGATCTGACTCATCTAGCGTTCCGGGCCGACATCACGCGCGTTTCCTCGATGCTGTTCGCGCGCGACCTGACTGCGCGGCGTTATCCGGAAAGCGGCTCCAACAGCGGTTTCCACGGCGCCTCGCATCACGCGGAAAATCCGGACCGCATCGCCGATTATTCCAAGATCAACCGCTATCACGTGCAGTGCCTGGCGTATTTCGTGGACAAGCTGAACAAAACCACCGACGGTGACGGAACGCTGCTGGATCACGCGCTCATTCTTTACGGCACCAACATGGGCGACTCCAACCAGCACCTGCATTACGACGTGCCGCACATTCTGGTGGGCGGCGCCAACGGGCAGCTTAAGGGCGGACGCCATCTGCATTTTGAAACTAAGACCATCACCACCGGCAATCTCTTGTTGAGCGTTCTGGATCTGTACGGAATTCACCAGGATTCCATCGGCGACAGTTCCGGTAGACTAACGGGGCTTGTCTGAGCCGCGACGGGGTGCCCTCTGGGCCGGGAGCGGTATAGGAGACCTCATATGCGACGAGCAATCGGAAGTTGTGCCCTGGTTCTCACATTCTCTCTGGACGTCTTCGGCGCCGCGTCCAGTCCTGTGGCCGACGCCGCGATGAAAGGTGACCTGGCTGTCGTAAAATCGCTGATCCAGCAGAAGGCCGACGTGAACGCGCCGCAGGCGGATGGCGCCACGGCCATCCAATGGGCCGCCTATCGCAACAACGTAGTCATGGCGGATGCGCTTATCGCCGCCAGAGCCAACGTGAAGCTGGCCAATCGCGACGGGGCTACGGCGCTGCGCCTGGCCAGCCTGAACGGCAACGCGCCCATGATCGAGAGGCTGCTCAAAGCGGGGGCCGATCCTAGTGAGCGCGGTCCCAAGGGCGAGCTTCCGCTGCTGTTCGCCTCCCGCAACGGCAGTGTCGACGCCATTCATGTATTGCTGGACCAAGGCGCGGACATCAACGGCAAGGAGACCTTGCGCGGAACCAGCGCTTTGATGTGGGCCGCCGAGCAGGGCAACGCGCTGGCGGTCAAGTACCTCATTCAGCGCGGCGCCGACTTAGGCGCGGCGTCCAATCCGGATTCCAAGGGCAACACGGCGTATCTGGCCCCCACGCAGGGCGATCGTTCGCGCTCGGGTCAGGGCGCGGGCGGATTGGGACAAGGCCGAGGTGGTCGTGGCGGACCAGGCGCCGGGCGTGGGGGACGAGGCCGCGGAGGCGCGGGCGCCGCGGCGGGAGCGGAGCCCACGGGCGACGATGGTCTGAGTTTCGACGTGGTCGCGGCAGCCGACCAAGCCGCGGCGGATTTCGCATTCGGCCGCACCCAGAATAGCGATGGCGGCGGCCTCACTTCCCTCGTGTTCGCCGCGCGCGAGGGACATCTGGATTGCGTCAAGCTCCTGGTGGAGGGCGGAGCCGATGTGAATCAAACCACCCGCTATGGGTGGACCCCGTTGCTGGTGGCCACGCAGAATAACCACTACCTGGTCGGCAAATATCTGCTGGAGCACGGAGCCGATCCCAATATTCCCAACAAGGGCGGTTGGAATCCTCTATATCTCGCCACCGACAATCGCAACATCGAGGGTGGCGATTATCCCGTGCGTCCCGCAGATATGGATCATCTGGAATACATCAAGCTGCTGATCGACAAGGGCGCGGACGTGAACGCGCGGGTCTGCGGCGCGAAATCGACGCCCACCAATTGCGTCGGAGACAGCACGGAAACGCGAACGATTTTCACGATGCAATGGGTGAGGGAGGACGGCGCGACGCCTTTCTGGCGCGCGGCGCAATCGGGCGACGTGGCTCTGATGAAGCTTCTGCTGGCGCACGGCGCCGATCCTAAGATCGCAACCGCCCATAAAGTGACGCCGCTGTCCGTAGCCTCGGGCATCGGCTGGGTAGAAGGCATCACGTTCGAGTGGTCGCCCGAGGAGAATCTGGAAGCAGTCAAGATGTGCCTGGATTTGGGCATCGATCCCAACGCCAAGGACGACGAGGGCCGCACGGCCCTGCACGGCGCAGCTCACAAAGGCCGCGACGAGGTGATCAAGGTCCTGGTGGATCACGGCGCGGACCTCGAAGCCCACGACCTCGGGAGCCGCGACACGGTGAACGGCGCGATGAAGGGCATGACCTGGATTCCGTTGCACTATTCCGAAGGCTTGGTACGCGTGGGCGTGCAGTCGGCGATCCCGCATCCCGAAACTGCGGCGTTTATCAAGCAAATGATGACGGAGAAGGGCCTCCCGATCCCGCCGGACATCACCTCGTCGATTTGTCTGACGAAGGGTCTGAACGGCTGCCAGTAAGGTTTGGCGCCCAGGCCGCTCGGGTCCTAGCCGATATAGTTCGATAGAAACGTGGTTCCGGAACCGAGCCGCCTCATGCAATTGTTGAAGGAGCACTGGGGCTACTCATCCTTCCGGCCACGCCAGCAAGGTATCGTCGAATCCATCCTGGCGAAACGCGATACTGCCGTCGTGATGCCCACCGGTGGGGGCAAATCTCTGTGTTACCAGCTTCCGGCCGTTGCCTCCGGCCGGACGGCCGTGGTGATCAGCCCGCTGATCGCGCTTATGCGCGATCAGACCGCCGGGCTTCGGCAGATCGGAATCAGCGCCGCTTTCCTCAATAGCACGCTCGATTTCGCCGCGTTGGCCGAAATTCAGCGCCGCGCCGAAAAGGGCGAGTACACGCTCCTCTATTTCTCGCCGGAGCGTTTGATAAGGGACGACACACTGGCTTGGCTCGGCCGCATTCCGCTGGCGTTCTTCGCGATCGACGAGGCGCATTGCATTTCGGAATGGGGCCACGAGTTCCGGCCGGAATACCGCCAGCTCCGCGTGCTGCGCGACCGCTTCCCCGCGATCCCGATCGCCGCCTTTACCGCCAGCGCCACAAGCCGGGTAAGGCACGATATCGTTGCGCAGCTTGGCCTGCGCGATCCTACCAAGATCGCGCTGAGCTTCCACCGTCCGAACTTGCGTTACTTCGTTCATCAATATCCAAAATCCGCTCTCGACCTTCTCGCGCTGGCGATGGAGCATTATTCCGAAGGCAACATCATCGTTTACGCGCCCACCATCAAGCGCGTGGAAGAGACCGTCTCCACGCTCGCCTCGCGCGGCCTTCCCGCCCTCGCCTATCACGGCCAAATGGGTCCGCAGGCGCGCGACCGCAATCAGGAACTGTGGATGATCGGTGAAAAACGGATCCTGGTGGGAACGCTCGCCTTTGGATTGGGCATCAACAAGCCTGACGTGCGCGCTGTAATTCACCTCGCGTTGCCCAAGTCGGTGGAGCAATATTATCAAGAGGCGGGGCGCGCGGGCCGCGATGGCCAGTCCGCCGATTGCGTTCTACTGTGGCGCAAGGCGGACGCTGGGTTGCTGGTCCATTTCATCCAGGAAATCCAGGAGCGGGGGGAGCGCGAGCGGGCGTGGGAGCGTTACCGCGCTATCCGCGATTTCGCGGAGAACCGCAAATGTAGGCACCGGCAAATCTGTCTGCATTTCGGCGAGACTCCGAAATGGGAGCGTTGCGGCGTCTGCGACGTTTGCGGCGCCGGTCTGGAATGGCTGAGCGCACCGCCTCCCGGCGATCGCCCGGCAGCATCCGGAGCGGAATTCAGAGCGCCGTCCCGGAAAGCCGAACCTCCCGCCACGTCGGTTCCTAATCTCCCTTCCGCCCGCGCCGATCCGAATATTCGGGATGCCACGAATCTTCGGGATGCCCTCAAGAAGTGGCGGCTGGCGGAAGCGAAGGCGCAGTCCGTGCCGGCGTACGTGATTCTTCACGACTCCACCCTCGAAGAGCTATGCCACCGCAGACCCAGATCGATTGCCGGCCTGCTCGAAGTTCCAGGAATAGGAGAGCGAAAGGCCCAGCGCTTCGGCCCGAAGATCCTGGAAGTGATAGCGGAGAGTGGTTAGGATCTAGCCCGCGGCGGGCAAGCTACCGGCGTTCAGCGGTCAGCTTAAGGTTGGATTCGATCTCCGGGACGATGCCTGCAGTCGCACGCTATGCGGCGACGCGACCGACGAGCTTCTGAATGGCAGGATCAGTCTGGTGATATGCGGTTTCGATTTCGGAGGGCGGACTTTAGCCCACGCGGCGCTTTAGCGCCGCTCTTCGTCACCGAGGCTGAAGCCTAGCGCGGGCTCAAGAGCCAAAACGAATGGTGACCGCACTACTCCAGAAGCTGAAAGCTGATCGCTGATCGCTGAAAAGCTCCCATCCTCATCAAACGCCGCTGGGCTTGGCAATCGCGGGATTGGGCACGTCCGGCTTGGCTTCGTACTTCGAGGCGCACTTGGCTTGAATCTTGGTAGCGTGGAAAGCTCCATCGGCCTCGAGCTTGCCGTCGGCGAGCGCATCCGCGTGATCCTTGAAAGTATCGGGCAGCGGGTCGACGCCGGAATAAACCACATCCAAATGAGTGCCCGGAGCGGCGCCGCCTTCATTCTCCACCAGCGTGAATGCGGTGGTCGCGCCTTTGTGAATGGAACCGGGCAAGACATAGCCGCGCACGCGCAGGCGCTTCGATTGCGCCTGATCGCCCAATTGCTTCAACTCGGGGATGGTCTTGAAGTACGTCTGCCCATCCTTGACGCCACCCACCGCCAGCCACGCCAGCGTTCCCACCACAGCGGCGCTCAAAAGCCCATACTTGACATAGTGATTCATCGCGCGGCTCTCCTATCGGCCTATGCTCCAGTATAGCGCTAGAATTGAGATTCCATATGAAGACGCCGGTGGGGATCGTGGGATTTCGCGGCTACAGCGGAGCCGAATTGGTAGAGATCCTTCTGCGGCATCCGAACATAGAACCCGTGCTCCTTGAGCATCGCGAAGGGGAAGACGCGCATCGCGAAGCAGAAGACCGTCCCCGGCCGCTCGGCGGCCGCGGACCTCGCTGCGTGCCTTTTGGGGAAGACGTGGTGCGCTCGGAAGGACTGTCCGCGGTGCTTCTCGCCACGCCCGCCGAGGCATCCATGGACCTTGCGCCGCCGCTCCTCGAAGCCGGAGCCAAGGTGATCGATCTGAGCGGGGCGTTTCGCCTCGGAACCGCCGAAAACTACCTGCGCTGGTATCGCGCCCACCACACCCAACCCGGGCTGCTGGCGCAAGCGGTTTACGGTCTGCCCGAATTTTGCCGGGCGGGCATTCCCTCCGCGCGCCTCATCGCCAATCCCGGCTGCTATCCCACGGCGGCAAATCTGGCCTTACGCCCGCTTCTTGAAGCCGGCGCTGTGATGCGCGACGTAGGCGTCGTTTGCGACGCCAAAAGCGGAGTGAGCGGCGCCGGCCGGAAGGCTTCGCTCTCCACCAGTTTTTGCGAAGTCGCGGGCAATTTCTCGGCCTATTCCATTCTCGAACACCGCCACGTGCCGGAAGTTCTGCGCATTTCCGGTCTTGACGAGGCGGAATTCAGCTTCACCGCGCATCTTATTCCGGTGACCCGCGGGATCCTGGAAACGATCTATTTTCCCGCCTCATCGGCCATCGCCTCCGCCGAAGACCTGCTCGCGATCTACCAAAAGCGCTATGCCGATGAGCCGTTCGTGCGGCTTTACCCAGTGGGAAAGGTCCCGGATTTGCTCTCGGTCGAACGCACCAATTTTTGCGATCTGGGAGTGAAATTCGATCGCGCGAACCGCCGGACCGTGATCGTGTCCGTCATCGACAATCTGGTGAAAGGCGCCGCCGGACAAGCCGTACAGAATCTCAATCTGGCTCTGGGATTTCCGGAAACGGCGGGCTTGCTTTAATCCTGGCATAAAAATGCGCCTTCTGATTAAATTGGGCGGCACTCTGCTCGATCAAACAGCACATCGCGCATCTTTGTCACGGGAAATTGCCCAAACAATGATCGACCACCAAGTCGTGGTGGTGCATGGCGGCGGAAAACAAATGACCGCACATTTAGCTGAGCGCGGCATCGCGAGCCGGTTTATAAAGGGCTTGCGCGTCACCACGCCGGAAGTCGTCGATGCCATGGTCAAGGTGTTCGCGGGGAGCGTGAACGCGCAACTGGTCTCGGCTCTGCGAGCGGCGGGCGCGCTCCCGGTGGGACTGAGCGGCTTATCGGCCGGCTTGGTGGACGCGGAAATCCTCGACCCCGAACTGGGCCAGGTAGGAAAACCCGTTCGTTCCGACGCCCGTTTGCTGGAATTGCTGATGCAAGCGCATTATCTTCCCGTGGTTGCTTGCATCGCCGGCGATGCAAATGGCGCTATTTACAATGTGAATGCCGACCAAATGGCGGTAGCTTGCGCCGCATCATTTCGTGCAGAAAAGCTGTTATTTCTCACGGATGTGGACGGAGTTCGAGATAAGACCGGGGGTGTGCGGGGGCTTTTAACCGCTCAACAAGCGCGGGATTTAATCGTTGAGGGCGTAGCCACCGGAGGGATGCAAGCGAAGCTCGAAGCCGCAATTGAAGCGCTTCAAAAAGGCGTCGCGGAAGTGCGGATTTCGCCCGGCGCGGCGCCCCATCCGATCCGCGGTTTGGTCGCCGGCTTGCCCACTGGGACCCGGATTCTGCCCTAGCGCCAAGGGGAGGCTGAGCGCATAGCGCCCGGCGAGGGATCGTGCGCTCACCCGAATTCCTGACTTCCCTGGGGCGCCGGCCTGCGTTGAGCGCTCCGGTCAGTAGAGCCCCCCCAAAGGGAGGCATCTGTCCGGACTTGGGCTGAAACCCGGTTGAAAATCCCAGATTAACGGGAAAACCCCCCGCCGACCCGGCCCGGCCTTTAAAAAAAATCGGCTTTTACCACTAGAATTTTTGAGAATTTTTGCGTATTATTGCTACATACAAAATATGCATTTCCTAAAACGCAGCATCGCGGCTTGGCGGGAGCTATGCACACTTTTTGTAGGAGGCATCCTTTGAGAGCGCAAACCATCGATGTTAGAGAGTCCACCGGACGCATACTTTGCAATACCATTTTCCGTTCCGGCGGCAGAAAACTACTGGCAAAAGGGCACGTATTAAGTGCCGAAGACGTCCGGCTTTTGGTCACCGAGGGACTGGGACAGGTATGGGTCACTGAGCTGGAAGAGGGCGAAGCCAGCGAAGATGAGGCGGTGGCGATGGTGGCCACCGAGATGGGATGCGGCGCGCTGGAGATTCGCCCGGCGGCTGGCGGGCGAGCCAATCTGTTCGCCACCGAGGATTGCTGCGTCCTGGTGGACGAGGAGTTGTTGCGCCAAATCAACTGCACTTCGAGCGTGGTCATCGCCACGAATTCCAACTTTACCTTCGCCCGCGTGGGACAACGCGTCGCCACCGTGAAGAGCGTGCCTTTCGCGGTCCCTCAATCACAACTCGAAGCGGTGATTGCGATTCTGCGGGAACAAGGTCCTATTCTGCAGGCGCGGCCTATCCGCCGCCCCTGCGTGGGATTACTGTACACCGATCCGCAGGATCCCGAGCGGGCGCGGGCTCTGTTCGAGAGCGTCACGCGCCAACGCCTGGAGCGGTTCGGAGCCAACCCCACTTTCGCTCTTTCCACCGTCGAGGAAGAGGAAACCCTGGCGCGTTCCCTGCAGCATCTGCTACGCGCGCGTCCGACCCTCATTTTGATCGCCTCCACTACCTCGCCCGCCGGACCCGACGACGCCGTCGGCCGCGGCATGGTGCGCGTGGGTGGTCAATTCGAGCGGTTCCTGGCGCCTGTGGAACCTGGCAACCTGTTCCTGCTGGGGTACAAGGACGACGTGCCGATCGTCGCCGCGCCAGGCTGCTTCCGTTCGGCCAAGCCTAACATTCTGGATCTGGTGCTGCCTCCCATGCTCGCCCAATACCGAATTAGGGGATGGGAAGTAGCCGCGCTGGGACACGGAGGTTTATTGGGTTAAGCGCACAGCGAATGCGTCGTGCGCGTCAAAAGAACGTCAAGTTCCTCCACTTCCCGCTGGCCGTCTTCCTCCGAGTGGCCGGCGGGTGCTCGCAAGCCGGGCGTCGCAGTTGGGCGCCCGGCTCTTTTTGGTTCTGTACTATACTACTAAAGTTGAAAATCTTCGTGCGCCGCGACGATTTTGGTGGAAGTCCCGCGTTTTCATCCGTGTGCATCCGCGTTCATCTGTGGCTTAAGGAATCTTGTTTGCGGCACAGCCGCACTGTGGAAACTATTCCCGGCGGGCGACCGTGAAATGGCTCAGCGTGTCGGCGTAGGCCGCTATGCCTTTATACAGCGCCTCCGCGATCTTTTGACGGTGCGCGGGATTGCGCAGCAAGGCTTCGTCGCTCCCGTTGGTGAGGAACCCGATCTCCGCCAGCACGCTGGGCATGGACGCGCCGATCAACACCACGAACGGCGCTTGCTTGATGCCTCGATTTTTGACGGCCGCGTTGCCCTTGGCCGACGCAGCGAATAGCGCGGTCTGGATCCTTCCCGCGAATTCTCGCGACTCGTCGATTTTGTCCTTCACCGCGATCTTCTGGAGCACTTGCTGCAAATCAAAGATCGAGCTTTGCGCGTTCGCGTTTTCCCGCGCGGCCACCTCCAGCGCGGTTCTCGACGTCGTGAAGTTCAGATAGTACGATTCCACGCCGGAAACGCTCCGGACGGGCGACGAATTGGCGTGAATCGAAAGGAACAGATCAGCTTTGTGCTCGTTGGCAATGCGCGTGCGCTCTTCCAGGGCAATAAAGGTATCGTCCTCACGCGTGTAGACCACTTCCGTCCCTAGACGCTGCTCCAGAAGGACGCCCAACCGTTTGGCGATGTCCAGCACAACCTCTTTTTCGCTGAGCCCCGTGGGCCCGCGCGTGCCCTCGTCATGGCCGCCGTGACCGGGATCGATCACCACGCGTCCCAGCTTTAATCCCAAAACGCGCGTCAACGACTCTTCGCCGTTGGCGTTGCGTTTCGCAGGCAGGGCCTGGGAATCGGCCGGGACGGAGACTTTGGGTTTTACGTCGGCTACGATCGTACCGGGCGGACCGGGCAAATTCGGCCGCACGATCACGGACGCCAAGGGCACGGCCGTCAAAGGTCCGCGCGCCGGGGCCGGCGCAGCGGGCGTAGCCGGAGGAGCCAGTAGCGGTGGCGCAGGAGTGATCGCGGCCTCCGCGGCGGGCGGGATGAATCTACGCGGAGGAGACTTAACTTCTACTTGAGCGGGCACTTCAGCGGGCACTTGAACGGGCACTTCAGCGGACACCTTCTTCTCTTCGACCCGCGGGACTTCGAGGCGCGGCGGCGTGCCCTTTAATCGCAGTTCCACAATCAGCCGCGAAGGGCTGGAAAGCTGCGAAGCGGTAAACTGAACCGGCGGATCGTGAGCCTCCACGTCCAGCACCACGCGCGTCATGCCCGGTTGTGTTTCAGCCACGCGAATCTGCTTCAGCAGGGAATCGCCCACCGGAATGGTCAGAATCTTCCTATCCGTCGTCTCCGGGCGCGCGGGAATATCGAAAAAGATGCGGTCGGGGTCGGGAAGGCGATCCTGACGATACTTGAAGTCGGCGGATAGTTCAATCGCGACGCGCGTAACGTCGCCCAGCGACCAGAAGCGAACGTTCTTGACTTTGGCCGAAGCCGTACGCTCAGCGGATGCCGCCAGGCACACACCCGCCATAAGCAGGACCGCGGCTCCCCGCCGGACTAAAGTCCACGGCGGGCGCCGTGCGCTGGAGCCTGCCCCTCGGCTACTGCACGGATTGGAGATGCAATCTCCCATCCTGATCGACAAACTGCTCGACTCTCGAATATTGCCGCTCCTTCACTGGTCCCGCTTCTGCATCCTCTGTCTTCTTCTCTGGCTCGCTTCGCGCCGCTTTGGCTTCTCCGTATTTTTGTCCCACTTTATCCACATATTTTTGAGTTTCCGGATATGGCGGAATTGCTTTAAAGCGATCCACCGCGCCGGGACCGGCGTTATACGCCGCTAAAGCCAAGCGATCGTCCCTATATAAGTCCTGCAAATATTTAAGATATCTTACTCCGGCCTCGATGTTTTCGCCTGGATCGAAAGTATTGCTCACGCCCAGCATCCGCGCGGTGGGCGGAGTAAGCTGCATCAAACCTTCGGCGCCTTTGGGCGAAACGGCCTGCGCGTCATAGTTGCTTTCCACCTGAATCACGGAATGGATCAGCAGCGGATCGACACCATGCGCGCGCGCGCTTTGATCCACCATCGCTGAAATCGCGGGCGACGCGGTTTTAGCTGCCACTTTCCGGACTGGCGGCGCAAGCTCGCGCCGAACCAGTTTGCCCGTTCGCGAATCCACTCGCACCACGAACACGTGGCGCGCGGGCGCTGCCGCTGGGGGCGCAGCGATCTCTGCGGCGATTAAGGGGGAGGCGGCCAGCATCACAACCGTTCGTATAAAACAAATATACACTTTTCTGTTCGTCAAGGGGCTGGCCTTCGAGAATCAATTGTTAATATTTTCTCATGGAGACCGGACGCAGCGCTGACGGAATGGAGCGCGGAGATCCCGCGATCGTCGAAGCGCCCCCGACTTCCTCTCATTACATCGAATTCGCGCATGTCTATAAGACGTTCGACACCCCGGTTTTAGTCGATGTCAGCTTCTATGCCGATGCGGGGCAAACGTTGGCCATCATCGGGCGCAGCGGTGTCGGGAAATCGGTTAGCCTGGGCCACATCATGGGTTTCATCAAACCGGACCGCGGCCGCGTCTACGTTTCCTACACCGACATCACGGAAGCGCCCGAATCGGAGCTTCGCCGGATCCGCAAGAAAGTGACCATGGTGTTCCAATCCGGCGCCCTGTTCGATTCCCTCACTGTGCGCGAAAATATCCTGT
This sequence comes from Bryobacteraceae bacterium, assembly GCA_036521975.1. GTDB lineage: Bacteria > Acidobacteriota > Terriglobia > Bryobacterales > Bryobacteraceae > Palsa-187. The sequence goes on from DATDGT010000200.1 coordinate 20,999, forward strand.
TTTCGCTGGAGCTGCGCGACGACTACAACGAAGCCAACAAGGAAGACGTGGTGGAGGGGCTGCTGCGGCTCGTCGATCTATTGGAATACCGCGATGCCTATCCCGCCGATCTCTCCACCGGCCACAAGCGAGCCGTGGCGATTGCCCGGGCCCTCGCCGCCCAGCCCGAATGCATTCTCTACGATGAACCGACCACCATGGTCGATCCCATCATGGGCGATCACATCGCCAACCTGATGCTGCGGCTGAAAACCCAACTGCGCCTGACTGGCGTCGTGGTGACGCACGACCTGGATCTCATGCGGCGCATCGCCGACAATGTCGTGGTGTTGTTCGAGGGCAAGGCGATCTACTTCGGGCCGGTAGCGGAATTGGAAAAATCTCCCCACCCGCACATTCAGGAGTTTCTGGCCATGGACAACGTCGCCTAAATGCGATATATATTTGGAACGGGTAGGAGGTCGAGATGCGTCTTCCATCTCTCGCTCGGGCCAGCGCGCTGCTGGTAGTTTTATTCCTGGCCGTGATGCCGGTCCCGGCGCAATCGGTCAACGCCAAACCCCCCGCCACCACCGCGGCCGCGACGTGGACGGCGCCGCGCACTCTGGACGGCCAGCCGGATTTTCAAGGAGTCTGGTCCAACAACGTCGTGACGCCGCTGGAGCGGCCGAGGGAATTGGAGGGGCGTGCGTCTCTGACCGACCAGGAAGTGGCGGCGATGAAAAAGAAGGCGGCTGAACTCTTCGATGGCGGCGCCTCCGATGCCGCGTTCGGCGATCAGTTCTTCAGCACCGTTTTTGCAAATATCAAGGGAACAAGAGCGGGATTCACCAGCACCGATGGCGGAACGGGCGACTATAATTCGGTCTGGCTCTCCGCGCGAGATTGGGACAACCGGACCTCGCTCATCACCGATCCGCCCGATGGCCGTCTGCCGGCCAGGACCCCGGAAGCCCAAGCCAAGCAAGCTGCCGCCGCCGGGAATCGGAACCGTCTCGCCGCCGGCCCCGAGGACCGGTCGCTGAGCGAGCGCTGTATCACCTTTGGCTCGCCGCGGCTGGGAGCCGCTTACCAGAGTTATTTCCAGATTGTCCAGTCGGCGAAACAGGTGGTCATCGAGATGGAGACCATTCACGACGCGCGTGTGGTTCCGCTGGACGGGCGCCCGCATCTGCCCGCCTCGATCCGGACCTGGATGGGCGATGCGCGTGGGCATTGGGAAGGCAACACTCTGGTCGTCGACACCACGAACTATAAGCCCGGGGCGTTCATGAATGTTTCGAGCGAGAAACTGCACGTCGTCGAGAGGTTCACGCGCACCAGCCAGGACGTTCTTCAGTGGCAAGTCACCATCGACGATCCGGGAGCGTGGTCGAAGCCCTGGACCGCGATGATTCCTCTGCGGCACACGAAGGACATCCTTGTGGAGTATGCCTGCCACGAAGGCAACATCGGGTTGCAGGGCATTCTCGCGGGCGCCCGCGCGGAAGAGAAGGCCGCGGAAGCCAAAGCGAGCCAGACGCGATGAAATATGGCCACCACTATTGTTCCGCCCGATAACGCAGCTCAAGCGCTTCCCCGTAAGCGGTTCTCCCGCGAGGAGGTGGACGAGATGCTCGAGGCGGGGCTGTTTTGTTACGAGTTCATCGACGGCGATTTGACCGGACCGTCAGGGTAGGCGAGCTTCTCCCGCGGCCCGAAGCCGCTGGATAGAATTGTAATTCGACTGGGGAAGGAGATCTGAGATGGCGAGAAACATCTTGCGAGTGGTATTCGCGATCGTGTTTGTTGTGTCCGCGGTTTGGATGGTGCAACTGGCGCGCGGCCAACAGAAGGGCGCAACTGTGCGCGTGGGAACTAACGATATCGGCGGCGTTGTAACCAGCTCCAACGGGCCGGAGGCGGGGGCTTGGGTAATCGCCGAAACCAGCGAGCTGCCGACGAAATTCGTCCGGATCGTGGTCACAGACGATCAGGGGCGGTATCTGGTGCCGGATCTGCCGAAGGCGAACTACGACGTTTGGGTTCGCGGCTACGGGCTGGTGGATTCGCCAAAGGTGAAATCCACAACCGGCAAGAACCTAAATTTGAGCGCGGTGGTGGCGCCGGATAAGAAGGCCGCGGTTCAATATTATCCCGCGCTGTACTGGTTCGCGATGCTGCAAATCCCGCCCAAGAGCGATTTCCCCGGCACGGGGCCGAGCGGCAACGGCATCTCTCCCAACGAAAAGAGCCAAGGCCAGTGGATTCGCGATATCGTCAACACCGACGGCTGCACGGGTTGCCATCAGATGGGCGACAAGGCCACGCGCGAGATTCCGCAGAGCATCCTTAAGGTATCCACGGACTCGAAAGCGGCCTGGGAGCAGCGGGTTAAGGCGGGTCAGGCCGGCGGCGGGATGAGCGCCACTTTCACACGGGTCGGTCCCCGCGCGGCGGCAATGTATGCGGATTGGACCGACCGGATTGCTCGCGGTGAGCTGCCGGATGCTGCGCCTTCACGTCCTCAGGGCAAGGAGCGGAATGTCGTCGTCACGCTTTGGGACTGGGCGGATCCCAAAGTTTATTTGCATGACGCCATCGCGAGCGACAAGAGGAATCCAACTGTGAATCCCAACGGTCCCATCTACGGGGCGCTCGAAGAGAGCGGCGATTACCTGACGGTCCTCGACCCGGTCCACAATTCCACGAGCAAGGTCATGATGAAGGTTCGCGATCCGCAGACGCCGAGTTCCTTCGCCACGAAGCCGGCGGGGCCTTCGCCGTACTGGGGCGACGAAGCGATCTGGAACAGCCAGACGACCGTTCACAGCTTCGCAATGGATAAGCAATCTCGGGTGTGGGCCGCGGCGCGCGTCCGCAAGCCGGAGACGCCGGCATGGTGCCGCGCGGGGAGCGATCATCCTTCGGCGAAGCTGATGCCCATCAATAACGGCCAGCGGGGCCTGGAGCTCTACGATCCCAAAACCAAGGAGACCACCACCATCGACACCTGCTTCACCTGGGGCCACGTGAATTTCGACGACAACGGCGTGCTGTGGTCGTCGTTCGGGCCGGTGGGCATCGAGGGCTGGTTCGACACGAGGATCTGGGACAAAACGCACGACGAGAAGCAAGCGCAGGGCTGGAGCGCGTTCATCCTGGATAACAACGGGAATGGGAAGCGCGATGCCTACACGGAACCGAATCAGCCGGCGGACCCGACCAAGGACCGGCGGATCAACGTGCAGTTCTATGGCGTCGGGCCGGCTCCGGACGGATCGGTCTGGGGATCGGTGATGGGAGTGCCGGGCGCACTGGTTCGTTTCATCCCCGGATCTCACCCGCCTGAGACGGCGCTGGCCGAATACTATGAAGTGCCGTGGAACAACCCGAAAGCGCCGGTCGAAGGCTTCGCGCCGCGCGGCATGGACGTCGACAGCAATGGCGTCGTCTGGGCCCCGCTCTCGAGCGGACATTATGCGAGCTTCGACCGCCGCAAGTGCAAAGGTCCGCTGAACGGCCCCACGGCGACGGGACAGCACTGCCCCGAGGGTTGGACGCTGTATCCGTGGCCCGGACCGAACTATAAAGGAGCGGTGGAGAATGGCAGCGCCGACTCGGCGTATTACAATTTCGTCGATCGCTTCGACATGTTGGGCGTGGGCAAGGACGTGCCGCTCGCGACGGGCAATCTCTCCGAGGGATTGCTGGTGCTGGTGGACGGCAAATTCATGACGCTGCGCGTGCCGTATCCGATGGGCTATTACGCCAAAGGCCTGGATGGCCGCATCGATAACCCGAACGGTGGCTGGAAAGGGAAGGGCATTTATACGCCGATCTCGACGCGAGCCCCATTCCACATGGAAGGCGGAAAAGGGACCACGAGCAAGCTGGTGAAGTTCCAGATGCGCCCGGATCCGCTCGCGGATTAGGAGGGGACCGGTTGAGACGCTTCTAATCGACCACGTCGAGGAGCCGTCGGAGAACGGACGCCAGAACCACTGTGCACCGTCACCCCTACGCCTTCACCTTCTGCTGAATCCACGCGTGGATCGCGTCGAAGACCTGCTTGCGGTTGGTCTCCATCATCATGAAGTGGCCGTTGCCGAGGATGCCTTTGTCTTTCAGGCGGAAATCTTCGGCATCGCAGCCGGCCTGCTTCAGGAACGCGGTGACCGGAGCGCCATTGCGGCCGGAACGCTCGGCCGTGATATAAGCGATCGGGATGCCTTGGAGATTTTTCAGCTTTCTTGTCGGCCCGGCTTGAAGCTTGTAGGCGGGGTTGCCGTTGGCCGCTGGCACATCCACCGTCGCGATTTCCTTCGGATCCGAAACGGGTGGGTCGTATTCCAGCGGAATATCGGTGATGCCCCAAGCGCTGCCCATCGCGAATGGATTGGCGCCCGCACCTTCCACATTGAGGATCGCCTTCACCAATTTCGGCCGCTCATTCGCAACCAGCCAACTGAACGGACCGCCGGCGGAATGGACCATGACGATCGACGGTCCGATCTTGTCCAGCAATTCCGCGCCGCGGCTGGCCCATAGCCGGTGCGCCATGGCGTTATCGGTGGGAGTGGAATTCTGGCCCGCCTGGAACTGATCGATGAGAGGATCGCCCACGTCGCCGGTTCCGGGCCAGCGCTTGTTCGGCTCTTGCGCGCCGCGCATGAAGTCGACTGTGACGCTCGCGTAAGTGAACACCGGACCGATCGTCCCCAGCGAATCCGGATGATACACCGGGCGGCCATGGCCGGGCCGGTCGACGATGTAGGTATTGAAACCTGCCTGCACGAAGTAGTGCGCCCATCCGGCTTCGCCTCCGATGCCCATATAGTGCGTTCCTTGCCCTGCCCCTCCATGCACCAGCACGACATTATAGGGATGCTTACCTTCGCGCGGCTTCAGATATTGTGCGTACATCGCGCCCACCAGGATCGTGCCGTAGGAGACTTTCTTCTGCTCCACGCCCACCCAGAAGAAGCCCTGGTCGGCAAGCTTCATCGCCGTGGAATCACCGGGCTTAGCGGGTTTGACCTGCGCGATCGCGACCCCCTTTGATTTTTGCGTGACGTTCTTGTTGAGCCAATCGAGAATCGGCTGGAGCACTTCGCGATTATTTTTCTCGCCCATCATCAGATGGCCGTTCCCGTGGATGCCGTAATCCACCAGGCGGATTTCCTCCGCGAATACGCCGGCTTGCGTCAAATACGCCACCGCGCCGGGATTGGGCGGCACGAAAGACGCTTCCGAAGTCACGATGGCGATGGGGCAGTCGCGCCAGTTCTTGAGCTTGCGCGCGGGCTCTTCCTGGATGTTGTAAGGGCCGATGCCGAGCTTGGCGTCGGCTTCGCTGGGCATCACTTGCTTGGTCTTGATCTCGGACGGATCTTTCACCGCGGGCTCGTATTCCACGGGCAGGCTGATCAAGCCCCAGCGGTTCTGAGCGGCGAAGGCGTTCCCGCCCGCGCCTTCCACCACCACGATTCCCTTGACCCGCCTGGGCCGCGCCTCCAGAGCGTAGAAGCCGAAAGGTCCGCCGGCGGAATGGGTCATGAAAATAGCGGGGCCGATTCGGTCGAGCAATTCCGCGGCGTTCCTCTGCCACACCACTACTTGCGGGTCTTTGATAATCCCCTGCCCATTTCCGAACGACCCGCCTTGCGAGGCGACCAACTGAGACAATTCCGGCGCTCCCACTTCGCCCGTGCCGGGCCATTGCGTATGAAGCTTGGCGTTGGCCGAATTCCCGAACCCTCCCCAGCCGCGTCCCCCGCCGCGTCCCCCGCCGGCGGGAGCTTTGGCGCGTTGCGGCGTGAACAACGAGGAGATCGATTCCAGCGTCTGCGCGTTGGGGAACGGACCGTGCAGATCGGGATGATAAGGCGAGCGTCCGTGACCAGGCCGGTCGACGATATAGACCCGATAGCCTTCCAGCAGCAGGTACGTGGACCAGCCGCGCCGTCCGTCGGGAGTGCCCATCCAGTCCAAACCTTGGCCGCCCCCGCCGTGAATCAGCACGATGGGATAGGGGTGCTTGACCTTGGCGGGAACCTGGTATTCCACGTACATTTGCGTTCCCTTGACCACCGGAGAAGTTCCGCCGGCGAGAGTCGCGCGCTCGACGCCGACCCAGAAGAAGCTCCATTCAGCAATGTCGAGCGGCGCTTTGGCAAGCGGAGCAAAATTGCCGGTAGTGGCGGCATGTAAGCCGGTTTCGGCCAGCGAGCTCAACGCGGGCAGCGCGGCAGTAGCGGCCATAAAATCACGGCGGCTAAAGGAAGATTTCTTGGATGACATGGAATCATTGAATCAGATTCCACGCCGTAGGACAACCATCCAAGAAATGGCTGGCCATTCGGCGAAGCCCTCAAACAGAGCCGCGACCGTCAGCGAGCGGTCCCCACAGCCCTGCGGGCCACCCAAGGCGTTGAAGGCTTCGTGGAGGGCTGGCTTCAGCCCCGCGCGAGGCTTTCGAATCGCTCCCCCGAGCGGGACTCAATAAGTCCCGCGCGGACTAAATAGAGGCACTTGCAAAAAAACTTCCGGGGGGGGGGGGGGGGGGCCTGGACCTT
>DATDGT010000201.1:0-24976 GCA_036521975.1 Bryobacteraceae bacterium
GCCGCGGCACAGCAATACCGCAAGTTGAAAGCCCTGCTCCAGCGCCTCGACACAATCTCGAAAACCATTTTGCGTCACCAGGCCAAACTGGCAGAGTCCAAGCGCCGCGGCTGACACCAAAACGGGGGTTATTCCGATATCTCCGGTTTAAGTGATCGTGGAAAATGGCTCGGTCGGGCTCAAGTGATTGAATCTATGTATAGTTGGCCGTCGTTCTAAAGTAGCCACACCCAATCCATTTTTAGCTCACCGGCGCGGCGATCGGCTATCACGAGTCCCATGAAGTGTGTTTCGCCGCGCCGCCGAGCTAAAAATGCTCCGCATTATGCGCAGCGGGATGTTATGTAGAGTTCGCTGATTAAATGCCTGTCAGCCTGAATCACCCCCCCTTGGGTCACTGCACATAACGTTTCATAATGTGGCTCCTGGGCGGCCATCGGCCGCCGATTTCAAAAGGAGCTTAATCATGGAACAACCCAATTTGGGGAACTTGCGAAGCATGCCGTTGGAGCGCCTAGTTTCTGACGCACTGGGCGAACTTGAGCGCCTGGGCTACAGCAGAAGATCGCGTAATCGATATCGAGCAGTTTGGCAACACCTCATCGAGTATTCCGGCCGGAACAAACTGGGAGATCAGTTTTCAGGGGATCTGGCGGTGCGCTTTGTAGAGGAGCATCGTGACGGTGCGGATATGAAAACGCCGCCTCAAGGGTGGCGCAAGCATACGGTGTGGGGCGTTGCACGGGCGTTGCACTGCTTGCAGATCTTGCTGAAAAGGGCCGCATCGAACGAGCATTCACGGACGTTGGGACCATTCACCTTGATCCCGCCATGCAGAAAACACTTGGTGACTATGTGCATTACTGCAGAGATCGCCTTCAGCTTCGACCGGGGACTCTTCACGAACGCAAGACGGAACTCACGATCTTCTTAGACTTTCTTCATTCAAGAAAGGCGCGTTCACTGGATCAAATTCAGCGGTTGGATCTTTCCGACTTCATCACTACCCGGGCCGATCTTCCTGTAATAGGAAAGATCCGCCGGGACCACTGGTTGGAGCCGAAGACAGTGGCGCGAATCGTATCGGATATGCGTTCATTTCTCCGGTTTCTGACGATGCGTGGGATTCTGCATGAACGATCTCAGTGCGGCGTTGCCGAAAATCCGCGCGCCGCGGGATGCCAAGATCCCGTCGGTCTGGGACCAGGAACTCATCGTCAAGCTTTTGGAGACAGTCGATCGCAGTTCGGCGAAAGGCAAGCGCGATTATGCCATTCTCCTACTGGCTTGCCGATTGGGATTGCGCGCTGGAGACATTTCGCACACTAAAACTCGATCAGCTTCACTGGGAGGATTCAACGATAGAAATCACGCAATCGAAAACGGCCACGCCGTTGAGGCTACCTCTGACAAACGAAGTGGGCGACGCTTTGATTGACTACCTGAAGTCAGGTCGTCTCCAGACATTGCATCGAGAGATCTTTCTCAAAGTGAACCCTCCGTTTGATCCTTTTACGGGAAGCAACCTGCACCACATTGTCACGTATTGGCGTCTGCTAGCAGGGATCCGATTTCGGACGCCGCAAAAGCGGGGTGCACATTCGCTACGCCACTATGCCGCGTCCCGGACTATGCCGCATGAGAGCACCGCAGCCGCACTGGTCGCGCTCTCCGCGACGACTGATGCGGCATAGTCCTGGTCGTCGGCCACCTTCATTAAACGAAGATGCGGATCTGCAGAGAAGGTGTCTATTTTTCCGGACCCAATCGTGAAGCTGTCGTTCGACAGGCCGCTGGCTGGCGTTAGGGCGTCGCCGGTGAGATATGGGCAGGACGGCCCTTCAAGCCGCACTGGACTGGCAGGCGAGGATTAGGAACCAGCGTAGGCGAACGGACTATGCCGCGCAAGTGCAGTAATGATTCCACGCAAATACACGTTCTACGGGCTCCGGACGATGCCAGGGCATTCTGACGCGGCATAGTCCGGGACGCGGCATAGTGTCTGCTATGCCGCATGCGGCATAGACGCCACACTCTGGCGACTCGGCTTCTGGAAAAGGGAACGCCCTTTACAACGATTGCCGAGATTTTGGGACATAGCAGTTTGGAATCAACGCGGATCTACGCGAAGGCGGATGTGGAAGCTTTACGGACAGTGGCGTTGGATCCGGAGGAGGTGACTCATGCCAAGTGATGCATCCAACACTGGATTCCAAAGTGTTCTGGCTCCTCTCATGGATCGCTTTCTTCGGGAAAAGCGAGCTTGTGGTTACGCCTATTGCGAGCCGTTTCGAATCCTGCACCGTCTCGATGATTTCTTGGCTCAGCAAGGGTTGGAAATGCTGGAATTACCTCGAGACCTGGCCCGGAACTGGTTGGCAAAGAAATCGCACGAAAGTGCGAGCACCCAACAGCAACGCATCACAATCGTTCGTCAGTTCTCGAAGTTCTTGTTAACAGCGGGCTGTCCCGCCTACGTGCCCGATTCCACGGTCGCCGCTCGGAAATCTCTTTTTGTACCGAGAATGCTGACCGAAGAAGAACTACGAAAGTTCTTTCGCGCCGTCGATACACTTGAGCCTACAGTGCGGTCGCCTTTACGGCACCTCATTATGCCAGAGGTTTTCCGGCTCCTGTACGGGTGCGGGTTTCGTGTCAGAGAAGTGCTGAACCTGCGCATTCGAGACGTGGATCTCAATCAAGGCATCATCACAGTTCGACAGGGGAAGTTTCGTAAAGATCGGTTAGTGCCTCCCGCCTTATCCTTGGTGAACCGACTGCGCAAATATGCCGGCCATTTCGATAGCCGGCCGCCGGATGCTGCTTTCTTCCCCGGCCCCAGCGGACGTCCTTTTGCTCTGCGCACCGTTTACACACTCTTTCGTGAAACGCTGCTGCAATGCGGAATTCCCCACGCGGGGCGTGGCAAGGGCCCCAGGATTCACGATTATCGTCACCTATTCGCCCTCCATACCTTACGCCGTTGGTATCGAGACGGTGAGGATCTCGAAGCCAAACTTCCTCTTCTGGCAACGTATCTGGGGCATCAACACCTTTCTGGAACTCAGCGCTACCTTCATCTCACCGCCGAGATCTTTCCCGAAATCACCGCACGAGTTGAGGCGCCTTTTGATGAGGTCATTCCCCGGAGAACTCATCGATGAAGCCCACCGATCTTTCCATTCATGTGACCAGTTTCTTAACGCATCACTTGGCCGCACAGCGGAATCTCAGTCCAAATACGATTAAGGCATACCGCGACGTGTTTACGCTGTTTCTGCGATTCTGCCGTGATGTGCGGGGAATCGCTCCGGAGAAACTGCGGCTCGAACAGATCGATGTTCCCTTGGTGGAAGCGTTCCTGGATCACCTGGAGACAGAAAGAAAATCCTCGCCGCGCACGCGAAATCGTCGGCTTGCGACTCTGCACGCGTTTTTCAGATACGTTCAAGCCGAGGAACCCGACCACATGCTTCAGTGCCAAAAAATCCTTGCGATTCCCCTACGCCGGCACGTGCATCCTGTGGTCGGCTATCTGTCCAAGGAAGAACTGGTTGAGCAACCGGACGTGCAAACCTCAGAAGGTCGACGGGACGCCGTTTTGCTGAGCGTTCTCTATGACACCGGAGCACGCGTTCAAGAGCTTATTGATCTTTCGGTTGGAGATGTTCGACTGGATGCACCCGCACAAATACGCCTTTTGGGAAAGGGTCGGAAGATGCGCGCCGTGCCTTTGATGAATAATACGTTCCAGCCTGCTCCGCGACCACCTACGGGAAAACCATCTCGATCACCCCGAGCAATTTGACAAGCCCCTCTTCCCAAACACACGCAACCACCGCCTGTCCCGATCGGGAATTCGTTATATTCTTCAAAAGTACCTCGCCAAAGCGCAAGGCAAGATTCCAAGCCTGAATAGGACGGTGAGTCCACATACTCTTCGACACACGAAGGGGATGCACATGTTGCAAAGCGGAATCTCACTCGACATGATTCGGGATTTCCTCGGTCACGTTGATGTCAAGACGACTCAAATCTATGCCAGGCCAAATCTCGAAATGAAGCGGCAGGCCCTTGAAAAGATCACCGATTCTTCGCCAGTTCACGCGATCCCATCGTGGCAGCAGAATAGGGATCTCCTTGACTGGCTCCGTTCCCTGTAGCTGTTCCGGAGGACATCGCTCATGACTTGCCTGAACCGGGCTCCGCCACGCTCAGGCGGGATATTATGTTGAGTCCTCCTCGTCGGTGTCGCTTTGCGATGAGGCTGTTAGATCTGCCTACTCCACATATCTCCTGTCTGCGCATAATAAATCAAATGTGCTGCAGCACATTTGATCTACCTGCATTTCATCGAACCGCTCCGCACCGCAAACAGCAAACGGTTCGCGGCCATTACGGTGGACTGGTTTTTCCAATATCGCAAGCAGCACGGAAGTCCGGATGAAACCGAGCTTCCGAACTACTCGGCGGTGCCATCCGCGACTACTTCACGGACCACCTTCCCCGGCTTCGCGGAAACAGTCCCCACACGATTCACAGCCACCGCGACAGTCTGGTCCTGCTGCTCCGCTTCCTTTCGCACCAGGGGAACAAGCCGGTTACCCGGCTCGACCTGTGACTGACCTGGATCCGCCCCGAATCCTCGCCTTCCTGGCCCACCTGTTCAAGCGCGCACGACAGCGGGCGGTCGATTACCTGGAATACGAGGAGATTTGGGAGCGCCCCAATCCCAGCCGATCGCGGATCGCTTTCACCTGGTCGTAAACCTTTCGGCCACCGTGGAGCGCGTGCTGGAGCAGCGGAGTCGCGAGCTGATCTTGCCTCGGTCGATCGGGGGGCTACCGAATCACAGCCTGCGCCAGTCAGCGATGCCAACATCGAGACTCCAGCGCCGCCGCCGCAACCTACGCAGCCTCCACTGCGGCGGCAACGGCGCCTGGAACGCTACGAAGAAGTGGTTGCTTTGTTCCAGTCAGGACAGTCACAGGCGGCCATCAGCCGCGCCCTCGGAATTCAACGCAAGACCATTCGCCGCTGACGCCGCCGCGGCCGGTTTCCAGAACGCAAGCCGCCGCATCGGCCGCCGCCGAAAGTGAATGAGTTTGGCGCCTACCTCCAACAGCGATGGAATGAGGGATGCCACAACGCAACTCTTCTATACCAAGAAATTAAGGAGAAGGGCTACCAAGGCAAGCGCTCCATGGTGGCGCGCTTTGTGGCCCATTGGAGGAAGACCGGCAAGGCCACACGGTCCAACGCTCCTCAGAGGATCTCTCCTAAACACGCCGCCATCCTGGTCACTCGCTCGGGCCGACCAGATATCGAAAAGGGTGCTCCCGCAGTAGGGCATGTCACTGAGGCGCTGCCGAAGAAAGGTTTCGGGCGCAAGGGAAAGCTAAATTTCAGCATCGATAACCGATGAGCAACGGCAACTCTTGGACCGCATCACGAATCAATGCCCGGAAGTCGAGGATCTCCGTCGCACGGCGCTGGCGTTTTCGCGCCGGGTTGACGTCCGGAAATTCCCTTCAGCTCCGACAATGGATTGAAGGGGCCAAGCGCAGCGAATTTGGCCACGTTGTCCGCTTTGCCTACGGCCTCCAAAAAGACACTTCCGCCGTGCAGAAGAGCCTATTTTCGACTGCCAGAATGGCCCCTTTTCCCCGGCGCCACCGTCACATGGCTTCGACCTCCGCGATTTTGTGGCGGCGGCGCTCGATTCATGCGGCTTCCTTGCGGCGTTCCCGCGCGACTTCCTCAAACGTGCGCCGATCAGAGTCGAGCGGGGCTTTCTTCCCGCTGAGTTGCTGCCACCGTTGGACCACGACATCGACGTACTTCGGATCAAGGCTCAATGCCGCAGCAGACACGCTCGGTCAGTTCCGCGGCAGGCCAACGTGGTGCCGCTGCCCAGGAATGGCTGGTACACCACCCGGCCTGGGCGCGATGACACCCTCTCCTCCAGACGGCAGCCTCATTCCTGTGCCGCCGCCGTCACAGAACGTGACCGTGTGGGTGGGTGACGCCGAGTGGGCTGATAGGAGGTTCTCGCCTCTCTTATCTATCGGCGGAGGTGCTCGATGCAGGTCCGGTGCCCCTGGAGGTCGAGGGCCTCAGCCACGTCAACGTGCTCGTCCAGCCTGCTTTGGGCCGCTTGCTTTTTCAAGTCGGCGGCGTGGGCGCTGTCATTTGGACGCACTGACCTGCTAAAAAATGACAAATCGATCAAGCCACTCCTCAACGCGAATCGCATTATTTTACCCGCGGAGTGCAAATTCAAGCTCTCGTGTCTGCCCGCGGTGCCTCTACGGTGTAAACGCTCAGATTCAGAGACCTGCGGATTTCCTTGTTGGTTTTTCTTTCGGCACTAATCTGCAAGGATGTGGTTTTCCAGCCCGATCCCAAGCCGTGCCGACGATTGATCCGAGATATGCTTGCTGCGCGGAAACGCCGGAAGAAATGGCTCCGCCCGCAAAAGTATCTACAAGAATTTGCACGTGTAGCCGCGAAATCAGCGCGAGGAGAATGGAAACCCGGAGTATGCCCCCCTCCGGACGCGCGTGGAAAAATTGGTCTAACATTCTGAGATCAGCCGTGAGGCTTCCGAGGCAGCACGGTGGACCGTGGAGGTGATTCAGTCACCGATCTTTGCTCACATCGCCTATTGGGAGAGTAGGGCGCGATTGCGTGCGCCGGCTTATGCATGCCCCTTCCGGGGCCAAGAGCGTCACCCGTGCCTCAGGTTCTTCTGTCAAAATGTGGAAGTGTTACAACTGCGATCAAAGAAGCCACGGGCTGCTGGGCGAGCGTCTGGGGTTGGTGCACAGTCGGTGCAAAATCTACAACGCTCAGGGCGGTGGATGGAAGCAATAGGCCCCAGCGCCCTACGCCCCGTCGTCATCTCCGAGCCGGGACGTCTTTTCTGGCCGGCTGCCGGTGCCCTGCTCGTGTTTCTCGCAACCGTGCAAATACTCTCGTCGCTGCGGGAATCAAATATCGCCGACGAGACCACGGAGCTCGCCGCCGGCTACAGCTACTGGAGAACCGGAGATTTCAGGATGAACCCGGAACACCCGCCGCTTGCGAAGCTTTTGGCCGCGGCTCCGTTGCTGGCTTTCCGTCTGAAGCTTCCGGTTGACTCTGCCTCCTGGGCCAATGTCGATGAGTTGCGATTCGGAGTGGAGTTCTTCGACGTCAACGTACAGAAAGTGGACATGTTCCTACTTGCCGCGCGCCTTACCTCCATTTCAGTGACATTCTTCCTCGGCTTGAGCATCGCGCTCTGGGCTCGGGCGACCTTCGGCCCCGCCGCGGCGCTTATCGCTTTAGTGCTCTACTCTTTTGATCCCACGATCATCGCGCACGGACGATACGTCAAAAACGACGTTCCGCTGGCGCTCTTTGCGTTTCTGGCCTGTATCGCGTGGGGCGCTTTTCTGAAGCGCCCGGCAGCGCTTCGGTTGCTCGCGGCGTCCGTCGCTCTGGGCCTCGGCTTGGCCACCAAATTTTCGGCGCTCTATCTGCTTCCGGTTTTTGCGATTGTTCTGGTAATTCGTCGCTGGCAGTCCCCGCGCGGTTTTTCCCTGAGACTCGGTATCTTCTCCCTTTTCGCGGTCGCCACCTTAGCCGCGTGCGTAGTGTTCCTTGTCTACGCAGTCCCAGCCGCGGCCCACGGCGTGAGGCTCCGCGGCTTCGACTTTCACGTGCTACGCGACCTTCTCGACCGCAGCGAGAGCGGCGCTCTTGCTCGTATCGCCCATCCCGTCGCTCGCACCCATCCGTTTTTTGAAGGCTTGACCATCTTCCTGGACCACAACACCGTGGGCCATCCGTCGTACTTACTCGGAATGCACGGGATGAAAGGTTGGTGGTACTACTTCCCCGTGGCGTTCGCGGTCAAAATGCCCGTGTCCACTCTGATATTTCTGGCGCTGGCTGGGTTCACCGGCGTGCGCATGCTTGGCTCCGTGAGATTGCGCTCGGTCTCGTTTTCGTGGTTTGTTCTGGCAGCCTCAGTCCTGGTGTTCTGCGCCTTGTGCCTGGCCGGCCATGTAGATATCGGCGTCCGCTACGAGTTGCCGGCGTGGCCCCCGCTCTTAGTCCTATCCGCCGCAATTTTCACCCGCGCCAGGTTCCGTCACGCCGCGGCGATTTTATCATTCGTAGTCCTGGGATTGGCGGTCGAATCGATTTCGATCTATCCTCACTACCTCGCTTTCTTCAATGTTCTCGCCGGAGGGCCCTCGCGGGGCGCGAAGATACTTGCAGACTCCAATATCGATTGGGGGCAGGACGCGAAAGAGCTTCGCATCTGGCTCCGCGCTCACCCGGCGCCTCGTTTCTGTGTCGATTACTTCGGTACGGCCAAGCTTGAGTGGCTAGGCATTGGTGGCCCGTCATTAGCGTACAGGTGGAGTAACGAGCGGCGCGTGTTGCTCGACTGCGTCGCTGTCGTCAGCGTCAATCAACTGGAGGGCGTTTATGTCAATCCCGGAGAGTACGCATGGCTGCGCAGCATTTCGCCCGATGCTCGCATCGGTTATTCGATTTACGTGTACGACCTTCCCCGGCGCGCCAGCCTAGGGCTACTCCCGCTGCCGGCGGTCGCGCCCGCGCCCGTTTTCCTCTATGTTCTTCACCAGGATTTTCGCGGTCCTCCCACCATCCAAGATCCAGCCCTGCCTGGCGAGATTGTGTCGTTCTTCATGACCGGCCTTGGCCCTCTGGATCCGCCAATCCCCTTGGACAAGCCCGCTCCGGAAAACAGGCTCGGCTACACCGAACTGCCGCTTTTCTGTCAGTGGAACGCTTCCCGGGGTGGACCAATGGCGGAAGTCCTTTATGCCGGCTCCGCGCCCCGGAGAATCGGTGTCTATCAGGTAAACGTTCGTGTTTCGCGCGGAATTTCCTCAAGCCGGCTCACCTGCCAGGTCGGACTCTTGTCGGGGGATCGGTCGGAGCCAGCCTCCATCGCCGTTCCCGTCGCGGATTAGATCACGAAGTCGGGATGATTTGAAACGGAACACATTGCGACCTCGGGTTGCAAACGTTCTGCTGGCGAAACCATAGTAGTGCTTGGCGAACGCTCGCCCAACTCGACCCTTTTGTCAAGAACCAACTGAATGGCTTGTTGCACGCGCTGGTTGGGATCCTTTTCAATCTTGCCGGTGGCGTTCCAGCAGAAGCCTACAGCAGGAGAAACTGCAACTCGCCGCGGCTAGCCTTCTGGCTGATTGCCCCCCGCAATCGCTGTCGAAAAAGGATTCAGCTCGAATTCTGACATTGTGCCATTTAAGCCAGCGACAGACGGCATCGTATGTTGCACTTTGCGGGCATAACTGTCTAACTCAAATCGCGAAAGCCTGTCCATTGAGTATTGCGTCGCAACAATTTGTTTCTCATCTCGTAGTTGAGGATTTGCTAAGCATTATCGTCTCTGCCTCAGTGTAACGAGCCCCGTCCCAGTGCAGCCCAGTGGTGGCTGGGAGATATCGATGACGGTAAACATACCTACTAATTCGGTCCGGTTGGTTGCATCAAGAATCAATAATAGCTCGGTAACCTACCACTTGACGGTCCTTTCGGAGAGATCCAGTCTGATGGCCAATTTCCGCGTTGCGGAAACCTTTGACAATTAGATGAGGAACCTCGGCTTGATGCATGGTAAGCTTGCTGGCGTTATCGGAAGCTGGAGACATACTGTGGCACGCCCCCTGAGCAAAAAGCATACCTCTAACTATCAACACTTCAAGCCGGTGAATATACTGTCAGTGTCATGTGAGACGTTCCTATCGTTTCATTTCACAGTTCCTATTGACACCCTTAGAAGATGGACGAGGAGCGCATGGCACTCACACAACAGCGACGAAATTCCTTGATTGGCTCTGAAGTGAACCCCTGGGCGTAGAGTCGAGGCTGGGCGCGAGCGCTTACGCCGAAGCGCCGCTCCGTTTCCTAACGCCAAGTCGCCCGGGGGACTTGCGCTCCGAGCCGCTTACAGGTAGGGTCGAGGACTGACGCCAAGGCTCTGTAGGCTCGCCTATCCGTTAGCTCTCCGTTTCCTTTGAGGTTGGGATAGAACTCCGACGCGCAGCGGTGAGGTGGAGGGTTCCCCATTCCCGCCCTTTCTGTTGCCAGATGGCTGCACATTTCCACCAGAGTCACGTTTCCCGAGGCCCCCCTATAATGCCGGATGGTGGGATTTCCGTGGTCCCGTTTGAAGTCTTGGCTTTTCCTCGATAGGCCTTCCCCTCCTCGTCAAGGCTCAAGAGCTCGTTCGCATACACCCTCCGTGGTTTGCCACAGCCTCGTCTCCAGGACAGCCTCCAGCGACTGCACCGGTTTTAATCAATCCGGCCACCCATGCCGTCACGAATTCTTCGACCAGGCGCGGCGATATGAGCGCGCAAAAACCGCGGGAGACTCGAATTTCAAAATCGATTTGAAGCTCGAGGCCATACTCCCCGTGCTCGATGGCCGCCTGCCCGTGGCAATCTCGGCCGAGCGCGAACCGGCGATTTCCGACGCCATCGAATTTGCCGACCGCCAAAAGATCCGCATGATTCTGCTGGCGCCGCGCGAGTTGGGAAAAGCCGCGGCCAAACTCAAGGAGAGAAACATTCCCGTGGTTCTCGGCCGGACTTTGGATCTGCCGCTGCATGAGGACGATCCCTACGATTCCGCTTTCACGCTCCCCGCGCAGGCTTGGCGCGGGCTTGAAGATCGCGTTCGGAACTTTTGATAACGAATTCGTTCGCTACCTGCCCTACAATGCCGCGACCGCCGCTGCCTATGGTCTGCCTTATGAGGAGGCGCTGAAGGCGGTAACGATCAATGCAGCGGAGATTTGGGGCGCGGGCGGCCAGATCGGATCGCTCGAAAAGGGCAAATGGGCCGACCTGATGCTCACCGACGGCGACCCGTTCGAGACTCGGACGCAGGTCAAGGCCCTGTTCATCAAGGGGCGGGAAGTGGACCTCAAAAACCGTCAGACCCAGTTGTCCGAGAAATATCTGAACCGGCCGTGAGACCTCACGTTTCCTTAGCTCGGATTACAGCTTGTATGCGCGTCCGTGGATGTAACAAACGCGGCTGGAGTGTCAAAGTGGAGCGCCCGGCAAGGTGAACCAGCCACCGTAACCGAATGGTTGGTTAGGACCCGCTAGCAGTAGTCGTCCAGGCGAGAAATGCGTCGGCTTTGCATCCGCGCAGGCGGGAGCCCGCCCTACACAGCCCCGCCAGGATCGTGGCGATGCTGAGAGCGCGGCACAGCTTGCGCTCCCATCCGCCGTCGAAAACAAAATCGATAGAGCAGGCACCGTCGCAGTCGGGATGAATTACGCTCATGCCGAGCCCGTCGGGCGCGACGCGCGCCGGCTTACCATTAGCGAGGGCGATCCATCCGGGATCGTAGGTGGTCTGAATGGAGATTACCTGGCCAGGATGTACGATGGCCCGGAGTCGTCCCCGATCCGGGGACGCCCATTCCATCTCGCTATCGGGAAGCGAGGGATCGTCCAGTGCACCGACGTACCGCTCAATCTCTTCAACGTCGAGTCCGTTGACGGGCCTGCGGAGGACGATCGCGCTCTCGGGGACCACGTGCGCCAGCGACCGGGTGCGCTGGGGAATTCCGTAAATGACGTCGTCTCCCTGCTTCCACAACACGGGGAGGATGCCGTCGAACTTGTGAGGATGTTTGAAAACCTGCCCGAAGATCCGGCTCGGCGCTACCAACACGGCATGGCATCCAAAAGCTTTCATCCATGCGAGGCTGATTTCCGCCGCTCGCGCGCCGGCATTGTCATCGCTATAGATCACATAGACGGCCTCGGAATCGACTGGTTCATTTTCATCGAAGGGCTGATGGCCGGAGTTCATCTGCGGCGTGTCGACGAAGGCGTTCAGCCATAGCCCGGGGTCTCCACCAACGAAGGCGCGCAGCCCGCCGAGATTCACGCCGAGCCATTTGGCCGCTTGGTAATCGGGGGTTTGCGTAACGTCGATCGCCTGCGTCAAGACACGGGCGTAGCGGCGGTCATGGATGGTCTGGCGCCCCGCAGCGACGAGGGCGAGCGCCAGGAGCGCGGCCTTTGCCCACCATGGTAGCCGGAGAATGAACGGCCGGAAGGCGAAGGCCGCGAGGATGCAGAGGGCCATCTCCATCTCCAGGCTGTAACGGTGCGGCTGCGGTAGAGCGGGAACGCCGGCCACGGCGGCAAGACCAACAATGAGAACCAATGCGGATGCGAAAAGGCTGGAGAAGCGGAGAAAACGGTCGCGCATTTTCCATGTGGCGACCCACGCGAGCGCCACCAACGCCAGCACGAGAAGCTGTACCGGAAAGAGTCTGGCATGCCGGAAATCCCCGTCCACGAATTGTGAATCGTAGGAGACGGTCCCGATCAGACTGGGCGGCAGGAACGGACAGGCCAGCAGATAACCGGCCAGCGCCACCCCACCTAGCCGCAAAGCCGAAGAAGCTACCAGTTTGCGTGGCAGCGTGACAATCAGGCAGGCGCATGCGATTGCCAGGTCGGTAGCGGCGAAAGCGTTCACCAGAACCATCCAGGCCATGGAGACCGCGGCCAGCACGCACCAGAGATACCGGCGCGTCGTCAAGACGCGATAAGCGGCGAAGATCGCGAACGGAAGGAGTGCCAGCGCCGTTACGTGCGGTCCTTCGCCCCAATACACCAGAACCCGAAGCCTCCACGGATTTAACCATCCCGCGTCGGTGAGGAAAAAAGGGAAGATCTCGGCGGGAGAATAAAGCGAGTAGAGCAGCGCCGCGAAAAACGCGGTTTCGAGAAACCCGCTCAGACGCCAGATCGCCAGAAATAGGACGACTGGCCCGATAACGTAAAACAGTCCGGTGACGAAATTGTATGCACGCGCGGGCGAACTTCCCGTCACCCACGCGAAGGCTGCGTCCATTAAATGGAGCATTGGCGTGTAGGAGTTCTCGAAAGGCTGGCCATTGAACCACCACGGAAACCAATTCAGATGCGGGAAGTGGGCCAAGACAAAGCGAGTAATCGCCAGAAACGACCCGTCATTGGTCTGCATGTTGTTGGTGAATTCGACGGAGAAAAGCTTCTGGACCAGATAGAAGTTAAGAGCGAGGAGGATTGCCGCATAAACCGCGGCCCGTGCGCGCGGATTCAGCCAGGCCATGCTGCCATTTTCACACCAGCGGGTAACGGCTACCTCGGCGCTTGCCTAGAGCCGAAGCAGAATCCTCCAGAGACTGGGATGCGTAAGTACCCCGTTCGCTTCGCTATCGCCGGCGTGAAACGGGGTCCCGATGCCCCATACGACCTTCGTTATGTCGCCCGAAATCGAGGCCGCATGCGCACCTGAGATCCGTGACGGCGTGATCGGCGGCCCTGGGTCACGCGGAGCGCGGGTTGGACTGGGGCTACTTCCCTACGTAGAATCCCTGAAGCTCCATAACTAGCGCGTCGGAGGTGCAGGTGTTGGATCCGTGCATGAGACTGCAGCCGACCTTTGCGGTCACGGCGCCATAGGCGTAGTACAACGAAGACGTGGGAAAGCTTGCGCCGTATAGCGACGGCGGAGAAAAACTTGCTCCGCTGGAGCCCGGCGTCGGATCGTTTGTTTGGGGGTTCATAGCTGTTGGCAACGACGAGCAAGAAAATCTTTTGGGACGCCAAGAGTGGGATCTACCGTGCAGGTGAAATAAGGCGTCGAGTTGGGATCGAGAACCTGAACAAAGAATTTGTATTTGCCGTCGGTGTCCTGGAAAACATAAGCTCCGAAGTAGTAGATGTATCCACCGGTCCCCGTGGCACTGGGGCTCATCTCGGAGCTGGCAGGAAGCGGCGGGAATGTGAATCCAGAAGTACAACTGACGGCCGGCTGGGTTCCGCCACTGTTGTTGTAGCAGTTCGCTTGGCAGTTCTCACCCTCGCCATAGTAGAACGTGAGGTTATTGGGGGTATCGAAGCCCCACTGGAATCCATACTCGACGGTTCCGTCGTAGCAGGGCTCGTTGCTGAAGAACACGGCGGCCTGGCTGCCAGTGAATGACGAGTAGGCGTTAGAAGGGTTGAAGGAACCAAGAAACTCGAACCCGCGGATCTGCTGGCCGTCGTTCGGCGGATAGTTCTGAGGCGTGATAAAGACTGTGTTTACTGTGGGCGTGGTCCTAACTATCGTGCCGGAGGCATACTGCTGATTCTGAAACCAGAATGGCGACGGGATCCAATAGTTATAGTAGTTATTGCTGCCGACAACATAGTTATTGTAAGAGCAAATTCAATTGGTCATTTACGGAGCCTGGGATCTGCGTCGGAAACCAAAGTCGTACGGGCTCGATGGGGAAGGTGGATTCCCGGTCGGAGGAACGGGTTGGCGCGGCGACGGGCCGTAGTACGTGTAGTTTGGCATAGACCCCCCGTCCAGTCGGGGCTGGAGGCCGGGGGCGCGAAGTAGCCGAACAGGTCCAGGATCAGGTTTGTGGAGCTGTTTGCGAAGGCGCTGACCTCGGTATTGCTCGTGGGCACTACCGCCGTGTTGCTCGTAATGGCCCCGTCAAGGGCGTTCAGCGTGGCCGCAAGCGGCTGAGGGGTGCCCTGTTGCCACAGCGTCAGGTAGCCCAACGAGGCTGACGGCACGACGCTCGCGTTGAACACGTAGGCCTGCTGTCCGCTCGATCCGATGCACCCGCTGGCGGTGACGTTCACGTCGAGCTCGCCCTGGAAGGCACTGGACGAATTGCGCGTGTCCAACACCCGGCACGGCGTCACAGTGTACAGCGCCAGCCCGCCTGAGCCCGGCGGGGCGTAGTACCCGTCGATGTCGATCACCAGATCCGTTGGTTCTGGGGCGAAAACGTTGATGCTTCCACCACTATCCATCCCCGCCGGGATGATCGCGGCGTTCGCCACGACGGTACCGGTGCCGTCGTTCAGGGTCGATACGGTTGGCTGGGATTCCCCGTAGGGCCACACCGTCAGGTATCCCAAGGCGCCAGGAGGAATCGCCGCGAAGTTCAACGAATAGGCTTGCGCAACGGAGGGGATGTTGCAACTGCTCGACAGGACGGGAAACGAGCGCGTGGCCCCGCCGGAGAGGCTCGGGGGTCCGAAAGACCCACTGAAGCCATAGCCCGTTCGAGTGTCGGCGATGCGGCAGGGCGTCACCGGATAGTAGGCCAGTGTCGTTGACGGGGAGCCGTAGCCGCTGACGAAGTAGCCGTTGATGTCGATGACCAGATCTGTGGCGTATGAGCCGGAGGGATTGCCGTTGTAGAACGACACCGCGCCTCCGGCGCCCGTCGGAATTGAGCGTAGAGACAAGCGGCATGGGCGCGCCGGTCGGCCAAAGGGTCAGATAGCTGAGCGTCCCCTGGGGCACGACTGCCACGTTCAGCGCGTAAGCCTTGGCGGTCACTGGGATGCCGCAGGAGCTGCTGGGGATTGGGACGCTGCGGGAAGTCGCAGCGGCGAGCGAGGGTGGCCCGAAACGCGCCGGTGAAACCGTAGGCGGCTCGCGTATCAGCGATGCGGCACGGGGTTACGGGAACGAAATACAACGCCGGTTGGGCGCACGCCACCGCAGAGAGCGTCGCGAGTAGCGCAGCAAGCTTCGTGGTTGGAGGGGCTTGCAGGGACATAAACGTCCTCCTTTTCAGCGGGCTCAAAACGGCCCCAATCGTGGACCGACGGGCGCGTAATCCGCCGTTCTTCTTGTTCTTTTGCCGGTAGCATGACACTACTGCTACGGAATCCCGAAGTCAAGCGAAATATGGGGCGAAATCTCGGCCGAAATCTCGAGCGAAATCCTCACTAAGGCATTGCCGTGCGAGGCGCCGGCCAAGGCCCACACGATAAAGGGCGCGTAGCCCTGACAAATGGACGCTGGGGTCTCAGCCTCCCTCCGTTTGTGATTTAACGTCTAAGATCCCCGGAATAAGCGTTCGGTTACATCGCGGCGAGCCAAGATTTTCCGCAGAGTTCGCAACCCGGGACGGATCCTCCGGGACTGCCGTCCTCTCCGTAGCGCAGTGGGCCCCGTTTGCGCAGCGCTTCTTCTCGGTGGGCCGGACAAATTACTCATCGAGGTGCTCGGTATCCTGCATCCGTTCGTCTCTCGATCATATCGGGCGGGGAGCCAAACAGCTCGTACCGATCGGCTAGCGGCGCATCCGCATCCGCCCGATCTCGGTGCTAGACTCATCGCTGTGGGACGAGCCGTGTCGCCATATTTGATCATCATCGCGTTTTCGTCCTGTTTGGGCACGATCTTCGCTGCGTCGTGCCACGAGGAAAACGAATGGTCGTCCGGGCCTGTGGTGGACCCGCCAAGCGATTGCCTTGCACAAATGTGATATCGCTGCTCTTGAGAGATCTGCGCTGATGATTCATTTGCTCCCGTGATGGATCGAGCCATACTGGACTGGATGCGCTCGGACTGGGACCGGCGCGCTGTCGAAGCGCCGTTCTACTATGCAGGCTTTGCGGGATGGGAACAATCGCTCGACACTTTCATTGCATCGGGACGCGAACACGCGGGGGCGATCGAATTCGAGCTAAGCCGTCTGCGGCGCGAAAATGCCGGCCCCTGGGTGGGCCTCGAGATCGGCTGCGGCCCGGGGCGGCTGATGGCCGCCTTGGGCGGCCATTTCAAGGAGCTGCACGGGGTGGACGTTTCCGGCGAGATGATCCGTCTGGCTCGCGACGTCCTCAGGGATTCGCCCCATCTCCATCCGCACGTGAACAATGGAGCGGATCTCCGGATGTTTCCGGACGGGCACTTCGACTTCGTATATTCCTACGCGGTGTTCCAGCACATCCCGTGCAAGCCAGTGGTTCTGAGCTATCTTCGCGAGGCGCGCCGCGTGCTGAAATCCGACGGGGTCCTTAGGGCCCAATTCGACAGCTTGCCCGAGAGCGGCCCGGCGGACACGTGGACGGGGTGCAGCTTTTCGGCGGCCGAAATCGCCCATTTCGCCGACGCGAACGGCTTTGCGCTTCTGGCTATTTCGGGCGAGGGCACCCATTACATGTGGACGACGATGCGCAAGATTGCGCCGAGGGGAGCTGACCTGCGGGACCTGACGCTGCTGGCCGTGACAAGCCCAGCGGGGGCCCGCTCGATCCCGCAGCGCGGTCGCGGCGCCGCCGTCAGCCTGTGGATCCGTGGGGCTGTTGAAACCGATGGCCTGACGGATTTCACCGTTCGCTTTAACGGGCAGAGTCAGCGCGGATGTTATCTCTCGCCGATTGCGGACGGATGCGCGTTCATCAATGCGCTCCTTCCAAAAAACATTGGGACTGGGATGGCGAAAGTAGGTCTGACGTTCCAGGGTGCGGAGATCGGCGAGGAACACGTGGAGATATTGCCTGTAGCACGGGCCCCGCGAATCGTCTCGATCACCGACAGCGTCGATAAACTTTCCAACTCCCGAATTGCCTGCGGCACGATGAAGGTGACCCTGGAGGATATCGCCGACCCCACAGAGGTTCGATTCATCGTGGCGGACATGCAGGTCGTGGTGGCGCATACCGAATGTCTGGATCCCCACCTCGACCAGTACTACTTTACGGTTGAATTGCCCGCGAAGGTTCCAAAAGGGCCGTGCGCGATGACGGTCGCCGTGCCCGGCGCGGACCTTCCCGCCGCGATCGAGGTTGTGTAACCGACGGCCTGAAGGTACTGGCGAAACAACCCTTCTCGCGACGCGGCGAGGGCTGGGCCATTAATTTGTCCCTTTTGCGGGCGCTGCCTGGTTGCCGGCTTCCGATGCCGATAGCTTCCTCCTACGCAATGTGGACGTATATCCGGTGGTCGGGCCGCCACTGACCGCGCCTCCATCCTGGTTCAAGACGGCGAAATCGCCGCGCCGAAAGGCGTTCGTATCATCGAGGGTCAAGGGCTGCGCGCGTATCGCTTCGGCGCTCTCGAAAACTGCCCCGCCTGTGCTCGCCAAAAATGACCCACTCAGTCTGTAGCTGAGCCGCCCTGCCGACTTGCCCCCGCGAGGAGCAACGTCATTATCGGTTACAGTGTTGATTTCGTAATGAGCCGGAGGTCTACTGCGCCCCGGAGAGGAATCACTTTCCTCTCCAGGGCAGGAGCTTCTGGGAGTCGTGACCTCCCATGGGCCCTTCCGAGAGTCCTACAAGCCCGCGGAAAAATCAAGCGGCTGGTCCGCGAAAGCGGCGGCCGCGGCGCCGGTATTGTCTGCTTAAGGGGTGCGAGCAGCGTTTTCATCCGCGCCGTGCGCGGCAGCGCTATTGCAGCGCGGGGTGTCGAAAGCAGGCCCGGAAGTGGGGGCGCTGGAAAGCGCAACGACGCTACCGCGAAACGGCGGCGGGCCAGGAGAAACGGCAGCATCAAAGCCGGCGCTATCGGGAGCGTGTCCAGAGCCGCCAAGCAGCAGATTCAGGGGCGGTTAACGAGGCCGCGAGGGTAATCCCTAAGGAATATTTTTTTCGAGCACACCTGCGACCGGCCAGGGTGCTACGAGCAGTTTGCGCAGCAGCGGCGAAGTCCCTTGCAGCGCTTCTGTTCGCAGGGCTGCCGGCGCGCCGTGGAACGAGTCCAGGAGCGGGAGCGGCGCTGGAGACAGGCGCGCATTTAGTCCGGACATATTGAAGGCGGGCGAGATTCACCGTACAGTCAAGCCTGTCGATGCAACTGGAGTTTCATCAGCTCGACCGGCGTTGGGAGCACTTGCGGGTGCGACACCCGGCGCGGCAGCGGCGCCTGCTGGGATCGCTCGCCGAATCGGGACAACAAACACCCATCGTGGTGGTGGCGGCGGAAGGCCCGGCAGAGCGTTACGTAGTCATCGATGGCTACAAGCGGTTGGCGGCGCTGGAACAACTGGGGCGGGACACAGTGGAGGTGGTGGTGTGGCCGATGAGCGAAGCCGCGGCCGTGCTGCTGGACCGTTCCCTGCGCCTTACCGAACACGAGACCGCGCTGGAGCTGGGCTGGTTGTTAGCCGAGATGGAGCAGCGTTTCGGCTACAGCCTGGAAGAGTTGGCGAGACGGTTCGACCGCAGCGTGACGTGGGTGTCGCGGAGGCTGGCCTTGGTGGAGCTGCTGCCGGAAGCGATCCAGCAGCAGGTGCGCGAGGGGAACATCGCGGCGCAGCTGGCCATGAAGTTTCTGGTGCCGGTGGCGCGGCAAAGCCTGGAAGACTGCCAGCGAATGGCAGCGGTTTTCGCGGAGCATCACTGCGATAGCCGCGAGGCTGGCCAACTGTATGCCGCCTGGCGCCGGGGATCGGCCGCCATCCGCAAACGCATTCTGGAGGATCCCGCGCTGTTTTTCAAAACGCAGCGGCAAGAGAAGATCCCGGTGGGCCCCGCCACGGAGCTGATGCGCGATCTGGAAATGATCACCGCGATTGTCAATCGCGCCCATCGGCGGCTCGCCGGTGCGGAGGCCGTGGAACTGGATCCCCAGCAACGTACCGCGGCGCACCAGCAGATCGAGCGGATTGAGAAACAACTCCGGCGCATCGAGGAAAAACTTCTTCCGGAGCAAACACCGCATGTTGAGCCAAGCACAACGCACCACGATTCTGGAACTGCACACGCAGGGAGTAGCGAAACGAGAGATCGCGCGGGTCATGGGGATTTCCCGTGTGGCGGTGCGCCAAGTCCTTCGTTCGAACTCCACCGCCCTGCCGGAGTTGCGTCGTCCGGAGAAAGCGGAACCTTAACGGCCACAGATCCTGGAGCTTTTCGACCGGTGCAAGGGGAATCTGGTGCGGGTCCATGAAGAGCTGTTGGCGGCCGGCGCGCGCTTGTCGTATACCGCGCTGACGGCCTTTTGCCGGCGGCACGGCATCGGCTACCAGCCGCCCGTGGCCGCAGGCCAGTATGAGTTTGCGCCGGGCGAGTAATCGGAAGCTTCCGATTACTCGCCTAATCGTAAGCACTCCGTAATGGGAAGGAAGCCGACGGTTCGCCTGTTCTTTTAGCAGAATGGGCCTCGTCAGCTTCCCATTATGGGTAAGCGTTTCTCACAGCGAGTCAAGCCACATCAGTAGGTCCGGATTCCGTTTCCAACGCGGGGGTTTAGAGGGTTTGGTCGCTGGATCGACCTGGTCGAGTGCTTTTCGTTTTGTTTCGAGATTGGCTCGTGCGTACAGGTTGGTCGTGTCCAGTCGAGCATGTCCAAGCCAATTTCGGATGACGGTCACATCGACGCCCGCGGCAACCAACTGGACCCCAACGCTGTGTCGAAACGTGTGTGGGCCGACGCGTTTTTTCGCGAGCGATGGTATCTGTTGGGCTGCCGCCTGAATATATTGTTTAAGTTTGAATCGTACCCCCGCCGCACCGAGCGGTTGGCCGTAGCAGTTCACGAAGATTGGCTGATGGTCCGCACGGGGCTGGCGTTTCAGCAAGGCTCTGAGCAGATCTACCGTTTCAGGCCACAATGGGCAGCCTCGGGTTTTCCTGCCTTTTCCAAAGAGCGCCACTTGGGCGGGTGATTCGAAGCGGATTGCCTCAGGGCACACGTTCAGCGCTTCCTGGATGCGAGCTCCGGTGTTGTAAAGGAACGCGAGTAATACGTGATCGCGCTGTCCTTCGCGATTCGACCGGTCCGGCTGCTGGAGGATCGCTGTGATTTCCTCCGCGTCCAGATAACACATGGCGGGCCGGTTCATCTTCTTTACCGGGATTCGTGCAATCTCAGCGCACTGCGCGACCGCCAGTGGCTCGCGACGTGCAGCAAAGGCGAAGAAGCTGTGGATGGCGGCCAGGCGACAGTTGCGAGTGCCGATCGATACTTTCCTTTGGTCCTCCAGGTATTGTAAGAACGCGAGTACTTCTGTGGCTGCCAGATCGGACAGCAACAGTGCGGTGACCGCTCGACGTTTCCGTTCAGAGACGAACCGCAGCAACAGCTTCCATGTGTCTCGATATGACAACACAGTGTGACGGGACAAATTTCGCTGTTGTCCCATCCATTCATGGAAGAATGCATGCAGCAGATTTGCGAGAGAGCACGGTTTCATAGCGACTCTCCCGTTATCTGCAGTGTTGCCGCGCCGTTCTTCCGAAAGCGTTCGCTCGCCTCGTATAACAGTTCTGGCGTGAGGTTCAGATAGATGAGGGTGGATGCGATGTCTCTATGCCCGAGGTAGGTCGCCAGGTGAGGTAGTTTCGATTCTGGGTTGATGCCCTCCTTGTACCAGTCGCGCATACGGTGGCCCACCATCGTGTGACGGAGATCATGGATTCTCGGCCCGATCCGTCCGGTGGCCGGCTTAAGGCCGGCACGGCGCAATACGTCGACCAGGAGGATGCACAATCCACCATACGAGTAGCGCCGTCCGAACTTTTGATTCCAGAACAAGCCGCTATCAGAGTTCGTCGGCCCTCCGGCTTGTTCACGGGCCACAAGGTAGTTCTTCAGGGCTGCGATCACCCCTGCGGCCAGCGGGAGTCGACGATGTTTGAAGAATTTCGTCTCCCGAATCTCGATCGTGCCGTCCTGCAGATTTACGTCTGCCAATGTCAGGCGAACGATCTCGCCCACTCGCAGTCCCGCGCAGTAAGCGAGGACCGCCATGGTGTAGAGACTGAGCGGACGCAGCGGCGCCTTTGGAGACGGGAACGCGAGCGCTGCGTTTAAGAGCCTTTGTATTTCTTCATCGGAGTACACGTACGGTCGCCTCAGCTCGCGGCGTACTGGCTGGCACATCTCGATACTCATCGGGACGATTGCGGCGGCGGGGTCGAGCCGACGCATCGCTTTCAACATCAGTTGTCCCACTCTCTTTGCCTCCCACAAACGGTTTGGGGAGGGATCGCTTTGGACCCACGCTTCAATAAGCTGGTTCAACGTGTTGTCGGCCAGCTCTGTATGGCTTTGTAGGAACCGGTCGAAGCGAAGCAAGATACGTTCGTTGACGTCATAACGATAGCCGAGTGAGCGCATCAGCCCGACGTGATCCGCCATCGCGTTTCCGAGGAAGCTTCCAAACCGCGGCAAAGGACGTAGTTTTCGCAATGCCGCCTCGACGTCCTCGCTGACCAGCGCACGCACAATCGGTGTTGT
This sequence comes from Bryobacteraceae bacterium, assembly GCA_036521975.1. Taxonomy (GTDB): domain Bacteria; phylum Acidobacteriota; class Terriglobia; order Bryobacterales; family Bryobacteraceae; genus Palsa-187. The sequence goes on from DATDGT010000201.1 coordinate 22,057, forward strand.
CCGCGACCCGTAGTGGCGATGCAATTCAGCAAATGGATTCGTGGAGATCGCGCCTTGGGCCTGCGACCATTCCAGGAAGCGCTCCACAAGTCGAGCCCGATGGCAGACCATGTGAAGAGGCCACATCTGCCGCTTTTCCCGGAGCCATTCTTGCAGGTTTGCTATGGACAGCGGCGCGGCATCGGAGCATCCGACGACGAACGATTGAAAAGCACGTAGGATATGGCCATAGATTCTGCGGGTCTCTTGATACCGAAAACGCTGAGTACGCACAAAGCCGCCGACAGAGTCGGCGCCGGCCGAGGATGAGCGAGTCATGGCAATACCTCCTTTGGGATGTTTAAGCCGACGGCGCGTAAATCCTCCGTCGCGAGTTTCAGATACACCGCGGTGGATTCGGCGGATCTATGCCCCAGGACATCGCCAATGATCTTGAGGGGAACGGCGGCGCGCAGCAAACTGACCGCTCGTGCATGGCGAAAGGCGTGAGGACCTTTCCTTCCACGAGGAGTGATGCCGGCCATCTTAAGACGAGCGCTGATGACACAATTAAGAATCGATCCGTGTTTATAGGCCCGATACGGCGCGTGGACCTGCAGAAACAGCTCTCGATGTTTGCTCTCTGGGCGAGCCTTTTCCAGATAACGAAGCACCGCTTCGCCGGCTTCACGAAGCAACGGCAGTTCGGATTCCACCCCCGTCTTCGAGTGCCGCACGCGAAGGATATCTTTCTTCCAGTCGATGTCCTCCAAACGCAATGCAACGATTTCGCCGGCTCGCAAGCCGTAAGTGGCCAGCAGCATCAAAAAGGCGTGATCGCGTCGGCCAACCGGCGAGCAGTCCTGACGAGTCACGGCGAGGACGGCTTGAATTTCCTCGGGACGCAGTGCCGAAGGAATCTGCTCGTCATCATAGATCCGTGGTCCGATCATGGTACGGCTCAGATCGAGAACAGTCCGTCCGCTGCCATGCAAATAGCGCAAGAAGCTTCGAAGGCACACCGTGTAGCTCTCGATAGTTCGCCGACGCAACCCCTTGCAACGCTGCTGCAGGTGCGCATCGATGTCGTGAACGCCCAGGTGCGCAAGACTCTCTTGTTCGCTGCGCGATCCCAACTCATGCAGGAATTTCAGGGCTTGTGTTGTACGGGTCGACCGTGTTACTGATGCCAACCCGCGCAGTTCCCGCATCCACGCCTCATATCCCTGGACCATATCGCGGTGGAATGCTTCGATGGTCGTTGTCGGAGCGGCTACAACAGGCCAATGTCGGTGCACCATCCGCAGGAAAACGTTGACGGCAGTTTTGTAGCGCCCTCGCCATTCGGCGGTATTCCGCGGATTCCGTCCGTGCCGCCTACGCCAACTTCGAAGCTCCCATCGCAGGAAGTCCTCCAACTGCGGCGCACCCACCGCCTCGACCGCGATACATTTTCTCCCAAGGTAATCAAGAAACTGCTGCGCAATCCACAAGTAGCGCTGCTGAATCTGCGCGGCATACCGCTCGGCCTTTAGATGAACTTCAAATTCTTCCAACCGCGATGTAGTCGAAGACGATTGAACGGGCATGAGCATCTCCTCGGAAACCGAGAATCGCACACGCCCAATAATCGGAAGCGACAGTCCTATTAAAGTGCTGTAAATTCGCTCCGCAGCGGGCTTCCTTCCCATTACGGAGTGCTTACGATTAGGCGAGGAGATGCAGCATGACACCTCCCCGCATGCAATCGAACTGGCGGACAAGAAACGTAAGGTACAGACCGCCTCGGCCGTGCTGTGCTACTCGCGCATGCTGTTGTTCCAGTGCTATCCCACCTTCCAACGTTTCGATTGCAAGGTGTTTCTTACCGAGGCACTGCGGTATCTGGGCGGCGCGGCCAAACGGGTCATGATCGATAACACGCATGTGGTAGTGGCGCGCGGCAGTGGGCGCGAGATGGTTCCAGCGCCCGAAATGGCGGCCTTTGGCGAGCGGTTCGGTTTCCAGTTCGTGGCGCACGCGATCGGCAACGCCAACCGCTCGGGGCGCGTAGAACGGCCTTTCCACTTCATTGAAGGAAATTTCCTGGCGGGGCGCAGCTTCTCCAGTTGGGAAGACTTGAATCAGCGGGCGCGGGAATGGTGCGACAAGGTGAACTCGACTTACAAGAAACATATCCGCGCTGTGCCCCGCGAGCTATTCGCGGTGGAACGGCTCCATCTGAAGCCGCTGCCGGCGTGGATTCCCGAGGTCTACCGGCTGCATCAGCGGCTGGTGGATATCGAAGGCTATGTGGCGCTGCATACCAACCGCTACTCGGTTCCGGTGGATTGGATCGGCCGCCGGGTGGAAGTGCGCGAAACCAAAGACAAGATTGAGCTCCAACTGGATGCGCGTCGGCTGGTAACGCATCGCCGTATTGCGGAAGCCGAGCACCAGCGCGTGATGCTGGCCCAACATCGGCCGCCACGAGGCCAGCAGGCGCCACGCCCCAATCCGCATCCGGAAGAGAATGCCATCCTCACCGCCGCGCCCGAACTGGCCGAGTATGTGGCGGGGTTGAAGCAGCGAAGCCGCAAAGTGATCACGCTGGCTCTGCGGCAACTGCTGCGATTCGTGCGCGAGTACCCGCGCGAACCGCTGCTGGGAGCGATTCAGGAGGCCGCCCGCTATGGGCTGTACGACCTGGACCGGCTGGAGCGCATGATTCTCCGGCGCGTGACTCGCGAATATTTTCTGCTGGACAGGGAACCACAGGACGATGACTGAAGATCTGGAACAACTGCTCAAGAATCTCAAGCGTAACCGTTCACGTGGTCGTGGATCGTAGTGGAAGCAGGGAAGGTGCAGTAACCTGACGGCGGTGGCAGCGGACGGCATCCGTGAGGTAACCCAAGACATGGCGCCTCTGCCGCTTGCACGTCTGCGCGATAGTGAGTAA
>DATDGT010000202.1:0-26687 GCA_036521975.1 Bryobacteraceae bacterium
CCCGCCAGGGGGTTCACACCCCCTGAGACCCCCGCGCCCTTTCCCTCTGACTCCATGTTCCAGAACGGTCCTCGCTGTCAAGGGTTCGCTGCGCCGCGCGCCAAGCGCGCGCCCTGGACAGCTCCGGGCCGTTCCGAAGACCTACCTTATATGAGGGAAAGGGCGCTCCCGGAAACGACGCTTGGGGCTGTGTCGCGCCTCCCGTTGGTCGGCCCCGAGTTCTTCGAAAAGTTCTTCCCAACCATTGCCCACGTCAGGAGGGCCCTGCGCACTGTTTGCCCCTCATCCCGCGCTTTTCAGGATCATCTTGTGTTGGAAACCGTTTTCGATTTCAGTATCATTCTTCGATTGGAAAATGCTAAGCGCAGAAGGCTCACCAAATCGCTCCCTATGGTCGCGGCTCTGTGTAAAACATGCGATACAGAGCCGCGACGGGGTGCCCTCTGGGCCGGCAGCGGTCGCGTTATGAACGGATTGCGAGTATTGGTACTCTGAAGAACGCCATGATGCGCAAGCGGTTCGAATGGAAGCTCGCAGACCGTACCCTGCCCCTCGGCGACCACACTTTAATCATGGGCATCCTCAACGTCACCCCCGACTCTTTCTCCGATGGCGGCAAATATCAGGACCCCGATCGGGCCTTCGCTCGGGCTGTGGAGCTCGAGGAAGAAGGCGCGGACATTGTCGATATCGGCGCGGAATCCACCCGCCCCGGATCGCAGCCTATATCGGAAGCCGAGGAGCTGCGGCGGCTGGTTCCGGTTTTGAAGCGCGTGAGGAATCGCATGGCCACGCCGATTTCCGTCGACACTTATAAATCCGGCGTGGCCGCCAAGGCGCTGGAGTTGGACGTGGCCATCATCAACGATCCCAGCGCGTTCACTTTCGATCCCGAAATGGCGCGCACCGCCGCTCAGGGCGGCGCCGGGCTGGTTCTGAATCATATGCGCGGGACGCCGGCGACCTGGCTGAAGCTGCCTCCTCTCAAGGACGCGCCGGGCACTGTCGCCCGCGAGCTCGAGGCCTCCGTTCACCGCGCGGTGCGGGCTGGCGTGGAACGCAAACGCATCGTCATCGATCCGGGCCTGGGCTTCGGCAAGCGCAAGGAACAGAACGCCGAGATCCTCGCGCAGTTGGGCGCCCTGGCGCGCCTGGAACTACCCATTCTCGCCGGGCCTTCCCGCAAGCATTTTCTTTCCAGCGAGACGTCCGAGCTGACCGAATTCGCAACCGCCGCTGCCGTCACGGCCGCTATCTTGCACGGCGCCCACATCGTCCGCGTCCACGACGTCAAGGCCATGAAAGTGGTGGCTTCCGTGGCCGATGAAATCCTGCGAGCGGCCGGATAATTTCAGCGTCTCTGGCATTTCGGGCAAAAATGCGTGCCGCGCTGCGCCACCAGAATTTTGCGGATCGCCGTCCCGCAATTCACGCACGGCTCTCCTTCGCGCCCGTACACCCGATGGCGCACCTGAAACCATCCCCGGCGCCCATTCGCATCCACGTAATCGGAAATCGAGGAGCCGCCCATGGCGATGGCCTCCGTCAGCGTTTCGCGGATGGCTTGGTGCAGACGGCTTATGCGCGCCCCGCTTAATTTCGCCGCGCTGGCCAACGGATGGATCCCCGCCGCGAACAGGCTCTCGTCGGCGTAAATGTTTCCGAGTCCCGCGAGCCATCTTTGGTTGAGTAGCAGCGCCTTGATGCGCGCTTTGCGCCGCAGCCGTTCCCCGAATTCCTCCAGCCCGATCTCCAGCGGCTCCGCGCCTAGCCGTGCGATGCGTGCCGGCTCTTTCGCGCTCCATTCGATGCGCCCGAATTGGCGAGGATCGTCGTAGAGGATTCGTCCGCCTTCCGGCGACCCATCGAGCGAGAAGATTCCGTGCGTGTGCTCGCCCGGCTCCCCTTCCAGCAGCAGCTTGCCGGTCATGCCCAGATGGATAGTGAGCGTCCCCTGGTCCAGTTCGATAACAATGAATTTTCCACGCCGGCGCACGCTGTTTATTACCCGCCCGGCGAGCCTTCGAGCAAGTGCGGTCCGATTGCCCGGAGTCACGAAACGCGAATTGAAGCTGGCCGCGAGTATGCGGCGTCCGGCGATGTGTCCCGCGATCGAACGGACAACGGTTTCGACTTCGGGAAGCTCGGGCACGAGAGTTGTCAGTCTTTAGTTATCAGTCATCAGTTCGCAGTTCACGGTCTGGCTGACAGCTGACAACTATAAGGTGGAACTCGGCTCCTCGGGGGCCTTCGGCTCCAGAATCTGCGTGTTGTCCGGTGTCAGCACGACGGTGCGCACCTCGCCGCTCGCCCCCAGCGGACCCACCGGCTTTCCATTCCAGTGGATTTCGATGCCCCCGGCGTTCCCTACTTTCATCTGCGCCGCTTCCAATCCCGAAAGAGTTTTCGTCTCGCCGGGCTGGAGGATGCCCGAAAAAATCTCTTTCCCCCCGCTGGTGATAGAAAGCCACACTCGCTCGGTCGCCGCCAGCGACAACACCAACCCCGTGCTGTCGTTGGCTGTCTGAACCGCAGTGGCAGTGGCAGCGGGAGTTGTGGCGGTCGTGGACTCAGTAGGGACGGACGCTGTGGCCGCGCGCGGCAAGATTCTCGGCGCTCGAGTCCACCAGGTGTAGAATCCCGAACAGGCCAGAACCACCGCCGCCAGGGTGGCCACCGAAAGCCCGACGCGGTGATCGCTCAGATACTCGCGATTCAGCGCCTCGAGAACGGGATCGAGCGAGCGCCGCACACGGCCGCCGCTTTCGTCCGCCAGTCTTATCGGCCCGGCGGGCTCTTTTGCCGGCAGCGCTGGGTCCGGATGGCTCCGTACCAGGGAGTCGAGCGCCGGCTGGATCTCACGATCCGGCACTCCCAGCGTCGCCGCATATTGCCTCACGAAGCTCTTATAAAAAAAGACGCCCGGAAGGCTCTTCAGATCGTCTTGTTCAATGGCGCGCAAATACCGCTGGGTGATGCAGAGGCCCTCCGCGATCTCTGCCATTTCCCGACCCTGCTTTTCTCGCGCGCTCCGAAGCACTATTCCTACGGAGGTCATAAGCAGTCCTGCCAAAAGTAATGGAACTAAGAGCTACCATAATACAACAACTCCCGCCCCGCCAATGGCCAAAATCGCGGTAATTATCGTTAATTGGAATCGTGCCGAGCTGCTTCACGCCTGCCTGGCTTCCCTGGCCGCCCAAACCCATTTGGACTTTGAAGTGCTTGTGGTCGACAATGGCTCTCAGGACTCTAGCGCCGCCATGGTCCAAGCCATGGCGCCGTCCTACCCCGTCCCCCTCCGGCTCATTTCCAATGCGCTGAATCGCGGCTTTTGCGCCGCCAATAACCAGGGTTTTGCGGCCACTCGATCGGAACTGGTGGCGCTGTTGAACAACGACGCTGAAGCCGATCCCGGATGGCTTGCCGCGCTTGAAGCCGCGATCCTCTCCGGGGAGGACATTGGCATGGCGGCTTCAAAAATCCTGGTTTGGGAGGACCCCTCCCGCATCGACAAATGCGGCCATCTCATCTATCCCGACGGCCAGAATCGCGGGCGCGGCTCCGGCCAGATCGACCATGGTCAGTTCGACCGCCTGGAAGAAACCCTGTGGCCCGACGGATGCGCCGCGATGTACCGTCGTGCGATGCTAGAAGACATTGGCGGATTTGACGAGGATTTCTTTGCCTACGCCGATGACGCTGAACTCGGCCTGCGAGGCCGGATCGCGGGCTGGCGATGTTTGTATGTTCCCGCAGCGGTGGCGCGCCATCGCCGCGGGGCGACTTTGGGACTCGGCTCGGCCCAGCGGCTCACGCTGATTGAACGCAATCGGCTGCTGCTGGCAGCTAAGCTGTTCCCTTGGAACCTTCTGTGGGCAAACGGCGCGTATCATTTCGCAAGAATCGCCGCGGGGATATGGGCGGCGGCACGAAACAAAGGCGAGAGCCGCCACTATCCCGGCTCGTGGGGCAAGTTGCAGGCGGCCCTGGCTTTCGTGCGTGGAACCTGGTCGGCATTGCCGATGATCCCGCGGATGCTGCGCAAGCGCCGGTCGGTGCGACGCCGTCTCAGCCCTCGCCAGATTCGCAGGCTGCTGCTCCACTACCGGATTCCGCTCAAAGAGATCTCCGAACAAGCGGTATAGAGCCAGCCGCATCTCGTGCCTCGATCTGCCCCGCATGCGGCGGGCTCGAATTCCGCGCCCTATTCCCCGCCACCGATCGTCTCTACCAAACCACCTCCGAAATCTTCCAAATCGTCGAATGCCGCCGCTGCCGGCTGATCCGCCTGGATCCGCGGCCTACGCCGGCGCAGCTTGCTCGTTATTATCCGACCGAGTACTGGTTCGTCCCCGATTCGACCATCGCCGATCGCGGGGAACAAATGTACCGCCGATTCGTTTTGCGCGATCATCTCCGATTTGTCGAACGGGCCTTGCGCGATTGCCGCCCTGAAGATGGGGATGCCGGCGTGGTGCTGGACGTGGGATGTGGCGGCGGATTGTTTCTTTCCATGCTGGCCGCGCGCGGCGCAAAGCGCGTGCTGGGTTTAGATTTTTCACTCGACGCGGCCCACGCTGCCTGGCGCCAATACCGCGTTCCCGCGGTCTGCGCAACCCTCTCGCGTGCTCCTCTTGCACCCTCCTCCTGCGCCGCCATCACCATGTTTCACGTGCTCGAGCATTTATACGATCCCGCCGCTTATCTCGAAGCCGCCCACCGCTTGCTCCGCCCTCAAGGCCGTTTGATCGTGCAGGTTCCCAACGCCGCCTGCTGGCAGTTCCTTCTTTTCGGCGAGCGCTGGAATGGAATCGACGTTCCACGCCATCTGATCGATTTTCGCGAGCGTGATCTGCTCACGCTGCTGGAGGGCTGCGGATTTCAGCCTCTGCGGACCAAGCATTTCTCCGTCCGCGACAATCCGGCTGGTATGGCCACCACTCTCGCGCCCAACCTTGATCCCATGGCTCGCCGCGTCCGTCGAACGCGCGAATCGCCGCTCCGGAAATTGTGGAACGATCTAGCCTATGTGAGCCTCGCCGCGCTCCTCACCCCTTTCACTTTGGTCGAAGCCGCCTGCCGCGCCGGATCCACCATCATGGTCGAAGCGCGGAAGAAGACGGCGTGAAGTGAATCGGATGAGACGCCCGGTCGCGGCTGTATTTTTCGAAAAGCACATCCAGTCTACGACGATGGCTCGCGGCACGACTCGCGTCGAGGCTCACACGAACCTCGATTCTCGTGTCCCGATGAGCGAAATCGCTATACCACCGAATCAGCTGCTCCCCGGAGGGCGCGGTTTGCAGAAAGTGATCAAGCATTTCCTGAAAATCCGGTTCCCAAAGTGTATGCACGACCAGACTGCCGATGACGCAAGTCTCCTCGATCCCCGAAAGCTCCCGAACCCCGAACACAACTTCTTCCTCGCTGTAGTGGGAGGAGACGGTAGTGCGATCAAACTCAAGGTCACCGCGAATTAAGACGCGGTATTTGAGATCCGTCGGTACCTGATCGGTGTGGGCCATGAGCCAGGCCCAAGTATCGTGCGGCGTGGCCCAATAGAGGTTCTCGGTGGCATAGAGACGTTCGTCCATGGTGACCCACCATTGCCGGTATTCCCAATCGGTGCGGAAAACGCGCACCAGGTCCTCCTGGAGCATCTGGCTGACGCGCATAGCGGTTCGAAGCGCCGACTCTGGAATGGCCGTTTTCACGTATCGCTCCCATTCGACGCCGACCAAAAGTGCTGGAAGGGTGTCGCTGGTCGACGTATCAAGATGCTCCAGAACCGGAACTACCTTTTTCTCTTGGCCTAGGGCGAACCCGATTTCTTGTTGTACCCATGCCGAGCGCAGAGCAGGCTCTGTCAGGACGATGACCACGAGATCGGCCCGCGAAATATCCTCTCGCACCTTTTTTGCGATCAGCAGACCGGCTTGGTCACGCCAGTCGCTGACGACAACGTCGCAATCACCCAAGTACATACGGAGTAATTGGATAAACTCGTCGTTCCCTGTATGCGACACAAAGATGACGGGCTTTAGCTTAGGCTGCCGCAAACTCATACGTACCCCGGTCACATCACAGATTCGCATGGACCGCATGCTTGCGGCCCGGTCCGGTGAAGCCATTCAGTATACCGGGCTCTAAGGCGCGCCCCCGGATTGGATTTCAAAGCGCACCGACCCGCTTCCTTGGCGGCCAACTGAACAGTATTGTCTTTAGGCGAGCTTTCCCAGAAAACCGAACATCTGCGCCAGAGCCTGCCCCCGGTGGCTGACCTTCATTTTCTCCGATAGCGACGCTTCGCCGAACGTGCAGCCGAACGGTTCGTAATAGAAGAGCGGGTCGTAGCCGAAGCCGTTGGTTCCGCGCGGCCGATCGGCGATGCGCCCTTCTACTGCGCCACGAAAGGTCTTCACCAGCGCGCCGTCCTTCACCAGCGCTACCGCGCACACGAACCGCGCCCGCCGATCTTTGACGCCCTCCAGTCGCGCCAGCAGCCGAGCGTTGTTCTCCTCGTCCGTCGCGTTCGGTCCGGAGTAGCGCGCCGAGTAAACCCCTGGCTCGCCGCCTAGCGAGTCCACTTCCAGCCCGCTATCCTCGGCAAACAGAAATCCTTTCTCGAACCGCCCATAGTATTCCGCCTTGGCTATGGCGTTTTCCTTGAAAGTCAATCCGGGTTCTTCGGGAGGGGGAACCGCCGCTCGAAGCCTCCGTACGTCGAAACCCTCGCCCGCCGCTTGGAATTCGCGAAGCTTGCCGGCATTCGAGGTCGCGCAATAGACGATCACGCCGTATCGAACGTCCTTTGAATCGCGATCAGCTCTCCTATGCCTTTGCGCGCCAGCGACAAAAGTCCGGCGAATTGCGCGTCATCGAAGGGCGTCTTCTCCGCTGTCGCTTGAACCTCGACGAAGCGGCCCGAGCCCGTCATCACGACGTTCATATCCACCTCGGCTTGCGAGTCTTCCTGGTAACACAGATCCAGCATGGCCGCGCCTCCCACGATCCCCACGCTGGTCGCGGCTACCCAATCGCGCATCGGCGAACGCTTCAGCAATCCGAACTTCACGAGCTGCCGAAGAGCGATCGAGAGCGCGATGCACGCGCCAGTGATGGCCGCCGTTCGCGTCCCTCCGTCCGCTTGAAGCACGTCGCAATCCAGAATCAAGCTGCGTTCCCCCAGCGCAGCGAGATCCACCACGGACCGCAGCGACCGCCCGATCAGCCTCTGAATCTCCATGGTGCGCCCTGACGCTCGCCCCTTAGTGATTTCCCGCGGAGTCCGCGTGGCCGTCGCACGCGGCAGCATCGAATATTCCGCCGTAATCCATCCCTTGCCCGAATTGCGCAAGAAGCCCGGCACTGTCTCTTCCACTGAAGCGGCGCACAAGACTCGCGTGTTGCCCGTCTCGATCAGGCACGAGCCTTCCGCCGTCAGAAGATAATCCGGATTCACTTTCACCGGCCGCAGATCGCCGGGCGCGCGCTGGTCGATTCGAACTGTCACTTGCGGGAGGGTCATTTGCTGGAGCTTAAGCCGAAGTAGAACAACAGAATGATCATAACGAAGCCTATTAGGATCAGGATGGCGCAAGGGATGAAGCCGTACTTGGATTTCGCGGCGCTGGATTTCGCCTTCTGCGAACCCGCTGGTTTGAAGCGCGCCATCTCTTGAGTTTCGCAGATGGAAGGGCAGCGTTCCGCCGCGGCCGTAATTAGCCTCAGCGAGACCGCTCTCTACGGTCGCGGCTCAGTTACAGAGCCGCGACCGCGGCTCCTGACTCCTGACTCCTGTCTCCTGACTCCTGTCTCCTGACTCCTGTCTCCTGACTCCTGTGTGCCCTACTGCTGCGCGGGAGTGAGAGTGCTCACGAACCGGACGGGGCGGCCGCCGCGGTTGAGATCCAGCAGGAGTTTTCCGTCGGGTTGGGAGACGCCCGAGCCGGTATAGAGATCGGCGCCGGAGGCGGCTTCCACGCTTCCAAACTTCCAGAGCGGGCCATTGGGAGAACCGAGCATTTCGAAGCACGCGGCGGCGGAGCGAAACTCGGCGTCGGGAGCCAGCGCGATGGACCGAGCGCGGAGCCGGCCTTGCGCGCGCGCGGTTTCGAGAAATTCCGTGCCTAAACCTTCAGCTTCCATGGCGCCTTCGAAATCGATCTGGCCGCCCTTATAGGGCACACCGCTGATTTTGCCGTCGAGCTTGAAATGCGGAGCGCGGTCTTCCAAACCGATCTCGAGATCGCCGGAGATGGTGGCGCCGGGGGCGTCATCGCCGATCCAGTGAGCATCGAGACCCGTCAGACGCGCGAATCCTCCATCCCAGAGCAGGCGGGCATGATCCAGGTGTATAGCTGCTCCGGCGATGGAAAGCGCATCTATGGAAATGTCGCCATCGGCGCGGCGCGTTTTGAGCCACTGCGGCAGAGGGGCGGGAGCCAGGCCCAGAGTGCGCGCGAAGAATCCTCGTTCCCTTTCCAGCGTGGGCGCCACTATTCGCGCTAATTCGGCCGCATCGGCGTTGGCAATGGCGATATGGAAATGGTGCGGGCGCGGGGCGTCGGGGGTCCATTGATAATCGCCCGTGAAAGCGATGCCGCCCACCCGGGCGCTCAGCCGGTTGACGATGGTGCGTTTGCCGTTCAACCGAACGGAAGCGGATTGGATGCGCACGGGATCGGCCAGGCCTTCGACCGCGATGCGAGCGTTCTGAAGATCGTATTCGCCTGACCAATCGCCCGCGCGATAGCGCGCCCATCCGCGCCAGGATCCCTGAGAAGTTTGCTCGAGCAGGGGAATACCGGTGAGGCCGAACGATCGCATGTCGCGCACATTCAAGCCGCGCGTTGAGATACGAACATCAAAATCGCGGGGCGCGGCGAACGCATAGGATCCTTCGATTTCGGCGTTTTGCTTCGGGCCAATCTCCACAGAGGACTGGAAATACAGGGCTCCGCCGCCGAGGGAAACCTCGGTCGAGGAGGCCCGCAGCGGCTCGGCTTCGGGCAAGCGGAGCGAAGCATCCTGCAACTCCAGGCGGCCCTCGAAGCCGTTGTTTTCCGTATACCCCACGTCTCCGGAAACGCTTCCGTCAGCGGTGATTTGATCCGAGATGGGCGCGCCCATGTGGCGGGCAATCTCGACCAGCGCGGCGAGCGGAGCTTGATTCAGCCGAGCGCTCGCGTCCCATTGCGGCGCGGAGAGAAAATTCGACACGCGAAATTCGAGCGCTAGCGGCGTATCGGGCGATTCCGCAACTGTCGCGAGTTGCAATCGCTGCAAGATCAAATCCAGGGCGCCCTGGAACGGAAGGGTCCAGCGGCCCGGACGGGGCAAACGGTCCCAACGATGAACGTCTTCGATGTGCAAGGCTCCGGCGACTTGCAAGGCCGTGGGCGGGCCTCCGAGCTCTGCTTCGAACGACACAATGCCGTGCAGGCCAAATCCGCGGGGATCGATGAGCCGCGAAACCTCATCCAGGCCGCTGCGCTCCAACTCGACGCGTAAATCCAGGCGCGGCGGAGCGCCTTTGGCGGCCGGGCTCCAGTTGCCGCGGACAAACAGATGTCCAAAATCGCGGGCCGGGCGATCGGTGCGGGAAGGCGCGCCCCAGAAGCGCAATTCCACCGAGCCCCGGCCGTAAGGGGAGACGTTGAGGTCGGCGTCGTCGAAGAAGAAGACGGATTTGGTGTCGGCAAATTTGAAATTCACGCGGCCGCCGCGGATTTTGATTTCCGGCAGCGCCGTGCCGTTGTGGGAAGCCTGCTCGAGCAGCATTTGGAAGTTCCAGGTTCCCGATGCGCTCTTGACCAGATTGATGGTGGCGTCTCCCAGGTTGAGGCTGGAGAGATCGAGGTGGCGGCGAAACAAGCTCAGCACGCGAATCCCGGCGCTCAACGAAGGGACATAGGCGAACGGCTCGATGCCGGCGCGGGGATCTTCGTGGATGACCGCGTCGTCGAGTGTCAATCCGGGTATGCCGAAAAGACTTACATGCACGTGGCCGATGTCGACTTTGCGGCCCAAGCTGCGCTCCATGGCCCTGGCTACTTCGGGCCGCAGGAAATCGAGCGGAAGAAACAGCGCCGCAAGGGCCAAGACAGCCGCGAGCGCGGCCGCCAACAGGACTTTGCGAATCACAGCGCGGCCTCGATCAACTGACGGTAGGCGGCGGGATCGTCGATATCGGCGAGGATGCCGGCATCGTCAACATCCACATAAAGGGTGTCGGGCACATGACGATGGACGACGTCGCGAGCCTGGTCGGTAGGCGGCAGCGCGAGGATCTCGCGCGCGATAGGCGGTGCGGCGAAAACCGGGTGGCCGCGCTTTTGTCCGCGCCCTTGGCCGCATCGGGGGATGACGAAGAGAGTTGCGGGATCGCGGCGCGCAAAGGCCGCAGCCAGGCGCCGCACGGTTTCCTCGGCGACCGCGGGGCAATCGACGGGGATGAAGAGAAAACCTTCGAAATCGGTGGGTGCGGCCGCGAGCGCAGTTTGGAGAGAACTCAACTGGCCACGCCGGGGATCGGGATTGACGACGAATTTCGCTGGGTTCTTGGAGCCCGCCTGCACGACTTCCGCGCGATAGCCTAGAACCACCAGCGGCTCGGCGACGATGCCGACGACGCGAATCAAACGGTCCAGAAAAGTTTCGCCGCGATAATCCAGCAAAGCCTTGGGCGCGCCCATCCGACGCGAAGCTCCGGCGGCAAGAATGATGCCCCAAATCACTTAAGTAAGGTCACTTCAATAAGATCACTTCAACAGCGCCTTGAGCCGTTCGTGCGCGAAGATCGATTTGGAGAGCGACCGCCAATCGGCGTCGGGGGAACGCCGCACGGCGATCATCTCCGCCACCACCGAAATGGCGATCTCCTCCGGGCTTTGGGCGCCGATTTCCAATCCCATGGGAGCGAAGATTCTCTCGAACGCGTCGCGCGGGAAACCTTCGTGTTCGAGCTCGTGAATCACGGAGATCGTCTTGCGCTTGCTGCCGATCATGGCGATATAGCGCGCCTGGGTGGTGACGGCCCAGCGCAGCACGCGCATATCGTCGCGATGGCCGCGGGTCACGATGATCAGATAGCTCGAGGCGGTCACGGGGAGCTTGGGGAAAACGTCCTCGTATTCCTCCGCGTAGGTGGCGTCGGCGTCAGGAAACCGCTCCGGATTCGCGAATGCTTCGCGATTATCGACGATGATTGTGGAGAATCCGGCGATGGTGGCGACTTTCGAAATGCTTTTGGACACATGGCCGCCGCCGAAGATGAAGGCCTGCGGCTGGGGAATGACCGGCTCGACAAAAATGTTCAATTGTCCTCCGCAAATCAGCCCCTCATCGTAGGCGGCGTCCTGGCCGAGGGAGAAAGAGAGATTTTTTGGCTTTTCCGTATCGATCACTTCGCGCGCGGCGTTCCATACTTCAGCCTCGACGCAACCACCGCCGACGGTGCCCATCATCGAGCCGTCTTCTCGTACCAGAAGCTTGGCGCTTTCGTAGCTGGGAATGGATCCGCGCACTTGTACGATGGTCGCCAGCGCGCACTTTTGGCCGAGCTTGCGCAGACGGACGATTTCATCGTAGATGTCCATTCGCGATAATTATAACGTGCGCGTAGGGCGATAGACTTTCGGACCGGCTGTTGGCCGGGGGGGATCTAGATAGTCATGGCAAGCGCATCGTCAAAGTATTTCCAAGTGCCGCTCTATGGGAGCCACCAGATCTGGCCCTCCAGGTCCCCCGCGGACCAAGCAACCAGAATTGCAGCAGTCGTTCAATGGTTACTCCGATCCGCATTGGCCGTGGAATCAAAATGAGCCCAGGCGAATGATGGGAAGCGGTGAAAGATGCCAAATGCCCCGGCAGAGTCGAGATGTCGCGCGACACCAGAACGCGGCCGGACTGCGCCGCCAGCATGAGGACTTCAGGGTCCGGCATGGCCTCGGGTATAACTCCCAGCGCCGCTTGCCAGTCGACGGCCGGTTCTCTCCGGACAAGTCCCGCCCCTATCGCCGGACTTAGGTTCGCGTCCGCCTGGAAGCGGATTTTCAAGCCTGGCTCTTACCGGCTTGAAGGAGGGCGTCACGAACGCGGGCGGGAAGCGGATGCTTTTCGCGGAGCTCTTGCCATAATCTGCCCTGGTCGCGAAGATAGCACTCGATGCCCTCTGGGTTTTCCAAAACAAACGTAATCGCCCCGTAGACCTTACAAAGGGATCCGATGGACGGATACGATTGCAGAATCGCCTCCGGCGATTCTCCCCCGCGGAACTCCTCCACCAGGACCGCGAGACCAATCCGGGTACCCGCGATGTAGTAACCGCTTTCGCGCTTTTCGATATATTTGCTGGCAGGCAACTCAACCATTGCGGAGCCTCTCGCCCAATAGAATAACGCGCTACTACGCCTTATCTGCTAATGGCGGAAATGCCGGACGCCGGTGAAGACCATCGCCAAACCCAGGAGATTCGCTGCCGCGATGGCTCCTTCGTCGCCGGCCCCCGGGCCGCGCAAGGTCGAGCCTCCAGGCTGAATCACGGCCGTGACCCCGTGGCGTGCGGCTTCCTCGATTCCATCGGCAAAAGGGAAGAATGCGTCGGAGGCAACGACGCATCCGGGTAAGGGAAGCAGCGCTTTCATCGCGCCTACCTTTACCGAATCCACGCGGCTCATCTGCCCCGCCCCGACGCTCACGGTCTGCCCGCGTCTGGCGTACACGATGGCGTTGGATTTGACATGCTTGCAGACCTTCCACGCAAATTCCAGCGCCTCCCATTCCTCCGGCGTGGGTTCGCGCTGCGTGGCGACGCGGCATTCCGCGCGCGAGAGGCTATGCACGTCCGGCGTCTGGGCGAGAAACCCTCCACTTACCGATTTCACGATCAGCTCCGGCGCTCCGCCCCCCGCAGGTACCGGTTTGACTCGCACCAGCCGCACGTTCTTCTTTGTTCCCAACACGCCCATCGCTTCGAGAGAATAGCCCGGAGCGGCGATAGCATCGAGTTTCTGCCGCGCGACCTCCGCGGCCGTCGCGCCGTCCACCTCGCGATTGAATGACAGGATGCCTCCAAACGCCGAAATCGGGTCGGCTTCTAAAGCGCGGGCGTACGCGGCGGCGAGCGTCTCTCCTTCTGCGCACCCGCAGGGATTGGTGTGCTTGATAATGGCAGCCGCGGGAGATTCGAACTCCTGGATCAATTGCCAGGCGGCGTCCAGATCCACCAGATTGTTATAGGAAAGCTCGGGGCCGTGGAGCTTCTCGGCGCCGGCGATTCCCTCCGCGCCGGAAGCATAAAGAGCCGCGGATTGATGCGGATTTTCCCCATAGCGCAGCGCAAGTGTACGCGGCGCGCGAATATCCAGAATGGCAGGGAGCGGTTCGTGCGCTGGGGGGATCTCCGGCAGCCGCGCGGAAATGGCACGGTCGTAGGCGGCGGTTAGCGAGAAAGCCTTCAGGGCTAAGCTCCACCGGGTATCGCGCGAAAGCCTGCCGCCGGTCTCTCGAAGCTCCTCCATGATCGCGGGATAATCCTCAGGCGAGACCACCACCGCGACATCCTGCCAATTCTTTGCGGCGGCGCGGATCATGGTAGGCCCCCCGATATCTATCTGCTCGATCAGCTCTTCGCGTGAGGCGTCTTTCTGCGCCGCCACCGCCGCGAAATCGTACAGATTCACGGCGACTAGATCGATGGTAGGGATCCCGTGCTGGGCGAGCGCTTGCATGTGCGCTTGGTTCGATCGCACGGCGAGAATGCCGCCCGCGATCCGCGGATGCAGAGTCTTCACGCGGCCATCGAGCATCTCCGGGAATTGGGTCGTTTCGGCCACCTCCCTGACCCCGACCCCAGCGTCTTTCAGAACGCGGAATGTTCCACCCGTGGAGAGCATCTCGACATTCAAGGAGGAAAGGAACCGCGCGAATTCCACGATACCCGTCTTGTCGGTAACGCTGAGCAGCGCGCGGCCAATTCCAGGCCCGTCTTGAGACATGGACTCCTATTGTCCCATGCCCCTAAAAGAGCGAGAATCGGAATTATGAAAAGAGTTGTCTGGTTGGCGATGGTGGGTGCGCTGGCGGCAGGGGGATTGGTTCCCGCGCTGTGGGCGGACGACGATTTGGCGCAGGGAAAGATTCTGGTGGCGGACCGTAAACTGAAGGACCCCAGTTTTGAAAGAGCCGTGGTGTATCTGATCACTTATGACGATCAAGGAGCGGTCGGGCTGATCCTGAATCGCGAAACGGATACCCCGGTCACGAAAATTTTGAATGGCGTGAGGGAAGCCACGAGCCGCAAGGATTTCGCCTTCCAGGGTGGGCCAGTGGAGCCCTCCAGCATAATGGCGTTGTACCGCACGGTGGCCTCGACTGGCGGAAGGCAAGGCACGCGTCAGGTGGGGCGCGACGTGGTCGCTCTGTTGGATGAAGCGGCGCTAAAGAGGGCCCTAGCGGCCGGCGCCGATGCCACCGCGCTCCGCTTTTATACCGGTTACGCGGGCTGGGGCCCCGGCCAGTTGGAAAACGAAGTCGACGTGGGAGCCTGGACGGTGCTCAGCGGCGACTCCAAAACGGTCTTCGACACCACCCCCGAAACTCTGTGGGACCGGCTGAACCGGCGCAAGGATGAGCGAGTGGCGCGCGCGGCCGCACCCTTGCACCAGGACCGCTCGCTGACGCCGGCGGCTCAGTAAGGCCGCGACCGTAAGGGAGCGGTCACTGGGGGTGAAGTTCTTTCACTCCCTGCGGGAGATTGAGGCGGAACGCCGAATCCGGCAGCGACGGGTTGACCTTCAGATTGGAGTAGGTGCACAAAAGGTAATCCTTCGACGGCTCCGTGAACTTTTCGCGGATGGGATTAGCCTGGCCGTCGGGGATCCATAAGTCGACCCTCGCGGCGTACTTGCGCACGTCGGCCGACTTAGGCGTCAGCTCGATATGGGTGGTGGGAACCGAGCCGATATTCTCCGATCCAACTAGCTTGATGTCGTAATCCTTTTTCAAATCGGCGGCCGAGACGCCGAATCCCGTCAGCATCATTTTTTCCGCGGTGCCAAGCTTGTTGCTATCGTAAATTTCCACGGTGTTGGCGCGCGGTGAGTATTTCTTGGCAGTGTGCCCGCTGAGCTGCCATTCGTAGGGATCGGGTTCGGAAAACTTGACGTGCATTTCGTTTCCGTTCTTGGTCCGTCGCAGAGCCATAGTTCCGCTCGATTCCTTCGACTCATCTAGGACGGCGGTGTAATCGGTTTGCTTGACGTCCACGGTGATCGCCATGAAATCCTTCGCGGCGCGATCCATGCGCGCCAAAACCTCGGAAAGCGAATCCGCCCGGAGCGGCATTGCGAAGAGCAGGCCTGCGAAGACCAGGCCACCCAACACAAGCTTCCCAAGGCCACCCATTTTGCCGCCGGGAGCGCTAAGGACGAGCATAGGCCATGTACCCGGTGATATCCATTTCCTCGTCGCGGATCGGCTCGACACGAATGATGGTCTGCCGGTGCTTGTAGCGCTGGTTCACCAGCGCGGAGGCTTTCGCGATGCGGCCCTGCGAAGGCACGCCGTCAAGAAGTTCGGGCGCGATCCAAAATAGGCTCATGCCCTGCTCCGCTGGCAGAATTTCCACGCTGGCGGCGCGTGGTTGATCGTGGAAGATGTCCCTCGGCGTTAGAAAAATGAAACCCAGAATAAGGATAACCAGGATGTCGTATTGCCAGCTCGCACGTGGGAAATCCCACAGGAGTAAACGCGACAGGGCCTTCACCGCTCTAAGTCTAGCAAAATCGGAGTAACCGGCAGGTTCTTCAGGCGTTCGCCATCCGAAGCTGGCGTTGCAGCCTTCGCGTCGCGCGCTCGGAGATCAATTCCGCGACTTTGCCAAGCAGACCGGGCAAATCCTCGGGCTTGATGAGCAAAGACGCGCGCTTGCGCGCGGACACGGGCTTGGTGTTGCCATAGGTTGTTAGCAGAGCTGTGGCCGGCTTATATTCCATCATGCGGGCATGGGCTAGTACTTGCCGTCCAGCCTCCGGCGATTCCAGTTGTAAGTCACTTAAAACAAGCTCATATTCGCCTTCGTCGAGCTTGCCAACAGCCTCAGCGGCGCTAGCCGCGGAATCGACCCAATAGCCGCCGGCTTCCAAAACAGTCTTCAAAGTGAGGCGAGCCGTCGGGTCGTTGTCAACGAGAAGAACGCGGGCCAGGTCGTACTCCAGAGAACGGGGGGAGTGGCGCATCTCGGTTCCTATCTGAAGTTTACCCTAAACCTCTCGTTTTCGATCCTGCAATTTTCATGAAATGTTCTTGTAACAAGCTAAGTCATTGCAGGAGTTGATGTTTTTTGGAACACGCGGCGGAAGATGCGATCCACGTGGACCAGATGGCGGCCCAGCGAAAATGCTGCTTCTAATCCTGCAAGTGATAGATAATAGGAAATTTCCTTGTCTGATTCGACGCTTGCGCGGAAATCGCCGTCGTCTTCCCAGGCGCGCATGGCGTGAGCCTGCACCAGGCGATAGGCGTCTTCGCGAAGCATTCCGGCGGCGGTCAAATCGAGCAAAAGCTGGCCGGAGAAGATCAGGCCATGCGTCAGATCGACGTTCCGGCGCATCCGCTCGGGATAAACTCGCATCTTGTCGATCACCCATTGGGTCTTGGACAAAAGATAATCCGTCAGAATGGCGGAATCGGGCAGGATCACGCGCTCCACCGAAGAGTGGGAGATATCGCGTTCATGCCATAAGGCGATGTTCTCCAGGGCCGCTTGCACATTGGCTCGAACCACCCGCGCCAGGCCGCAGATCTGTTCGCAGGTTACCGGGTTGCGCTTGTGCGGCATGGCGGAGGATCCCTTCTGGCCCTCGCTGAATGGCTCTTCCGCTTCGCGGACCTCCGTTCGCTGAAGATGGCGGATTTCCAAAGCGATCTTTTCAAGCGTGGCGGCGATGAGCGCGAGCGCTGAGACCCAAGCCGCGTGCCGGTCTCGAGAGATGATCTGGCTGGATATAGGCGCCGGCTCCAAACCCAAGCGCGCGCAGATTTTCTCCTCCGCTTCGGGACCAATGTGTCCGAAAGTCCCCACTACGCCTGAGATTTTTCCGACGCGCAGGTCTTCGGAGGCGCGCTCCAGCCGCAGGATGTTGCGGCGCATCTCGTCGTACCACAGCGCCAATTTCAGGCCGAACGTGATGGGCTCGGCGTGGACACCGTGGGTGCGGCCGATTTGCACGGCATCCTTGAATTCCCAGGCGCGGCCCTCAAGCGACGCGGAAAGTCCGCGCGCGCCTTCCACGAGCAGCCGCGAAGCCTGTTGCAGCACCAGCGCCTGGGCGGTATCGACCACGTCGTTGGAAGTGAGGCCGTAGTGCAGCCAGCGTCCGGCGGCCGCCTGGCCGGCCGCGGCCATGCGCTCAGAGACAGCGGTGGTGAAGGCGATCACGTCGTGCTTCACTTCGCGCTCGATCTCGTGAATGCGGTGGATCTCGAAGCCGGCGTGGGCACGAAGCGCCGCGCCAGCCTCAGCGGGAACCTCGCCGGTCTCCGCCAGCGCTTCGGCCGCCGCCAGCTCCACTTCGAGCCATTGTTGGAAACGGTTCTGATCGGAAAAGATGCGGCCCATTTCCGGGCGCGTGTATCGGGGGATCATGGCGGAAGGTCAGAATAGCAGCTTACGGGTTCGCTTGCTCCCCAAACAAGGTGGGAACGCTGAGTTCGAGGCTTGGCATCTGCCAACATTGCGGTAGCCTGCCCACCCGCGAAGACCGCCGCGGAAGTCTAACCCGTTCAAAATGAGCGTCGCCGCTTTGGGGACCCACCTGCTGATTGTCAATCGCGGAGAGGTCAATTCCGATGCTTCAAGCTACTTACTCAGACACCTCCAACGGGCAGCGCTGGAACCTCTATGGCCGCCTGGTTAGCCGTTGGATAGACGAGTTGCGATGCTTTTGGCGCCGGGCGCGGGGACACGAACCGCGCACGCATGCGCTTGTGGATTTGAAGGACGTTGATGAGGCCGGCGAGGACCTGCTCAAGGACATGTATGGCGCAGGCGCGGAGTTCGTCGTCGCGGAAGTAAACAACGCTGAGTCCCGGGCCGCCGGTCTCCGGCAGATGCTTTCCGATCAACCCTGCCACCATCGCGCGGAATAAACGATCGCCGCCGCCGCGGGCCAGCCCTCGGCGTAGGCGGGCTGCGCGGCCCAGCGGACGGTCGACGAATGCATTAGTCCGAACCAGGAAAACAGCGCCGCGATCAGGCACCATGCTGCCGCTCGCTTGGATTGGCTGTTCGAATTGCGCCACGGAAAGCGTTCGAGTCTTATCGTGCGGCGTGCCGGACGTGGTCCGATAGACTTTTGGGGATGCTCCACGTCTTGGATTCGGAGGCATTATGAAGGAATTGCTTGCGGACGCAGCGGCGAGGGCCACGCAATACCGCGAGGGCATCGACAGCCGGCGAGTGGTGCCCACGTCGGAAGATGTGACGCGCGTGGAAGCGCTGGGCGGCCCGCTGCCACAACACCCGAGTGATCCCGCTGAAGTGATTGCGCTGCTCGACGAAGCCGGTTCCCCGGCGACCGTGGCGTCGGCGGGCGGCCGATATTTCGGCTTTGTGACCGGCGGCTCGCTGCCCGCTGCGCTCGCGGCCAATTGGCTTGCCGGCGCGTGGGATCAGAATGCGGCGTTACGCGTGATGTCGCCGGCGGCTGCGGTAATCGAAGAGATCGCGCTGGAGTGGATACTGGATCTTCTTGGATTGCCGCGCGTGTGCGGAGCGGGTTTCGTCACCGGAGCTACGATGGCGAATTTCACGTGTTTAGCCGCGGCCCGGCACGCGCTGCTGGCGCGCGCCGGCTGGGATGTAGAGGAAAACGGCCTCTTTGAAGCTCCGGCGATTAGGGTTGTGGTGGGCGGCGAAGTTCATGTTTCCCTCCTCAAAGCGCTCGCCCTGTTGGGGTTGGGGAGATCGCGAGTGATGAAAGTCGCCGCGGACGCACAGGGCCGGATGAAAGCCGAAGCCCTTCCGCCATTAGACGACCGGACCATCGTGTGCATTCAAGCCGGCAACGTGAATACTGGCGCTTTCGATCCCGCAGGGGAGATCTGCGCTCGCGCGCGGAAAGCAACCGCCTGGGTTCATGTGGATGGGGCATTTGGGCTTTGGGCCGCCGCGTCGGCGGCGTACAAACATTTGGCCTCGGGAACGGTCGGTGCCGATTCCTGGACCGTCGACTGCCACAAATGGCTGAATGTACCCTACGATTCAGGCCTGGCGGTGGTTCGGGAACCTGAGCATCTTCGCGCGGCCATGGCCTTTGGCGCGGCTTGTCTCCCCTCGGGGGAAATGCGTGAGCCCGCTCACCATGTGCCGGAAGCTTCGCGGCGGGCGCGCGGGATTGAAGTGTGGGCGGCGCTTCGTTCGCTTGGACGCGAAGGGCTGGCGGCGATGATTGAAAGAAACTGCCGGCTCGCCGGGCGCTTCGCCGATGGGCTGCGAGGCGCCGGATATTCGGTACTCAACGAAGTTGTCCTCAACCAGGTGCTGGTCTCGTTCGGCGAGGATCAATTCACAAAAAGAGTTATCGCTGATGTGCAGAACGACGGCGTCTGCTGGTGCGGGGGAACCCAATGGCAGGGGCGTGCTGCGATGCGAATCAGCGTTTCGTCTTGGAAAACGACCGAAGACGACGTCGATAGAAGCCTCGCGGCGATTGTCCGTGTCGCGCGCGTCCACGGGGGTGCGCAGCGGTCTACGTCACGGTAGCAGCGAGACCAGCGCTCTACTCCAATGGAGTATAGTGAGTGTGCAGACGGTTGTGGAGACCCCGGCATTCCTCAACGATGCGCGATTGCTGGGACTTTCGGATGCCGAGCGGCTCGCGATCGTAACGTGGATTGCCGTGCACCCAGATGCCGGGAACGTGATCCAGGGAACCGGCGGGGCACGTAAGGTGCGGTTCGCAGGCAGGGGGAGAGGAAAGAGTGGAGGTTATCACGTGATCACATTCTTCAGCGGCACAGATATTCCGGTTTTCCTCTTGAACGTCTTTGCTAAGACTGACAGGACCGACTTGACGCCGAAAGAACGGCACGTGCTGAAGAAGGTGCTGGCGGATATGGTGAAGGCCTATCGGGCTGCAGAGGAGGCGAGATGAAGAAACGCAAGCGCACTGCAGGCGAACGAATGATCCAGAGTGCTAGGCAAGCACTCGCGTTTGCCAAAGGACAAACCAGCCATGGATGCGTAGTACACGTACCCGCGGATATTGATGTCAAAGCAATTAGGGAGAAAATCTCTCTTTCCCAGGGCGAATTCGCGAAGTTGTTTGGTCTGAGCAAGAGGACCTTGGAACATTGGGAGCATGGCCGACGAATTCCGAGTGGTCCGGCACGTGCCTTTCTCACGGTGATTGCGCGGGAGCCGGAGGCTGTCCGACGGGCGCTGCTAGCCTGAACCATGGGCAAGATTTGAGGCGGGCAAAGGCAGTACGATGAGTCCCCACGTCTCGCTAGGCGCGCGCTTAGCCCTCCCCCTTCGCCCAGGGCTTGATATATTCTGGATGATGTCCGAACGACACTGAAGGAGAAAGACCATGCTCAAAAAGATCTCGATGGTTGTGGCGATGCTTTTGGCGCTGGCTCTCGCGGTCGCGCTCGCTCAAGATAAGGGCAAGGGAAAAGCCCCGGCCCCTCCCGGAATGGCACTTTCCTCGCCGGATTTTCAGGACGGCGGGATCATCCCCGACAAGTTCAGTCAGGTGAACCCGAATGCTCCTTCTCCCAAGCTCGAATGGACCAATGTGCCCATGGGGACGGTGAGCTTCGCGCTGATCATGCACGACCCGGATGCCGCGCTGAACAAAATGCCCGAGGATGTTTTGCACTGGATGGCCTTCAATATTCCGGGAGACGCTCGCAGCCTCGAAGGGGGCCAACCCGACACCGCGCAGTTGCCCAATGGAATGATTCAAGCCAAGAACAGGGCTGGCAGGGGCGGTTACATGGGTCCCGGCAATGGTTCGCAGAATCCGTATCACCACTACACGATCGAACTGTTCGCTTTGGATGAGAAGCTGTCGCTGGGGCCGGACGCCACTCGCGCCGACGTCCTGAAGGCGATGGAAGGGCATATTTTCGGAAAAGCGGTTTTGGAAGGACGATTCCGCCGCCCACCGGCGTAGTTACCAAAGGAACCTGCGGGATATTACGCCCCGCGGCCGCCCTGCAACGCCGCGGACCGAGTCGCCGTCAGACTGTCATGGCCGGTGTGGGCATGAGACGGCTCGCGGGCTTATTCGCGGTGGCTGGGTTGGCGGCGAGCACCGCCCTGGGCAGCAATGTCCAGTTGCTTTCCTCATTACCGGACGAAGCGTTTTCAGAGGCCGTCCAACTCGACGCGTCGGGCAATATTTATGTCGCCGGGTATCTCATGCCCCAGACCCCCAAATCGAGCAGCGACGCAAGCGATGCGTTTGTGGCGAAGCTTTCGCCCGACGGTTTGCAATTGCTTTACTTGACGATTTTCGGAGGGTCCGGGATCGATATCGCGTCCCAGCTTGCGTTGGGAGGAGATGGCTCGGTTTTCGTCGTGGGATCCACCGAGTCGTCCGATTTTGCGGTAACCGCGGGGGCGCTGCAGCCCGCGCCGGGAACTGGCGGCGGATTCGTCGCGAAGCTGAATCCGGCGGGATCCGTGATCTACAGCGGGATGCTGGGAGCCCCTGCGCGAAACGTTGTGCTGGATCCGGGCCAGGGCCCGCCTCAATTGCCCGCGGGCGGTTTTCAGTCCACGCAGGAAGGGCAATGGTGCTACCAAGCTTATGGAGATCCCTCCGGTCCTCTCTTGATTGCCTGCAACTATCAATGTGTCGCCGAAATCGATCCCGCCGGGGATCTGCTTTGGGCCACGTATGTCACCGGGACCTACGGCGCAGTGCCCGGAGCGATAGCGCTCGATTCCGAGAACAACGTGATTGTCGCGGGCACAACCAACTCCACGGATTATCCGGTAACGGCGGGCGCGCTCCAGGCCGCGTATCCGCCCAACGGTTCGGCTCTCCCAAATGGAGTGACCACAACGTCGGGTAACGGATACAGCGGCAGTTGGGCGCCGTCCGCCACCGGATACATCACCAGGCTGAATTCCACCGGGTCCGCGTTGGTGTGGTCCACCTATTTCGGCGGGTCCTATTCGGATAACCTTACCGGAATGGCCATCGACGCGAACGGCGAAATCTATGTGTCGGGTCTGGCGGCCTCGAGCGATCTACCCGGATTATCGGCCGTGCCGAGCGGATGCCAGCCGTCGCAGAGTCAAGCGTTCGGGTTCCTGGCGCGCATTCCAGCCGAGGGCTCGCAGACCGTCGCCGTTCAACTGGTCTGTGGCGCGCCTGTTTCTTGCCTGAATGCGCCGAATTCCTCTTCCCCTTCCTCTTGCGGCGGCTTCTATGGCTGGGCGTGCATGTATCCCGGCGTGGTCTTCCCCGGCGGATTCTTTAATTCGGTACCGGTGGCCCAGTCCCTCGATAACTACTGCGGGGGTGTGCTGACGGGTTTGGCTCAGGGTGATTGGGCGGCCTATTCCGGTTGGCCGACGGCGCTTCGGCCCGATGGAAGGGCGGTGGTGGCGGGCGCGAACGGCGCCGTCGCGGCCGTCGATTTTCTCAAACTCCCTCCGGTTGGCTTGCGTCACGGACCCGTCAGATAGACGCTTCGACCGCGCCGGGAAAATCGCTTAAAATGAGGAATACATGAGAACCTCAATCAGCGCAGCGTGCGCGGCGGGCGCTGTCGCTTTGGGCGCGATCGCGGTTTTCGCGCAGTGGCCCTCCTATCCCAGCGATGGCCCCCGGACTCCCGACGGCAAGATCGATATGTCGGCGCCCACGCCTCGAACCCCTGACGGGAAGCCCGACCTCAGCGGAATCTGGAATCTGGCGCCCGGTCCTGGGCGCGGACGAGGAGGAAAAGGGAAAGACAAGGAAGCTCCACCACCGCCGCCGCCTCCTTCGGACGAGGGGCCGCCTCTCGCGACCTTTTTCAACATCGGTGCCAACCTGAAGGACGGTGTACCGCTGCAGCCATGGGCGGCCGAAGTGCTCGCGAAGAGAAGAGCGGATAACGACAAGGACAATCCCGACGCGCACTGCCTGCCCATGGGCCTGATGCAATTTCACGAGCATCCGCAACCCAGGAAAATCATTCAGACGCCCAAAGAAGTGTTGATCATCTATGAGGCCAATCACGGCCTGCGCCAGATTTATTTGGATGGCCGCACACTGCCCGGCAACGATCCCGACCCTTGGTGGTTCGGCTACTCGATCGGCCATTGGGACGGAGACACGCTGGTGGTGGAAACGACGGGCTATCGCGACGATGTTTGGCTGGATGTATGGGGCACTCCGATGACCAGCGCCGGGAAAACGATCGAGCGCTTCCGCCGCCCGAATTTCGGCTCGATGCAAATCGACATCACCATAGACGATCCCAAGGCGTATACTAAGCCTTTCACGGTGCGTGTGAACCACCGTCTGTCGCCGGATACGGAGATGATCGAATTTATTTGCCAGGACCGGGACGCTTCGCACTACGTTGGAAAACAATAGCTTCGAGGATTTATGCGAAATGTAGGTAAAGGCTGCGTCATCGCGCTCTCCGCGGCGGCGGCGACGGCGGCCATTTTTTCCTTAGTCACGCAGAGTGCGGCGCCGGCTTCCGCGGCCGGTCCGGACGTTCTGCCGCGCGTGGCGGGCAAGCCGGATTTCAACGGCATTTGGGAAGCGAATAATA
Source organism: Bryobacteraceae bacterium (assembly GCA_036521975.1). Classification (GTDB taxonomy): domain Bacteria; phylum Acidobacteriota; class Terriglobia; order Bryobacterales; family Bryobacteraceae; genus Palsa-187. The sequence continues at coordinate 23,797 of DATDGT010000202.1, forward strand.
CGGCCAACTGGGACCTTCAAAATCATGAGGCGCGCCCGATGGTGGGCCAGCCGGGTTTGCTTCCTAATTCGGTGGTGCTCGCCGCGCCTGTCGTCGCATTGGGAACAATCGGCTGGGTTCCTGGTGGTATCGGAGTGGTGGAAGGCGACGAGATTCCCTATCAGCCGTGGGCCGCCGCCAGGAAGAAAGAGAATCTCGAGCACTGGCTGGATCGCGATCCGGAAATCAAGTGCTTCCAACCGGGAGTGCCGCGCGCGATGTACATGCCGTACCCGTTCCAGATCATTCAGAGTGCAACCAAGGTCCAGATGGTGTTCGAATACGCGAACGCCCAGCGCACTATCCATCTCAACAAAATGGAACCCTATCCGAACGTCCTCTGGATGGGATATGCGGTGGGGCATTGGGAAGGCGATACGCTGGTCGTCGAGGTGTCGGATTTCACCGATGCGACATGGTTCGATCGGGCCGGCAATTTCCATAGCGACGCCTTGCATGTTACCGAGCGCTACACGCCGATGACGCATGACGCGATCCGCTATGAAGCGACCATGACCGATCCGCAGGTGTTCACGCGGCCGTGGAAGATCAGCATGCCGCTGTATCGGCGGCTGGAGCCCAACGCTCAGCTCACCGATTTCCGATGTGTCGATATGGCGGAAGAGACGTTCTATGGGCACCTCCGCAAACAGCAGTTGGTGAAGCACTGGGAAGGCAAGACCATGAACGTCGACATCACCCGCAAGATTCCGCCGGGCGAGGAAGTTTACGAACGATATGTCTCGGGCAATCCGCCCGCGAAATGATTTGACGCAGGAGATGAATCTTATGAGAAATAAATTCATGGTGGGCGCCGCGGCTGCCGGCCTCGCTTTGCTTTTCACGCCTTCGCCCGCGAGGGCGCATCACGCTTTTGCGGCGGAATTCGACGATAAGAAACCGGTCCATTTCGCGGATGCCACGGTCACCAAAGTGGAATTGATCAATCCGCACAGTTGGATTCACGTCGACGTGAAAGGGCCGGACGGAACCGTGGAGAATTGGGCCATCGAAGCGGGAAGCCCCAACATTCTTCTCCGCCGCGGAATCACCCGGGACACGTTGAAGATCGGGACAAAGATCGTCGTGGATGGATATCAGTCGAAAGATGGAAGCCATCGGGCCAATGGCCGGGATCTGACGCTGCCCAGCGGCCAGAAATTATTCCTCGGATCTTCGGGCGACACAGGCGCTCCGTATGAGGTGCCGAGGCCCGGCGTGGACCGGGAGAAGTAGCTTTTATGAGGAACCGAACCATCTTGGCGCTGAGCGCGGGCGTTGTTGCGCTGGCGTTGTACCTCATGGGTCAAAGCTCGCCTAATCCGACCGCACCCAAAACGACGCCAAGTAGTGCCGCGCCCGCAAAGTCCGCGCCGGCGAAATCGGCCGGAACGGCAAAGTCGGCCATGCCTCGAACGCCCTGGGGCGACCCGGATCTGCAAGGCACGTGGTTCGTTCTCGCCGATGTCCCTCTCGAGCGGTCTGTGGCCAACGCCGGCAAGGAATTCCTCAGCGACGCGGAAATCGAGGCAGCGGACGATGCAAAGAGCGAAAATCCCGGACGCAATGCGCGGTCGGCGAACGCCGCGCAAGACGTCAGCGGGGCATATAACGCCGTCTTCAACTCCGTATTGAGGACCGGCCGGCGCACGTCGATGATTATCGATCCGCCGGATGGGAGAATCCCTCCGTTAGTGGCGGGCGCGCAACCACAAGGAAGAGGCGGCCGAGGCGGCGCGGCGGTCGCGGCAGCCCCGGCAGCGGCGCGAGGCGGCGGAGGCGGATTGGGTTTGGGCAACGGTGCGAACCAAACCTCAGATCCCGAAACGGTGGCACAATCCTCGCGCTGTCTTGGCGTCCCCATGCCCTTCCTTCCGTTGAACACTCTGTTCGCTCAGGGGACCGTGATGCAAGTCGTGCAATCGCCAAAATCGTTGGGCATTTATATGGAAGACGATCACGCCGGCGGAGGCAACCGCATTATTTACATGGACGGACGCCCGCACGCTCCTTCCAACGTCAAGTTCTATTTAGGCGATTCGCGCGGCCATTGGGAAGGAAACACGCTGGTGATTGAAACCACCAATTTCTCGCAGGGATTCCGCGGCTCCAACATCGAGACCTACAAAATGATCGAGCGCATCACGCGCGTAGACGCCAACAACCTGCGGCGCGAAATTACTTTCGACGATCCGAAAACGTGGACCAGGCCCTGGACCGTCCGCATCGAGATGGGCAAGGCCGACGATCACCGCCATGAGATATTCGATTCCGCATGCCACGAGGGGAATTACGGCATGGTGGGCATTCTGGCCGGAGCGCGCCGCCAAGAGCAGGCCGCCGCCGCGAAGAAGTAATTAGGAGTCTCCCGCCCCACCTTCTGGACCGGCTTGCGGCCGGCGGGTACGGCTCGTGTACTGCGGTTCGGTGACGGCATAACGCTTTCGCTGATCTGGCCTTTGATGGCTCTAGCCGTCAAAGATGCAAGCGAAGTGTTCGGCGCTGGCGTATCTTGTGAATCATCCGGTCATCGCCCTTCTAAAGGAGGTCGAAGGCGGTCAGGATGCCAAGTAGTCGAGCTGAGTCGGTTGGATTCCGTACTAGAAGTACGGGCGTTTCGCTCAAGTAACTCAGAGCGTCGCGAATCGGAGTACTCTCATCGACAAGTTTGGCCTCCGGGAGCGAGATAGATGCCTCTCGAAGAGTTGACGCTAGCCTGACTTTCGCACTTCGCGCCGATTTAAAAAAATTCCGAAGAGAATTCGCTTTTGTGTCAACGCGGGTAGTTCGAAAACCCCTTGGGTGAAGACTTCGACCTCTTTTCAAAACGCGGGAATTCTGGCATTCTGCTG
>DATDGT010000203.1:0-7103 GCA_036521975.1 Bryobacteraceae bacterium
TGTGCCGCTGGGCAAGGTGCGCGATCTGCTTTCGCCCACCATCAGGGACAGAAGCCGCTCGCTGACCCCGGCCTGCTTGAGCTCCACGATGCGCGCGCCGCTCGCGCTGAACTGACCCGGGTGGCTCATGATGAGATTGGCGATGAAATCGTCGGTGAATTGCGCCTGCACCAGCCGCAGCACGGAATCGCCGTTGAACGGCTCCTGTGACGGCGCTCTCTTCACAATCGCGGTCAGGATCCGCTCGTTCACTCCCCCTTGCCGCATTTCGATGAGACTGGCAACGTCGCTTGCCAGATGCGACCCTTGCTGATCCACAAGATTGGTGATGAAATCGTCGCTGAGTCCCGCGTTCGCCATTTTGATGACGTCGCTGTTGGAGAGCATGGCCTGAGCGTAAAGCATGGCCCCGGCCACGCACAGAACCGCCGGCGCGCCGCAAAGTTTCCGCATATTTCCTCTCTCTTTCGATATTACCCCGACCGGGTTCCGCGAGCCATGGCCTGAGGCTGCTCCTGGAAGGAAGGTCCGTTTCGAGTTCGGGCGGAATGCCGGTTTCAGAACGTCGGCGTACTAGTGAAGTAGTCAGTTTTTGAAACGCGCCAGTTGCCGATCTCGGCGACTTTGGGAATCGGTTACCGCTGACGGCACGCAACTGCTGTCCGGCGAGAACGAGCTCTAAATCGGCGGCGGACCATCCCCGCAAAACCGAGCAGCAGTCCTGGGCTTACCAACATCAGGGTTGATGGTTCCGGTACGGCGCTAGCCGGCGTGGAGGTGAGGAGCACATTATCGAGGAGGTCGCCTACCTCACCCGGAGTGTTACTCGTAAATGTCAGGAAGACCGTAGTGGGTGAGCTGACCGTGATCAGAGCGTTGCTCACTATCCCACTGGTAACATCGCCGCTTGTGAGGTTAAATGTCTGTGTGTAGGGACCAAATGTGACCGTGGTGGAGGCGGTGACGCCCCGCTGCGACCCGATGAGATCGTAGCTCAAAAAGTAGTCGGTGCCGGGAACCAAAGTGAAAGAACTGTTCGATTGAAGAACGCCTTGGGGGTTGCCACCCGTCCCGTCCATATCGACGCAGTTTCCGGATGCAGGTGCGACGCAAATGGGAAAGCCATCCCCAGGGCCGACAATGTCAACATTCGTTCCGTCGATTGCGGAGAACGCGCCGACGGATGTCACGCTGAGCATCGCGGTTAACTCATCGAAGTTCTCGCTGAGCAATACAGTAGCTCCCTGCATTGATGCGGGTACAAGGCACAGTACCACCACCGCCAAAAAGATGAAAAAACGCTTCATAGTCACTCCTCCGAGTCCTCAGCATATATCTTTGTATACGTATATGGGTCTTGTCAACTATTTTGTGTAGTACCGGTACCGGTACTCCTCTTCGAGACCTCGTGCTTGCGGTTCAGGCCGCGTCGCGCCCTTCGACGTGCAGGCGCTTGCCGAGCGCTTCCAGTGCCGCTTCGATCTGGTTTAGACGGGAACGATGCCCCCAGCGAGAAGGGCCGGTCCAGATACGTCCTCGATGTGCCCATCCGGCGGGCGAGTTCGGCTTTCTCGAGCTAACTGGACAGTCTCGGGCAGCCACCGGGACCACTCCCTGACGGTCGCGGCTCTGTTCAGGGCTTCGCCCAATGCCCAGCCATTTCTTGGATACTACAATCTTCGGCATCCTTCAGCGGCCGAGAATCAGATCGCGAAACCCCTCGACAAGCCGATCTTGTTCAGCCGGGTCGTCGTTCGCTAGATTCTCCCGCACTTTCTTGAGGAATTCCAGCTTCCGAGTATCGGCGGGCTGGTCATCCGGCGCGCACATGTTCCTCCTGAAGCCCCTCGCGAACTCTCCGCGCCGATTTCACACCCACTACCGCGGCCAAGGCCTCCTCCGATGCGGCGCGAACGCGCTCCAGGCTGCCGAAATTCTGCAGGAGTTTTGCCGCAGTCTTTTCCCCAACACCGTGAATCCGCACTAATTCGCTGCGCAGGCGGCTCGTGTCCCGCCGCGAGCGGTGAAACGTCACCGCGAACCGATGCGCCTCGTCGCGCACCATTTGCACCAGGTGCAGCACCGGCGAGAACTTGTCCAGCACGATCGGTTCGTCTTCCTGGCCTTGGACATAGATCCATTCCTCGCGCTTGGCGATGGAGGCCAGCGGCTGATCCGTGATTCCCAAAGCTTCCAGCGCTTCCGCGGCGGCATGCAATTGCCCGACGCCTCCGTCCACCAGAACTAATCGTTTCTCATCGCGCACCACGCCCTCGCTGTGCGCTTCCTGCCGCGCGGCGCTCTCCGCTTGCAGTCTCGCGTAGCGGCGCGTGATGACCTCGCGCATCGACGCAAAATCGTCGTTGCCCTCGACTGTGCGAATGATGAACTTGCGGTAATCGGATTTTTTCATCCGGCCGCGCTCCCACACCACCATGCTCGCGACTTTATCGCTTCCTTGAATATGCGAGATGTCGAAGCATTCGATCCGCTCCGGCGCTTTCTCCAGCCCCAGCGCTTCCTGCAGCGCCGTTTGAATGGCCAGCGACGATGGCTTCAACACCCGGAAGCGCTGCTCGAAGCTGTGCTGCGCGTTAGATTCCACCAGCTCCAGCAAAGCCTTCTTTGGACCGCGCTGCGGCGTGTGAATTTCCACTTTGTGCCCGCGCCGCTCGCTCAACGCTTCCTCCAGCACCGCGCACTCTTCAAACTCCACCGGAACGTGGATGAACGCGGGAATGTAGGGCTCGCTCAAATAGAGCTGTTTCAGCAATGCCGCGAAAAACTCGGGCGGATCGAAAGTGTGCTGGTCCTCCCAGAAGAACTCGCGCCGGTCGACGATATGGCCATGCCGCAGGTGGAACACATTCACCGCGACCAGGGGCGGCTCGGCGTAATAGGCGAGGATGTCGGTATCGCTGCCCTCCACCGCAGCCATCTTTTGCTTCTCGCCAAGCTCTTCCACGGTGACCAGAAGGTCGTGCAATCCGGCCGCTTCCTCGTAGCGGGTTGCCGCGCTGGCGGCTTCCATGCGCGCGCGCAGATCGCGCGCCAGATCCTTGTGCCGCCCCTCCAAAAACAGGCGCACGTCGCGAACCGCCTCCTGATATCGCTCGTCGCTGACCAGACCTTCGACGCATGGACCAAGGCAACGGTGCAGATGATACTGCAAGCACACACGCGGGTGCTTTCGCGTCAAATCGCAACGGCACGACGGCACCTGGAAATGGCGATTGATGAAATGCACCAGCCGGTGCGCCAGATTGCCCGGAAAATAAGGGCCGAAGTAACTCGAGCCGTCCTTCTTCAAGCGGCGGGTCACGTAAACCCGTGGATAGCGTTCGGCGGTGAGCTTGATGTAGGGATAGGTCTTGTCGTCGCGCAGCAGGATATTGAAGCGCGGCTTCCACTGCTTAATTAAATTGTTCTCGAGCGCCAGCGCTTCCTTTTCGTTATCGACGTGAATGTAATCGACCTCGCGCGCCTCATGCAGCAGGGTTCCGGTCTTGACATCGATCAGCCGCTCTTCGTTGAAGTAACTGCGCACGCGATTGCGCAGATTCTTCGCCTTGCCCACGTACAGCACGGTTCCGTGGGCGTCTTTATATAAGTAGACTCCGGGAAGCGCCGGAAGCTCGGCCGCTTTTTCGCGGAGATCGGACAGCGGATTTATACTTTAATTGTGGCACGCACCCTCCTTGCCGCGATCCTGTTCAACCTTCTGCTGAGCGCGCAGTCGCAATTGCCGCCGCCTCCTCCGCCGCGCCCGCAGGATCTGCCCGAAGAAGACGAATCGCTCAAGCCCAAGGAGTATCCGCTGAATCCGCTGCAGTCGGCAACAGACGTGAACGTCGGCAAGCAATACATGGTGAAGGGCAATTATCGAGCGGCCGCCGCACGCTTTAAGGAAGCCACGCTTTGGGACCCTGGCAATGCCGAGGCGTTCCAAAAACTGGGCGAAGCTCTCGAGCGCGTGCACGATTTCGGCCCCGCGCGTGAGGCCTACACCAAATATCTGGAGCTGGCCAAGGACGCCAAAGACGCCCGCGCGATTCGCAGTCGCATGGCGAAATGGCCGAAGAGTGCGGCGTCGAACCCCACCTCAGTGAATCGATGACCGATAAAATCGTGGTCCTCAGCGCTTGCGAATCGCCCGAGGAAGCCGCCGCGGTGGCGCGCCATCTGGTAGAGGAACGCCTGGCCGCCTGCGTCAACATCGTGCCGGGCGCTCGCAGCATCTACCGCTGGAAAGACGGGATTGAAGACGCCACCGAGTGTCTGCTGGTGATCAAGACCCGGCGCGATCTGCTGGACGCGCTGCGCTCGGAAATCGAGAAGAAACATTCCTACGAAGTCCCCGAAGTTCTGGCATTGCAGGTTGTGGACGGCTCGCCCAGCTACCTGGAGTGGCTCGACCGCGAGCTGAAGGCCCCGCCCTTTTAGGTGGAGCTGGGCAGCGTTCCCAGGGGATGTCCGATTCTTGTTGAAAACTGAGTCTTGAGGGCGACGGCTGGAATGTTCCCTTAGCGTGGGTCAATCAATCGCTGCCACCAGCCTGCGGCCCGTTGCTGGCAGTCCGGGCCAGATGGACGAATTCCGGCGTGAACACCAAGTTGGCCATGGCCTGGCAGCGTTTAATAAGCCGCGGCTCGTCAGCACGGTAGTCCGCTTCTGCGTTGTGCAACGTCCAGAGATTGTCCCACACCAGCACGTCACGCTCGCTCCAGTGATGCGCGAACTGGAAGCGCGGCTGCAACTGGTGCTGGAATAGGAACTGCAACAGTTCCTCGCTCTCCGCTTCCGGCATATCGTCGATCCGCACGGTGTAGCCCGGATCGGCGTAGAGACTTCTGCGACCCGAGATCGGATGCACCATTACCATTGGGTGAGAGACCGGCGGCTTCTGTCGCCGTTGCGCGTCGGTCAGCGGCGCCCGGGAGGAGGCTGCACCCCCGCGGCTGCGCATCATCTCCCAGAACTTCTCGAAATCATGCGTCGCGGAGCGGCCTTCGATTCGGCGCTTCACGTCGTCGGGCAGCGTGTCGTAGGCCTCCGCCATGTTAGCGAATAGGGTTGCGCCCAAAGGCCGCCCTTCGCGATGTGGAACTTTCAGCGCGTATAGCACGTTCACGAACGCAATCATCTTGCTAAACGACATGTCCGTGTGCCAGTCCTGTCCGGCATCGGCTAAACCCACTGGTTTGCCATCGCGCACCATGTTCGACAGGATCATCATTTCGGGATGCCCCGGCTCCTGGAATACTCCGGAGACGTGTACTTCCAACTCGCCGAAGGCGCGGCTGAACGCCACCTGCTCCGCCGCACTCAAGCACTGGCCGGGGAAACAGACCACCCCGTGATCGGCCAGCGCGCGCAGAGTAAAACCGAGCTTGCCGCGCCCGAATGGTTTGCTCAGATCCAGGCCCTCGATCCAGCAGCCTAGCGCCTCACCTGATGGTTTGACGCTCCACATAGTCTTCCTCCACTATTTTCAGTTGACTGAAACGCCGGCTTGCAGGACGGCTCGCTTGTCACGCAGGATCGATAGCGCGTGTCCCCCTGCCAGGCCGACGACGCTACCCACAAGACCTATGAATACGGCAGCGCCACCTGGCTCGACTGCCAGATTCCAGAACAGGTTCGTCGTCATGCCTCCTAGCAGAGCCCCTACCCCGGCGCCGGCGGAACGCAGGCTGGTGCGGTTGCCCAGCACCGCGACCACTACAGGTACTAGCATGGCGTCGGCACGGAAGGCGAAGGCGAGGAAGCTGTAGCTGATGATCAGCTTCAACAGATCGCTGCCACCGATTAGCGCGCCGGCCACCACCACCACTACGATGACACTGCGCGCCGTCAGCAGCCCTTCGCGGTCTCCCATCTTCGGACGCAGATACTGCTGGTAAAGGTCGCGGGTCAACATGGTCGCGATACCCAGCGCCAAGCCGCCGGCGCAAGTGATCACAGTGATCAGGATCGCGCCCAACATCACGCCGCCCACCACGGGAGAAAAATAGTGTGTAGCGAACAACGGCAGCGCCTGAGCAGGAGCGATACCGGGCTCACGCACACGCATAAACATGCCCACTGCAACACCGCCCAAGCCGGACACCATCGTGCCAACACCCGCTAACAGAGTGCCGATCCGCGATTGTCTTTCGTCTCGTCCGGACAGGACAGCCTGTGCGTAGACTTGCGTGGTCAGCACGCCAAACACAATACCGAGCCCATTCCCGATGTCCTTCCAGAACCCATTTCCGAACAGGCTGAAATACTTGCCCGGCAGCGTCTCTTGTAGCGGCGCCACGCCGCCCGCCAGAAACAAGGCAACTGCGCCGAACACCAGCAGCGCCGCGAACGCGATCAACAGCTTCACGAAGCCGGCAACGCCGGCACTGATCGCGCCACCCGTAAGCACGTAGATCACGATCAACGCGGCAACGAGTGCCACGACTCGCGGCAGAGTCCACCCCAGCAACACCGTTAGCAGGGCGATGGCGGATGCAGCCTGGCCAGGGATGGTGATGAAGATGCCGATGCTGTCGCACACGGCTACCAGCGGCCGGATAGGCTGGCCGAAAGCAGTCATCAGGTACTGCGGCAGCGTCTCCACTCCTGTTCGGCGAAGAGGCCTCAGGAAGAGAGTGCCCAGAATCAGACAGCCGATGCCGGCACCGAGCGTGAACCACCACGCCGGCAAACCGTAGACGAACGCGGCCTGAGCGGTCCCTACTGTGGAGGATCCCCCGACCAACGCTCCGACGATGATACCGGAGACGATTGGCCACCTTGCGCGATGGCCTGCCACGGTGAACTCCCGGGTGGAGCGAACCCGCAAGCCCGACACGAGAGCAGTCAGGGTAATGACAGCGGTGACAAATCCCACCCCGAAGATCGCCCCGATCTGCAAGCATCTTCTCCGACAATTATTGTTCCATTACCGGAACAAGTCTTCATTCTAGACGAGCCTTAGGGTCCACGCAAAATTAACTTCCATAGATTCTCACAGATTGGGTGCAATGGTGTAGTTCCATCGCGGCAATATCTTGCCGGGTTTGAGGGCGAGCGATGAGATGAGTCGGCGGTTCGGTTTGAGACCGGTGGGA
>DATDGT010000204.1:0-4155 GCA_036521975.1 Bryobacteraceae bacterium
GATCTTATCTTTGTATCTGGCGATAAACTCGTTCATGGCGTTTCCCTTCCTCGGTGTGTGTTGTCTCGAACAACGACATCATACTGAAGAACCAGGAAACGCCTCTTTGTTTGGTTGCGGCTCTGCTGCTCTGCGGGGCAGCGCCCTGCGCTGCGGCGGGCCCTCGGCCCGCCCGGTGCTGGCGGCCTGGGAGGCCGCCGCAGGCCGAGGGCCTGCCCCACCGGAAGCCGCAAATACGTGGCCGTACATAGGGCCGGGCTGAGCTTCTTCGGCTTTCACACCCAAGCCCGACTCCGCCCTGGCCGACGGGGCTAAAGGCCGGCTGAAGCGGGCGCGGCGTTCGAACCCCAGCCCCGGCCGTAAGGCCTGGGATCTCAACATCATGACGCGTTACGGACGGATTGCGGCCTTGTACTCCTCCGGCTGAAACCGAACCTGAACTACCGGCATCTTATGAGCGGGGTAATATACCAACAGGACCGCTACATATGAAATCTCCAAAACTGGCGATTTGCATCGCACTTCTTTCGCCGATCTTACTCTCTCCGGTCTACGCTCGCGGCGGCGGTGGCGGTGGTGGCGGCCACGCTGGCGGAGGCGGGGGGCGCTCTATGGGCTCCGTCGGGGGCGGCTTCAGGGGAGGTGCATCTGGCGGTTTTCGGGGGGGCACGGGGGGCACGGTAATTCGTGGAGGCGCAGCCGGGGGTTATCGCGGGGCCGGAGGTTATCGGGGGGCACCTTACGGAGGCCGCTACTACTACGGGAGACCCGGCGTCTACCTGGGATTCGGTTACCCCTACTACGGCTACTATGGCTACGGCCCTTATTACGGATACGGATACGATCCCTATTCTTACGGCTATGATTCCAGTTCTTACGGCTACGATCCCAATGCGTATCCGTCGTATTCGGTACCGCCCGACGCAAATTACGGTTATCCGTACCCACCCTCAAACGGTTACCCTATGCCGCCACCTCAATACCAGCCGCAGCAGCCGCAAGCCGGCGCCGGGCCCGGTCAAACCGATAACTACTATTTGATCGCCTTCAAGGATCACACCATCGAGCCCGCAACGAAGTATAAAGTGGATGGCGACCAGATCCATTGGATCACCCTCCAAGGAGAGGAGAGACAGGCTCGGGTTTCCACCGTCGATGTTGAGCTTACTCGAAAGCTCAACGGCGACCGAGGGATCGATTTTCAAATACCCTAACTGACAGCGAGATAAAGTAGCCTGCGCCGCAGGCGCTAAAGCCCCTGATTCCAGCCGTTATTGTCGGCACGACTCACGAGTGAAGTCGTGCCCTGATACGGGCTCAGTCCGAAGAATCCCAGAAACTTCAGAAGTCTGTTACGATAGTCGCCGATGTTGGGGAAAAATCGGTTACACGTTTGGCTTCTAACGGCGTTGGCGCTGGCGGGCGCCGCTCCCGAATGTTGGGCGCAACTGGCGGCGCGGAAAGCGGATGACTGGGTTACCACTCTCGAATCTCCGCAGCGTATCGCCGGGCAGAAGGTCGATCAAGTATTGGCAAACCTCTCGTTGAAACCCGAAATGGTGGTGGCCGATATCGGGGCCGGATCGGGTCTTTTTTCAAGGCCTTTGGCCAAAGCCGTGGGACCTCGCGGCAAAGTCTATGCGGTGGATATTCAGCAGGACCTGCTGAATTACATCGCCAAACGGGATACGGAAGAAAACATTCGCAATGTCCAGACGGTGCTCGGCGGATTCGACGACCCCAAGCTGCCCGCACGGAACGTCGATCTGGCTTTTATCAACGACGTTTTGCACCACATCCAGCATCGGGCCGCATATCTGAAAGCGCTGGGAACTTATATCAAACCGAACGGCCGAATCGCGATTATCGAGATGAACAGAGACGATCCGAACACTCCCCACAAGAATCAACCGGAGTTGCTGATGGGGCGGGATGAGATCCTCCAGTGGATGTCGGACGCCGGGTTTCGGCTCGTGCAAGAGCACGCAGATTTATTTCCAGGCACGAAGTGGTTTCTGGTGTTCGGACGGAAATAGCAAACCCTGTTCGCATTACTCGCGTGCGGGCGAAGTAGCTCCCCGGCGGCGCCGGCCGCTCAGCAGGTAAATCGCAGCGCGCAACTCGAGCAAAGGGTCATCCGAGGCTTCGATGCCATCCACACGGGGAATGGGGTCGAAGATGATCCGGCGATGAAACTCGTCATCGGGAGCCTGGGCCGTGAGCTGGACGGCGCCGAATGGAACCAGGGGGCGATCGGCCGGCCAGTGGATTGTGGCGTCATTTACAGTGTCACTATCATTTGCGATCTGTACGACGATGCTGAATCGAATCGGGCCTGCCGCGAGGCGGCGCGTTAATTCTTCAAACAGGTAGTGCTCACCCTTGGAATTCGCGGCCGCGTCGTCGAGATGCGCGAGGCCCGCATCGGGCACAATGCGGTACCGGCCGTAGCGCGTGAGACCTTGCTGGTTGATAAATCGAAAGGCCGTCACACCGAAATAGGCTTCCGTTGCGAAGCTTGCGGGACTTGGTTTGGGCGTCTGCACGAACGCAAGCGCAGCCGGGTGCGCGGCGAGAAAGGCTGACGGATCGCCGGTTGCCAAGGCTCGCAGGAGGTCAAGGAACTCCTGGCCCGTTCGCGTGGGAAAACCATCTGTCGCATGGCTCACGATGTCCGTGTGAACGCGATCGGCGAGATGGAATCGGATCGCAAGTCCGTGAGGATTTGCCTCGGGAGCGTTGTCCGGAATCGATGGCAGGCCCGTTCCGTCGGAGAACCTCACGGTAACGGGGGTCGAGCTCCGCGTAAGGTGCGGCGCGCGGGTGAGAGAGACCGCCTCAGTCGAGGGAGTGAAGGTCCCGCTCAGCATCATTCCCTTTGCGTGGGCCGAACGGTAGCCAGGGTGAAGGCCGAACATGGCGTCGAGTTGGGCGAGCAGATCCTGGGCGTTTTGGACGATCTTTTCGTCGGATGGAAGCGGCATAAATCTAGCGCGAACCTGGCAGCGGGCCACCTGCCGGACCCCGCTCCACTTTCGTATTTTTTCCTTGCTCCTCCAGTTGCCGGGCCGCGGTAAGCGCGTCTAGCATCATGTAATTGCCCTCGTGACAGGCGTACTCATAGAGCGGATAGTCCGGTTGGAGCTTGAATGGATAGCGGAGGGTGAAAGGCCGCGTCCAAACGTTGGGATCGCTGATGGTCGCCTCCCAGAGAAGCCGATCGGGAGCGGTGCGCGTGAAGCGCTCGACCACTTTCGCGGCATCGGTATAGCGCGCACCCGGTCCTGACTCGGGCCGCAGATTCGTCGTCTCCACCACCAGCGTGTCGCCTTCCCAATGTCCAACGGAACTCCCCATATACGTCTTGATCGCCTTGCCCACATGCGGACGGCCGGCGTCCCCTGAGGAAGACACGGGAATGACGCGCTGCTCATGTACCATTTCGCTGCGGATCACGACATAGCCGGGCGATTGAATAATGTCGTTGCCGTAGTTGTAAATCGTGTAGAGCATGGTGGAGGGGAAACCACGGGTGATGCAGCGGCTGTAGTAATCGAAATCCTCCCACGAATCGACTTTGTCCGGGAAATGCTGGCCGGGGCCGAGGCCGCCGCGCTCGGATTGAAGAACCTTCCGAGCCTCCGGCGTGAGAGGCGGAACGCGACCGTCGGGTGGATCGACCACCATTGAAGTTTGCTTGACGATGGTTCCACCTTCGCTCCAGTAACCGGGCGGGTTGATGGTGACTTGACTGGCGAACTCCGCGTTGACGCCCGCGGACTGTTTGGCTCGCTGCGCCTTTTGTTGCTCGAACTCCTCGTCGGAAAGGATTTCCTTGTCCTTGAGATTCGCGGGGCGTGACATCGGAATGTTGAACTGCGCCGGCCAGCTTCCTTGAAGGTCGGGATCGCCCCAGGGCGTCCTCGGCGCCTTGTAAGGCTTCGAGGTTTTCACGGCCGGGCTTTTCACGGCCGAGCTTTTCACGTCTGAGCTTTTCAGGGACGACGCGCTCTGAGCCCAATGCCGTTTAGTTTTCTGACGTGATTTTGACATAAGGGAAGTGGCTTCGAATATGTCGGTTGAAAAAGGATCCCTTGGAAACGGCGCGGAGCAACGCGCGATACAGACTCGGCGCAATGCCTGAATACAGGTAAC
>DATDGT010000205.1:0-39547 GCA_036521975.1 Bryobacteraceae bacterium
GCCGCGGCACAGCAATACCGCAAGTTGAAAGCCCTGCTCCAGCGCCTCGACACAATCTCGAAAACCATTTTGCGTCACCAGGCCAAACTGGCAGAGTCCAAGCGCCGCGGCTGACACCAAAACGGGGGTTATTCCGATATCCCCGGTTTAAGTGATCGTGGAAATGGCTCGGTCGGGCTCAAGTGATTGAATCTATGTATAGTTGGCCGTCGTTCTAAAGTAGCCACACCCAAAAGAAATGGAGCGGGAGAAGGACTCGAATCGGGCGATAGCTATGCTGCACTATTCGTAGCTATCGCAACCTATTGATAATACACGGCAGTCTATAGGCGCTATTGCAGTCTATGTAGGCGTGTTTCTGCAGGATGACAGCAAATGACAGCGCGGGCCTACGAAATCCCCGGACACAGTCGCACCCGCGCCGTGTTGCTTCCGGCCCCCGCAGCCGCGACGACCCAGCCGATGTTCTTGGTGCCCGCCGCACCCACGATCCCGGTAGCCGGATCGACCTTCGCAATCGCGCCCGCGGCCAACGCATCGGCGGGAACCTTGCTCAAATCGTAAACGCCCTCGGGCCGGATCTCGACCTCGGCTCCCGCCGAGGCGGTTCTTTTAGCTACACCAACTATGCTTCCCACGATCACGATCGCGCCGGCCACCACCCCGCCGGTCGGCGCGATCACGGTAAACGGCCAATCACCCGACTGAACGAAATTCTTCATAAGCCAGGACATATCACGCTCCCCGTTTCTGTAAGCGCCTACCGAGCCGATTGTGCCACATCCGTAGTCGAGCGAACAGAGCACCTCGATCCCATCGATGTCCGAACCGCCCTCGAAGCCCACGCGGGTGTAGACGCGCGGCCCCTCAGCACCGCTCAGATAACTGTACTCCAACGAGTATTGGGAAGACGAACTTCGGGAGCGGTTACGGAACGCCGATGTGTTGTACTTGTTCTGGTGTCGGCACGCGAAAGAATCCAAGTGGGTGGACGTGGAGTGGCGCTTCGCCCTCGTGAGCGCGGATTGGACTTCATTGACCCCGTTCCGCTCGAACCACCTGCATTCGCGGAACCTCCCAACGAGTTGGCGTCCAAGCATTTTAATGACCCGCTCCTGCCGTATATGGCTGCTCACGCAAAGCAAGTCGGTATCTGAAGGGCCCGGATGGCAGCCGTCGTTCGCTGATTATCCTACGGTGCGCAGATGCAGAGAAACCGAAGATCCGTTTATCCGCGATCCTGGCCAACATTCTCTTCTCGCTGAGCTTCAGATATTCGAAGCGCACTTCGTAGGTCAAAGTGGTGTTCAATCCCTGCCCTGGCTTTCTCAAATAGTTCCCCGTCTTCCTTCGCAGCATGGAGCGCTTCGCTGAGTTTGTCGTACCACCCTCCAAGGGAAGGCATCATGTCGCGTTGAGCAACGGAATCAGGTCGTTGTACGCTTCCATGATTTCATCGCCGGTAGCCCTCCCGGCCTTGCCCGTCTGCCGTCGTGCAAACTGTTCAATGAAGGTTCGGAGATAAAACAGAGCCGCTAGCGTCTTACCGGCATGAATAGCGATCAGGGCATCACGGAAATAGTCTCTCTCCGCCCTCGGCAAGAAGTTCGCCACTTCGATATGTTCCAACGGCGAGCGTCCTTCAAGGATCAGGCGCCAGTCCTCTCGTCGCACCAGAAACGATGAAAAGAAGCGCTCGCAGCGCTGACACTGATAAGTAAGCGAATAAAGCTGAAGGTTCGGCGGAGGCTCCTGTCCCCACCGTGCTGGCTCGCTGTGGCACCGCTTGCGAACACTATCCGTCATCTCCGAAAGCTGAATTGGCGCGAACGTCTCGCGGGCGTCGCAGCTCTCACAAAAGACCTTGATGTTGCCGACGATCAGCGTAAATAAAGGCATCGGTGCTCCGGCTTCGTGTCGCTCCATTTCGGCAACGATGAACTGAGCTCCTTCCAATAAGCGCTTCGCTTCGGCTGGGAAGGTTGATCGCGGACCTACAAGAACGCGCCCCTCTAAGTCGCGAACGGTCGGGAGCGGGTCTATGGATACTCGCTGGTACAGGTGTTTTTCTTCCAATAGGACTTTGAGCTGGCACGGCCATCAGGCGGTTCAGCTCCTTGACCAGCTCTCGCATAGCCTCGTAAGGCTGAAGTGCGCCAGGGACCACCAGAACAGAATCGCATGAGTCCCCCGGAGCGCGCGCCGCCTGCCAGGACCCCGCTACCGATCTGTCACTGAACCACTGGCGTGGGGCCACGCACGTCGTCATCCGGCCGTCTCCACAGAATGTGCTGTAGGTGTGGCGGAATATCCTCTGGGCCAACCCCACCCACAGAAAACGGGCGTCCATAGCAATTCTTGGTCTCCCCCGCCGCTTGCCGATCGGATATCGCGTGAATCTCGCGGCTAAGGGCTTCCTTTTCCTCGGGTGTCGCGTCCTGGCGGGATCGCAGAGGTCACGATCCAGCGCGGCATCTTCGCCCGGTCATTCGCTCCAATCGCGGCCTCGATATTTTCGAGCCGCTTCTTGCTTTTCTCGGTCATTGGGTTTTCCTTCTTGAGGGCTTGCTCCACGGAGTCAAGCCTCTTCTGAATGTCTTCAACGTCTGCCGCCTTGATCGCCATCTCAAGAATGGTGCGAGCGGCCGATACACGCGCGCTCTCGCTCTCGCCAGCGCTGGTGATTTCCCGGAGAGCGTCGACGGCCACAAGCTCCGGCTTCTTGCAGCCGTGGGTTGTGTGGCGCGATTCGCCTCCCTCCGGGCCTCTCTCCATGCGGCCTGAAACTCCGGTTTCTGCATCCAGCGGAAAGCGGTGGCATCGGCGATCCCGATCGACTTGGCCGCGGCTTCGATCGTGGGATGCGAAAGCAGTGCCGTAAATGAGGCGCTCCCACTTTCGGGAGTATGTTTGTCCGTGACCTGTCATTTTGACTCACCTGCTCCCATCTGCCCGATCTCTCGCGTGTCGGGCCTCCGTTGGCGGTGCCGCCGTCTGTGCAGGATCTTTCTGCAGTTGGCCGGCGTAGGGAACGCCCTCAGTTTTTCGGTTTCCACGGTGCCGGGCCGGTCACGCGTCTTGACCTGGACCAGGGGCAGATCCGCCAGGCCGATGGCGACTACATCCCAGGCGCCCAGTGAGCCCGCGGCGCGCTTGCAGCGGTAGCCATCGGCCTCCAGCGACCGGATAGACCGATGCTCGTTATGCGAGCCTTTGGCGGCCGTGTTCATCGGCACACCACCGGTGAAAAAATGGACAGAACGAGGCCAGAAAAACCGAAAAGCTGTTTGCTTTGGGAGGGCAACGAAGCGCTTACCGCGCCCCTAAGTCCTTTGGAATGGAGCGGGAGACGGGAATCGAACCCGCAACCAACAGCTTGGAAGGCTGTGACTCTACCATTGAGTTACTCCCGCTGGCCCTGCTTTCTTATGATAGTGGATTGCCGGCTTATCTGTTCGGGCGGCGCAGCGGATCACTTCGAGTTCGCCCGATCCTTGTGCTAAGAATGAGGGACGTGCGTCGACGACGAACAGCGGCATGTGGATAACGGCGACGCCTTGCTGCTGGAGAAGGCAGGTGAAAGCGACGGTCGCTGCGGCGCTTCTAGTGTTTACTGGCGCCGCATATGCGCAAACCAACCGCGGCACGGTGAGTGGCACAGTGCTCGATCCCACGGGCGCCGCGATCGGAGGAGCGCGCGTAACGATTACAGGTCGAGCAACAGGCCTTCGGCTCTCAACCGATAGTAACGAAGCAGGGGTTTTCCGCTTCGACGCTATAGATCCGGGCACGTATACAAGTTGCCCGCGGGATCGATTGCAGGCGCCATTGGACCGTCGAGCTGAGCGCGGATCGCGGGACCTCCGTCGCCGGAATAGCCGGGGGCGTTGATCCCCGCGATATGCATGACCGTGCCGCCGCTCTGATCCAACTTGTAGACCACTCCATTGGCGATGAAGTAGATATTGCCCGCCGTGTCCGCGGCAATCCCCTGCGGATTGCTTATGCTGGCATTCAACGCGGGGAGCGGCTGCGTTACAGCCCCGGCGATCGTTGAGATCGTAAACGGCTGCGCGATTGCTGCCGCCGCAAACGTTGCGGCAATGGCAAAAACGGCGAGTGGCTTCATATTTCCTCCGATCTGAAGTTACTGTTTTGGTGCACACGAGCCACCGCTCGGAGTGGCGGCCATCGGCCTTCCGCCCGAAAGCATGAAACACAGGTCGTCCGGCTCAGAACATTCGAAATCCGAAACTCCCGCACGGCGCGCAACACCCCGCCTTTTGAATGCTGGTCTATCCATACCGTGAGCCTTTCAGCTCGCTATGCCTCATCCGTCTGGACGATCTTCTGCGGCTCAACCAGTTGACTAGACCGCTGGCCGTGATCATTTCCGGAACCTACCAGACGCCCGGGCTCACTTCGGCCAGCAAGGGCACCACGTTGATTAGCGCCTCACCTCGCCACAGCATAAATCCGATCTTGCCCCGCCGCGTTCCGCCCGCCAAACAGATGCGTCAGTTCCAACCAATCGTCAAAACCCACCATGACCGGATTCGATACATTGCCCGGCGTCGCCGCGTCCCCATAGGACAATAGTTCACCATTATTCTGTGAATTCACCGCGTAAATACGATCCTGCCCCAACGCGTTTCTGCCCGAAAAAAGAAATTGAAAATCCAACCAACCGCCCAAGCCCACCACCATCGGACTCGACACATTCCCTGGCGTTCCCGAATCCCCGTAAGAAAGCAGTTGGCCTTGTGTGTTCACCGCATAGATGCGGTACTGCCCTTTCTGATCCCGTCCGGCAAAGAGAAATTTAAAAGCCGCCCATCCCCCAAATCCCACAATCACCGGATTCGACACGTTGCCAGGTGTTCCAGCATCGCCATAAGAAAGCAGCTGACCTTGTGTGTTTACCGCATAGATTCGGTCTTCCCCCACTGCATTCTTGCCCGCAAACAAAAAGTTAAAAGCCAACCATCCTCCGAATCCCACAACCATCGGACTAGAGACATTCCCTTGCGTACCAGCATCGCCATAAGACAGCAGTTGGCCTTGTGTGTTCACCGCATAGATGCGGTCCTGTCCTAAAGCATTCCCTCCGCCAAACAGGAATTTGAAAGCCAACCAGTCGTCGAACCCGACTACCATCGGATTTGAAACGTTGCCTGGTGTTCCGGCATCCGTATACGACAATAATTCGCCGGTGATGTAAGGCGGAGGATAGATACAAGCGCTTTGTACGTCACTCGAGGGCACCACGCAATAATTTGAATCCAACGAACTGCCGCCGCTCACAATCGGATTGATGAAGTACGCAAAACCACTAGCCGTTGCGGTATCGCTAGTGCCGCCGATAAAGACGCCATTCTGATCAAACAATGTAAACAGGGAGACGTTGCAATTCCCGGCGCAGCCATCGCACACTTCAGGGTTCGAGTCATTGCCCTTCGGATCAACCACCATCTCTGCAACCTCATGGCTCAGGATATGAGCATAGACCTTATCAGTAGGTCTTCCGTTGATTAAGTGATTGTTGTCCGCGATGTTCAGGCCCTCTCCAAACACCAGGCAATAGCAATAGGGCGTGCCGTCGCCAGTCTGCGAGTGGAAAGATTCCCTTTCCCCCGTGAACGACGGACTATTGGCAAGGTTGCGATTATGCATGATCACAATGCAGGGATTATTGATCTTTTGCGCTCGCGCTTCCTTGCCGCACTGTTCCACCCAACCCTCAAACTGCGAAAGCGCAAATGAAGTATCATTCAAGTTTGCCGTGAACGGTATCACGGTCGGCCAAACGGCCACGCTGTTAGGCCCGTATTGCGTGGCGTAACGATGTATAGGTTGAATGGCCAAGTTCATATATGCAACAGCCGTTTGCATGTCTTGCAGACTGACTGACGAGGACGGTTTGTTGGGCTCTTGAAAGATGAGTTGCACAAAAACGAGCGTCCCATCGAATAGGGGCGAGGAGACCGCTCGGCTTGTCGCGGCCGGAAATGCATTTGTCGCTAGCCACCTTTTTAGCTGAGCATCATCCGTGACCTTGTCCCAATTCGACGTTGCCTGCGCCTCCGTCAACAAATTCGACGGAACATGTTCAAGCGCCCCCATACTCGCTTTCGGCACAGACGCAGGCGCTGTCCGTTGGAGATATTTCAGAATCTTCACTGCCTTCGTAGAGCAGCTCGCAGCCGAAGCGTTGTTATTCATTGAATTCCTCCTATGTTGATTCCGTTCACAGCATCAAAGACAGCCGCCTGCACGATCGCCGCAACTCGCGGTGTGAGCGGAGCAGCCGTCGCCGTGATCATCGTCTGATTCCAGACGGCGATTTCATCCGCCGCGCTTGCAACGCTGCCCGTCAACACCGCCAAAAGCGAAAAGTAAGTTATAGTTTTCATCTTCTTTTTTCTCCTTAGTACTCCGTTTCAAAAATCCGGCCACGTATTCGAGAGCAATGTGGGGCAGCGCCCTACGCTGCGGCTGGTCATCGGCCCGCCCGGTGCAGGCGGCCTGGGAGGCCGCCGCAGGCCAAGGGCCTGCCCCACTAAGTGCCTGCTTTCACTGCACGGCGATCGTCACAGGATTGCTCCACCTCCCGAGATAGGCCAGGCGCACGCAAAGTGCGGATCCCGGCGCAACGCCGTCGGGAACGCGCATTAGAATGACCTGACGAACGCAGCTAATTGGCATGCTCACACAATGCGCCGAAAGGCTGGCCCAAAACAAGGTCGCGGGTGTCAGAAAGGGGTTTCATACACTTGCAACACTGCCAAAACAAACGATATCCTCGGATGAATGCGTATTGCGGAATTTGAGCTACAGGAGGCGCGCAACGCGCTGGAACGAGTCCTGGCAAACCCCGGTTTCGCTCGTAACGAGCGCTTGGCTCGGTTCCTGCGTTTTGTCGTCGAGAAGCATCTCGAGGGTGGGGATGACGAGATTAAGGAATCGGTACTCGCAGTCGAGGTCTTCGGCCGCAGCCCGGATCACAATCCAAAGCAGGATTCGATCGTACGGACGGAGGCCAGCCGGCTCCGGGCTCGGCTGAGCGAATATTACCTGGGCGACGGCAAGCACGATCCCGTGATCATCGAGCTGCCGAAAGGGCGCTACGTTCCGGTTCTTCGCCAGGCCATGGCCAGGCAAACGCCCGCCAATTCTTCCCCTGCTAAAACGTATGCTCCGCGAAGGACCTGGCTAATCGGGGCGATGGCTTGCGTCCTGCTGGCGGCCGCCGCCTCAGGTTTGTGGCTCTCGCAGCACCGGAAAGCGCCGGTTTCGATTCAGATCAAATCTCTCGCGGTTTTGCCTCTGGAGAATCTATCGGGCGACGCGGCAGAGGAGTATTTCGCCGATGGGGTCACGGATGAGCTGATCACTGCGTTGGCAAAAATGAATTCGGTCAAAGTGATTTCCCGGACATCGGCGATGCAGTACAAGGGAGTGCACAACAAGCCCCTGCCGCAAATTGCCCGTGAGCTCGGTGTCGATGCCGTTGTCGAGGGAACGGTGGTGCACTCCGGCGATCGAGTACGAGTC
Organism: Bryobacteraceae bacterium; assembly: GCA_036521975.1. Taxonomy (GTDB): domain Bacteria; phylum Acidobacteriota; class Terriglobia; order Bryobacterales; family Bryobacteraceae; genus Palsa-187. The sequence goes on from DATDGT010000205.1 coordinate 7,555, forward strand.
ACCGCGCAATTGATCGAGGCAACTACGGATCGGCATATCTGGGCGGATCGCTACGAGCGCAGCTCGCGGGATATTCTGCTCGTGGAAAATGAGATTTCGAAGGCTATCGCGGAGCACCTGCGAGGCAAGCTCAATGCCAACGAGCAGCGTCGTTTTATTGGTAATCCGATCGACCCGGCCGCACACGAGGCCTATCTGCAAGGCCTCTCTCTCTACTATCGGCGCACCCCGCACGCGCTGGAGGAGGCAGTGCGATACTTCACCCAGGCGATTGAAACAGAGCCACGTTACGCGGAGGCATACACAGGGCGGGCTCTGGCTTACATGGTGCTCGGTAGCGGAACGATGGAAGCGATCGGGCCTGAAGAGGCCCTGGCGAAAGGGGGGGCGGACGCGGAGAAGGCCGTGCAGTTGGATGAAACCAGCTCCGACGCACAATTCGCTCGTGGTGTGATCCGGAATATGTACGAATGGGATTGGCGCGGCGCGGAGACGGAGTTTCAGCGCGCCATAGAGTTAAGCCCAAATAATGCGTATGCGCGGTATGGGTATGGCCAATATTTGTGTAACGTTGGGCGGTTCGAGGAATGTCTTGCCGAAACCGATCGCGCGCATGCCCTCGATCCCGCCTACTTGATCATTGCCGTGGACGTGGGATGCCAGCGATATGAGGCGCGGCGGTATGCCGAGGCGATCGCACCAATACAAAAGGTGCTCGAATTCAATCCGGATTTTGCTGTTGCCCGCCGCTGCCTTGGTCAGGTTTACGAAGCGAATCGGATGTATCCGGAGGCCATCGCGGAATTAAGGAAGGCAGTCGAGTTGTCCGGCGGCGCCGCCATAGATGTAGCCGCCTTAGGCCACGCCTACGCCGTTTCCGGCCAGCGCGCGGAGGCGCGCAAGCAACTCAAGAAGCTGGATGAACTCGCAGCGCAACATTATGTGTCGAGTTTCCCGCGGGCTCTGATCTACGCGGGCCTAGGCGAAAAGGATCGTGCGCTGGAATGGTTGGAACGGGCGTTTCAGGAGCGCTCCTCGGGGATGCACAAACTCAAGGTCGATCCCCGGCTCGATCCATTGCGAGGGGACGCGCGTTTCACCGATCTGATGCGCCGGGTGGGCCTTACCCCTTAGGTGGGGACGGTTCAAATCATCTCGGAGAATCTCACGGTCGCTGTGGTGCGCCTCACGGCGCCCGTCGCGGGACTGTGCGCTGCCCCGAATCCCTGATTCCCCGCCGCGCTGGGCTGCGTTGTGCGCTGAGTAATGATGACCCTTCCCGCCTGGCATGAGGAGCCGATCTCCAAAAAGCACGATCGGAAGTCTTTCGACTGTGGCGATCCGTTCATGAACGACTTCCTGCAGCGCTACGCCCGCCAGAGCCATGAATCGGGCGCCGCGAAAACCTTTCTCGCAATTGACAACAATAAGACCATCCTTGGGTCCTACAGCCTGGCTCCGGGCGCTCTGGCTTACGCCGACACCCGGGAGACACTTCGCCGCGGCCTTGCCCGGCACGACGTGCCTGGGTTCCGGCTCGCGCGAATTGCTACAGACCTCCAGCGGCAGGGCCAAGGTCTCGGTGGACAGCTCCTCGCCGCCGCAGCGCGGCGCTGCTTGCGCGCCGCGGCTGAGGTTGGGGGCGTTGTGCTCATCATCGATGCAAAGAACGACCGCGCGGCTGGGTGGTACGCCAGTTATGGCGCTGTGGCCTTGAGCAACAGGCCTCTCTCCGCTGAATCAGCGCACAACGCAGCCCGGCGCGGCGGGGAGTTGGGGATTCCGGTGAGCGCACGAACCCGCGCCGGGCGCTGTGCGCTGACGCTCGTAATGTCGCTCGCCACCTTCGCCACGGACCTTCAAGCGGCCGGGCAGCTATGAACTCCAGGCCGAGGAAACGCCTATTGACGATTATTCATAGCGCAGCGCGAAAGCGCTGGGGATGGCGGCGGCGACGCCGATCGCCACCAAAACCAACACTTCCTTCATGACCATCCAGATCACGGTAGGTTCGGTGGCGTCGTATTGCTGGCATATCGCGCGTCCCGCGCGCCGTTGAGGCCTAAAAAGAAATCCTAAGAAGGTTGAATCGCATCGACTTAGTGAGTTTTTTATGGCCCTCTTAAAAGTAGAACCTGTAACCGCAGTTCGTGGCAAGAAGAGCCATTGGATACTCTGGCTGATTCTATTTGTGATTGTGCTACCAGCGGCTCTGGTTTCTGTCTACACCTGGGCGGCCCTTCATTTCGCATATTCTACGGGCCAGCGCTCGGGCTACGTCCAGAAAATATCCAGGAAAGGATGGTTGTGCAAGACGTGGGAAGGTGAACTGGCAATGACGACCGTGCCGGGTACTGCGCCGCGGATTTTTCAGTTCACTGTAAGGGACACTGCCACGGCCCACCAAATTGAACAGGCCGCCGGCCAGCAGGTGGCTCTGGATTACGAACAGCACAAGGGCCTCGTCACATCATGCTTCGGCGAGACCGAATATTTCGTCACCGGAGTCCGCGCTCTTTCTCACTAGCAAATGCGCTCGGGTCAGGGAACGCACCTGCCTACTCATAGCGCAGCGCGCGAATCGGATCCACGCGGCTGGCGCGGAGGGCGGGGAGGAATCCGGCGCCGCAGGCGACCAGCATGAGCGCGAGCGTCGCGGCGGCGAGGGTCATCGGATCGTTGGGCGTCACGCCGTAAAGCTGTGCGCGTACGAGGCGCGTGAGCGCGAGAGCGGTGGGGATGGCGGCGGCAACGCCGATCGCCACCAACACCAGCACTTCTTTCATGACCATCCAGATCACGTTGCGTTCGATCGCGCCCAGCGCCATGCGGATGCCGATTTCACGGGTGCGGCGCGCCACCGAGTACGCCATCACGCCGTAAAGCCCGACCACAGCGAGAAACGTGGCGAGCAAGCCGAACACGGCCGACAGATTCGCCGTCATGCGCTCGGTAACCAGCGTTTGGTCAATATCGTCGGAGACCGTTCGCATGCCGGTAATGGGGACGGTGGCATCCAGCTCGCGGACCTTCGCACGAAGGATGTTGAACATGGCGGAGGGTTCGACGCCCGTGCGGACGAACGCCGTCATATTCCACGGAACGCGCGTCGCGATTGCAGGCAAAAAAGCCTGATCCGGAATCTCATCGCGAAGATTGGTATAGCGCACATCTTTCACCACGCCGACGATTTCCATGTCGGTTTTGGTTCCGGGATCGATGCCGTAGCCGATATGCCGGCCGATCGCGTTGCGGCCGCCGAAGTATCGTTTTACGAACGATTCGTTAACGATGACTTTCGTCGGGACCCAGCCTTCCGGCGGAAAATGCAAGACTTCCTGAGTATCGAGCGCCGTGAAATCGCGGCCCGCGATAATGGGCACGCCGAGCGTGGCGAAATAGTTCGGCCCGATCCAATTCATGAACGCGTCGGGCTTATCGCCGGGGCGGGGAGTATGGCCCTCGATGGTCATCCAACTGTCGGATTCGTCGTTTCGCAAGATCCGGATGCCCGCCATACCCACCGATTTCACTCCCGGCGTCGCTTCGAGATTCTGCGTGAGTTGCTGGTAGAACTGCTTACATTTTTCGGCGTTGTAGCCGACTAACGAGGGACTGGTGTCGAAGCCGATCAGCCGCTCGATGGGGAAACCAGGGCCGAGGTTGCGGAGATTACCCAGGCTTTTGATAAACAGTCCGGCCCCGACCAGGAGCAGCAGAGACAACATCACCTGCGAAGCAACCAGCGTTTTGCGAAGCTTGACGTTTCCTCCGCTCACCACCGAACCCGCTTGATCCTTAAGCATCGGCGCCATATCGGGATTCGTGGAGCGCAACGCCGGCAACAACCCGAAAGCCAGGCCCGTCGCGAGGGTCAAGGCGGACGTGAAAGATCAAAATGCGAAGATCCGGCGTTGGCGTAACTGTGAGGCGGGCGTCGGAGGGCACGAACGCAAGCTGAAGAGCTTTGCCCGCTCCGAGAGCCACGCCCAACCCAGCCAACCCTCCCAAAGCTGCCAGCACCAGGCTCTCGGTCAAAAGCTGCCTCACCAGACGCCAGCGGCCGGCGCCGACGGCCAAACGAACAGCGATCTCTTTTTCTCTTCCGGCCGCTCGCGCAAGCAACAAGTTTGCAAGGTTGGCGCAGGCAATCAGGAGCACCGTCCCGGTAATGGCCATCAGAACCCAAAGCGGAGCTTGCAGACGCTCGCGGATATACGAGTGGCCTTGTCCGCCGGGAAGAAGATCCATCCAGCACATCAGGAATTGCTGCTTCACGATCCCGGAGGCATTGCGAAAAGCCGGCTCGCGCACTTCCATCTCTAGCATGGAATGCATATAGGGCTGAAGCGAAGCTTTGGCTTGCTGGAGCGTCACGCCGGGTTTGAGGCGGCCGAACACGTTTACCCAGCGAGTGCGGCGGTCGGTGAGGAATGTATTCGTAAACGCGGCTGGCATCAGGTCCGGCTGCATCATGGTGGGAACGAAGATTTCCTCGGCCTGGGCGGTTTCCAAACCGTCGAAGCCGCGCTGCGCGACTCCAATGATGGTCATGGGGATGTTGTTTACGAGGACTTTCTTGCCGAGGACATTCGGATTCTTCGCGAATCGCCTTTCCCAGAAGTTGTAACTGAGCACGGCCACCGGATGGCCACTGCGAGTGCGGTCGTCGTCGGGCGTGAGAGTTCGCCCAATGGCCGCGGTCACGCCGAGCGACGGGAAGTATGTGCCGGTTACGATCTCGCCGGGGATCTGCTCCGTTCCGCCTTCACCCGAGAAGCTGAAATCCCGCATGAAGCGCCCGAACATTTCCGAGAAGACTTGATTGTGATCCTGGAAATCGCGGTACATGGGGTAGGAGATGGCGTTCATGCCCCAGTTACTCCCGTAGTGCTGGCCGCGCATGGTGAACAGGACCAGTTCACGTGGGTTCTTCACCGGCAGCAGGCGCAGCAACACTTGATCCAGCAAGGTGAAGATGGCGGTATTGGCGCCGATGCCCAACGCGAGGGAAAGGATGGCGACCAAGGCGAACATCGGGCTTTTGCGGAGGGAACGGCAGGCGAAGGCGAGATCCGGCCAGAGGGAAGCCATGCCAGCAATACGCCACTTTGAAGAAAAGGTTTCAAAGCTTCTGCTATCATGGCCAGCAGGAGGGCAAACGATGGGTACGCTCGGCGTACAAGAGATGCTGATAATATTCCTCGTCGCCCTCGTTCTGTTTGGACCTAAAAAGCTTCCAGAACTTGGGCGGACAATCGGGAAGGCACTAACCGAATTCCGTCGCGCCTCGAGCGACCTTCGAGCGACCTTCGAGCGCGAAATGCAAACCCTGGACCGGGAAAACCAATCGATCAAAGAGGTCACGCATCAGGTGGCCAATGAGATCTACGATCGGGCGGAGAACTACACGTACGACGACCATGCGGCGAATGCCGATCAGCCCGCTCTTCCCGAACCCAACCACACTTCCACAGTAGGCGCTTCAGAAGTATCGAGCGCCGAATCGAATGGGACTCCTGCTGTCCACGCGGCCCCGATGGTGCAAGCCGCCGAGGGCACGGTAGCGCGCACGGAAACGCCGGAAGCGTCCCAACACAGCTAGAGAATTTGTGGAGGGCGGGCTTGAGCCCGCGCGAGGTTTTAACCTCGCCGTTTTAGCGGGGCTAAAGCCCCGCGCGGACTAAAGTCCGCCCTCCGAACAGGCAATGGACGAGATTGTAAATCCTCCCAGTGGCTTCGCCGACGATCCCTTCGGGGAACCGCCGGCGGCGGCGGCTCCGCCGGTCGCATTAGAGAAAGCGTCTTCGGGCGGCGGCTCGGGAACTCCTCCGCCTCCTCCTCCCGCCGACGATGACGACGGCGATGGCGAAGAGGGGGGCATGCTGCGCATGTCCTTCATGGAGCATCTGGACGAGCTGCGTACGCGCATCATCAGGGCGCTATTGGGATTCGGCGTGATTTTCGTGCTGTGCGTGATCTTCGCCTATCCGCTTTTCAAGATAGTGGAACGGCCGGGATTGATCGCCCTGGCGAACACCGGCGATAAGAACGCTCATTTGATCGCGATCGACGTCCTAGAAAGCTTCCAAATCGTCTGGGTCTGGACACCCGTTGTGGCCGCGCTGTTTTTGGGATCGCCCTGGATCCTGTACCAGGTGTGGGCTTTCATTTCTCCAGGACTCTACCACCGCGAGAAGAAATGGGCCGTTCCCTTCGTCCTGTCCACCGCGGGTTTGTTCATCCTCGGCGGAGTTTTCGGATACTTCGTGGCGCTTCCCTACGGATTGTCGTTCCTGTTCAGCTTGGGCGGACCCGTGGACGTCACGCCGATGATCAGCATCGACAGGTATTTCGACCGGTTCGTGGATGTGATGCTGGGCATCGGGCTGGTTTTCGAGCTGCCCGTGCTGATCTTCTTCCTGACGCTGCTGCGCGTGGTTTCGCCGTCTTTCCTGTTGAACCATTCGCGCTACGCAATTCTCGGGATCGTCATTGTCGCCGCCATCGTCACGCCCACGCCGGACGCTTTCAACCTGATGCTGTTCTCGGTGCCGATGTGCATGCTGTTCTTCCTCGGCATCTTCGCCAGCTACCTGCTAGTGCTGCGGCGTGAGAATCGCCGCTTCCCTTGGAAGCCCTTCCTGACCTGGGTTGCCGTTGGCGTCGGGATTCTGGCGTTCAGCCTTCTTATGCTCGTTTTCGAGTTCCATTACCACCTCACCTGGCACGTGCCATTCCTCGTGAGGTAGAAACGCCCAGTCAGGTCGATCCGTAATCCGTCCGAGCCGCGACCGCAAGGAAGCGATTTGCTGAACCTTCCGAGCCTACGGAAGAATCACCTCGACTAGAGAGCCCCTCGCGCCCGAAACGGGGCGCCGGGCGGCGTAATCATATGACTGAAACCCGGTTCTCGGCCGGCACGGAGAGCAAAGCTCCCGCGCCACCCCGCAGCGGGGGTATTGCAGATTTCTAAAATTGTTCCATAATACTCAAGTACGCTCTCTCAGTCGATGATGAAACGGAGGAAGACGGTGGACCGCTTGGGATGGAGCAGGCTGGCGGCTGGCGGCGGGTGGGCTTTCTCAGTCGCGCACAACGCATTCGCTGTGCGCTTAACCTGCCTGGCCCTCTGCGCCCTTCCGCTTGCGGCGCAAACCGAGCTTGGGTTCAACGGGGGGCCGGTCCGGATCAACAACTTCGATATGGCGGTGCTGGAGACGCGCGAGGTTCGCAAGGACCTCTTGTGCACCGTGACGCCCAGCAAGCCCGAGATCGGCTTCGACCTCCGGTTCCACATGCATTACGACGTGGCCATTCCGCTGAGCGACGTCGCGGGGAGCGAAAATCAGCTCACCATTCTTTTTCGGGTGACGCCCAAAGGCGGCGATTCGCCGCGCTTTTTCGTTCAGCGCGTGCATGTTCCGCTCATTGAAGACAACGCGCGAGGGGACGCTACGCTGAGCGGGCTCCTCGATTTGGGCGAGGGCAGCTATCACGTCGATTGGCTGATGCGGGACCGCGCCGAACGCGTGTGCTCGTTCTATTGGGATTCGGAAGCGGTCCTGCCCACCAAGGACCGCCAGATTCAAGTGGCGCTGGCGCCTGGAGCGGTGGCGAGCTCTCAAGAGGAGCAGTTTACCGAGGAGCCGCCGGTGGAGCGGGCGCAGTCCGCGGAGCCGCTGAACATTAAAGTGCTGGTGAACTTCGCCCCCCAGAACGCCGATTCCCCGTCGCTGCGGCCCTCCGACACCATGGCTCTGGTCACCATGCTGCGGCAAATCGCGCGCGAGCCGCAGTTCGGACGGTTTTCCCTGGTCGCTTACAACATCCAGCAGCAAAGGGTGCTGTACCGGCAGTTGAGCGCCGATAAGATCGACTTCCCGGCCCTGGGCGAGGCCGTTCAACAGGTCAAGTTGGGCACCGTGGATTATCAGAAGCTGGGGCAAAAGCACAGCGAAATGGAGTTCCTCGCCGGGCTCATCAAACAGGAGATGTCCGGCGACCACCCCGACGCTTTGATCTTCGCCGGTCCCAAGATCATGCTGGACGACTCCGTGCCGGAGGAGCAGTTAAAACCCTTCGCGGCGGATCTGGATTTTCCTGTTTTCTACATGAACTACGCGCTAAACCCGCAAGCGGTTCCGTGGAGGGATTCCATCGGCCACGCTGTGAAGCTGTTCAAGGGTACTGAGTATACCATCAGCCGTCCGCGAGACCTCTGGTATTCGGTGACCGAAATGGTCTCGCGTATTGTAAAATTGAAGCATGGGCGGAATGCGGCTTCAGGTTCGGGCAATTAAACATTGGATGGGTGCAGTCTTCTTGTTGGCGCTGCCGGCGCTGGCGCAAAACTCTCCTCCTTACTCCAACAAGCTGGCGCCTTATGTCTCCTCCCCAGCGAAGGTGGTGGACCGGATGCTCGAACTGGCCAATATCCGGCCGGGCGAAACGGTCTACGATCTGGGATGCGGAGACGGGCGCATTCTGATCGCGGCGGTGAAGAATTATAAAGCCAAGGCAGTGGGAGTGGAGATTTCTCCCAAGATCGCAGCGCAGGCGGCCGCGCGCATCCGGCGGGCGGGGATCGAATCGGAAGCGCGGGTGATTCAAGGCGATCTGCTCAGCGCCGATTTCGCGAGCGCCGACGTGGTCACCCTTTACCTGGAAAGTTCGCTCAACGCACAGCTTCGTCCGCGCATGGAAAAGCTTCTCAAACCCGGCGCTCGCGTGGTCTCGCACGACTACGCGGTCCCCGGATGGAAGCCGGCCAAGGTGGAAGACGCCGACGGCAAGCATACCATCTACCTTTACGAAATGCCGCCGGTGAAGCAATAGGCGGTCAGCGCGCTTCGCGAGCTTCATCTCCTTTAGACGAGCTTCAGCACCGGGCGCGGGACCGTGCACTCAGCAGAACCTCTGACTTCCCGCCGCGCCGGGCTGCATTGTGCGCTGAGTCACTAGAAGAGTATGGCGGGTAAAATTCTTAATATTCTCAGCCGGCCGGATGTGCTAGCATGGGGATGCTTCCATGGATCTCCTCGAAGCATTCCCCTTACAATGGAGTCGAACACAATAGCAGAATGAGTTTTACCGTATTCTTGGGCAATTTGCCCGCGTGGGTGACCGCGGACGATATCAAGGGTTGGTTGGCGGCCGAGAGCCTGGTCGCCGATGCCATTAAAGTCATCCGCAACCCCGAAACGCAGGAGTCGAAGGGCTTCGCGTTCATCGACGCTCCCAACACGGAAGAGATGAACGCCATTATCAAGCGCTTCGATCGCGCACCGCTGGAGGATCGTTTACTCCGCGCTAATCCCGCTCAACCGCCGAAATCGAAGGCGCCCGCGCGACCGGCGGGCGGACACCCCGCGGGAGGCGCTTCCGCGGGCGGCCATGGTCATGGCGGTCACACCGAACCAAGGCCGCCGCGCCGCCACAAAAAGAGCGCCGTGAAAAATCCCGACAACGCCGGTGCAAGCGCCTTCGCCGAGGAACTGGCCAAAGCCCTCTAGCCCCGCTCGGCTTCTGCCCGCCCCGCGCGGCCCTTTGCGCTCCAACCCGCCCTCTCGACTCTCGACTGACTCAGCGGACAACGCAGCCCGGCGCGGCGTCAGGAATTCGAGTGAGCGTTTGGTCCCGCGCCGGGCGCTGTGCGCTGAAGTACAATAGTCTCCGACCTTGCCTCAAGGAGACCAAATATGCGTAAGTATCTGCTCCCCACCCTCACGCTGGCGTTGATCGCAGCCGCCCAGCAGGCCCGGCGCGTGGACGACGCCACTCTCCGCAACGCCGGGAAAACCGGCGAGGAATGGCTCACCTATGGCGCCACGCCCGCGGAAACTCGCTACAGCCCACTTACCCAGATCAATTCGACCAACGTGAATCGTCTGGGCCTGGAATGGTCCTACGATCTCGGTTCGGGAGGCGGCAATCAGGAAGGGACACCGCTGGTTTGGAACGGCACGATCTACGGCATCACGAACTGGAGCGTGGTCTTCGCCATCGACGCGCGCACCGGCAAAGAGCGTTGGCGCTGGGACCCGGAGGTGAACCAGGCCGCTGTGCGATCCAAGATTTGTTGCGGTGTCGTGAATCGCGGCATCGCGATGTATCAGGGCAAAATCATCGCGCCCGTCATCGACGGCCGCCTCGAGGCCTTGGACGCGGAAACGGGAAAACCCGTCTGGGAGGCGCGCGTCGCTTATGCCCAGGACAACTACACCATCACCATGGCGCCACGGATCGCCAAGGGCAGGGTTATTATCGGCGTGAGCGGGTCCGAATACCCAGTGCGCGGATTCTTTTCCGCCTTCGACGCCGAAACGGGCCATTTCGCTTGGAAGTTCTACACCATCCCCGGCGATCCTTCGAAGCCCTTCGAAAATCCCGCGCTGAAAAAAGCCGCTGAGACCTGGAGCGGCGATTGGTGGAAACTCGGCGGAGGCGGCACCGTTTGGGATGGCATGGCCTACGATCCCGAAGCCGATTTGGTTTACGTCGGCACCGGCAATGGGGGCCCCTGGCCCGAAGAGCTTCGGAAATCCAAAGGAAAGGACAATCTCTTTGCGACTTCGATTCTCGCGGTAAAGCCCGACACGGGGGAACTGAAATGGTACTTCCAACCCGTGCCCGGTGACTCCTGGGATTTCGACAGCGTCCAGCAGTTAATGCTCGTGGATTTGAATGTCAAGGGCCGTCCCCGCAAAGTGCTGATGCAAGCGAATAAGGACGGTTTTTATTACGTCCTCGACCGCGTCTCCGGCCAGTTCATCTCCGGCCAGCCCTGGGTCAAGGTGACATGGGCCAAGGGGCTCAACGAAGAAACCGGACGGCCCATCGTGAATCCCGAAGCTCGCTACGGCTCGGAACGAATCACGATTTCTCCGGGCCCGGGCGGAGGCCACAACTGGTCTCCCATGTCCTACAACCCGGCGACGGGGTTGGTTTATATTCCGACTTCGACCAATAGCAGCTCGACGTACGCGATCGATCCGAATTTCACGTATGTCAATGGGAAGAGCAACACCGGTATTCTTCGAAACAATCAAGGAGGGGGACGAGGAGGAGATGCCCCGCCGCCCGATATAGCCGGCGGCGCCGCTGCGGCCACACCGAGCAATCCTCCGCGCGCTTCGCAGCCCACTCCGCCTTCGCCGCCCGCCATCGGCCCGGTGCCCCCGGAAGGGCAGCGCCCCGGAGCACTCGTGGCCTGGGATCCGGTCACGCAGAAGGAGCGATGGCGCGCCCAGGGCGGCGGCAGCATCGGCGGCGGAACGGTGACCACCGCGTCGAATCTGGTCTTCCAGGTGATCAACGACGGCCGATTGGTGGTCTACAGCGCCGATAAAGGCGAGAAGCTTCTCGAGGTCCAGACCGGTCTGCGCGGCGGCATGGGCCCCCCGATCACCTATCAGATCGACGGCAAACAGTACGTGACGCTGATGGGGGGAACCGGGACGGTGGTGCCTCGCGACGGCGCGCCCGCACCCGCGGCCAATCCTCAGCAGCCGGCCACGCCGCCGGCCAAGCCCAGGCTATTGACATTCGTTCTGGACGGCAAGGCGCCTCTGCCGGCCGCCGCGCAGTAACGGCGCGCCTCGCGGCCCGGCGTGGCACTCGAAGATGTCGCAAGCAGCCGGACCCGCCGCCCGGCTCAAGACGCTGCTGGTAGAGCAGGCTTAAGCCTGCAACGGAGGCTTCAGCCTCCGTCCGGACCGGGCTGAAGCCCAGGTTGCAGGCTAAAGCCTGCTCTACCACGGCGATTTCATCCATGGGGCGCTTACTGACGGTCGCGGCTCGATTGGACTAGGCGTGGTACTCGAACATCTTCGCAAGCAGCCGCATGGGCGAGCCACGTTGAAGCAACTGCTGCGCGATCTCTCGCGGCGCGGGATGACCCGCGTGGAGCTGGAAGCCGAACTGGCCCGGCTCGCCGCGCGCGGCGAGATTGTCGAAACGCGGTCTGGGCAATATGTCTCCGCCGGATCGAGCCGCGAATACACCGCGGGAACCCTGCATGTCCATCGCGACGGCTACGCCTTCGTCACGCCTCGCGTCCCCATCGCCGGAGTAAAGGGCGATGTATATATTCCCAAGGAATCCGCTCAGCGCGCCATGCACGGCGACCGCGTGGTGGTGCGAATCGGGCGCGTCGAGCCGGATGGTCGCGCCGACGGCCGCATCCTTCGCGTATTGCACCGCGCGCATCCCGCCGTGGTGGGCGAGTTCCGCATCCGCCGGTCCGGCTTCTTCGTCGTGCCTCACGACGAGCGCATCCGCCAATGGATCGAAATTCCGGAAGACCTAGCGCTTCCCTCCGCGCCATCGGGCGCTCATCGCGTTGGCGCGCCCACGGTCAGCATTGGATCTCCGGAGAATCTGGACGGCATGATCGTCACGGCCGAAATTCTCGACTTCGGCGAAGACGGCGAGCGGCCCACCGGCCGCGTGGTGGAAATTCTCGGCCGGCCCGACGATTTCGGCATCGATGTCGAGATTCTCATCCGTGCGCATCATATTCCGCACCTATTTCCCAAAGATGTCCTGGACCAGGCGCGCTCGATTCCGCGCCCCATCTCCCCGGAAGAAATCGCCGTGCGAGAGGATTTCCGCGATCGGGATATCGTCACCATCGACGGCGAAACAGCGCGCGATTTCGACGATGCAGTGTGGGTGGAAAAGCTCTCGGGCGGGGGATTTCTTCTGCACGTCCACATCGCCGACGTGAGCCATTACTTGCGGCCTGGCTCGCCCATCGATCGCGAAGCGGCGCTGCGCGGCACCAGCGTCTATTTCCCGGATCGGGCCGTTCCCATGCTGCCCGTCGAGCTGTCCACCGATCAATGCTCGCTTCGCCCTCATGAGGACCGGCTGGTTTTATCCGCGCTTCTCGAAATCGATGCGCAAGGCGACGTGCTGGCTCAGCGTTTTGTGCGCGGGGTGATTCGCAGCGCCGAACGCCTGACCTACACCGCCGTGCACGGCGCGCTGGAGGGCGACCCTGCGCTGCGCGAGCGCTACGTCCCGCTGATGGGCCGCTTCGAATGGATGCGCGAGCTAGCGCTTGTTCTGAATCGCAAGCGCGCGCGGCGCGGCTCCATCGACTTCGATCTTCCCGAACCGCTGCTGGAATTCGATCAATTCGGCGAGATGACCGGCGTCACTCGCGCGCCGCGCAACATCGCTCACCGCATTATCGAGGAGTTCATGCTCGCGGCCAACGAAGCCGTGGCTTCGCATCTGGAAGCCGCCGGCGTTCCCATGATCTTCCGTATCCACGAGCGCCCCGATCCTCAGCGCGTGCTGGAATTCGAGGATGTGGCCGCGCATTTCGGATACTCGCTGGGCGCGGGCGCCGCGCCGGTGAAGCGCTTTCGCGATCGCGCCACCGGAAGAATCGAATCGCTGGCGCTAGATAATCCCAGCCTCACTTCGCGGAATTACCAGAGGCTGGTGCAGAAAATCGAAGGCAAACCCGAAGAGCGCATCTTGAGCTATCTGATGCTCCGCTCCTTGAAGCAGGCGCGCTATAGCGATCAGAACGCCGGCCATTTCGCGCTGGCCTCGCCCAGTTATACCCATTTCACGTCCCCTATCCGGCGCTATCCCGATCTGATGGTCCATCGCATTCTGAAGGCGCATCTCGAGGGTCAGGCTTACGACGCTCCTTTGCGCGCCATCGCCGAGTCGTCTTCGGAAACCGAGCGGCGCGCGGCCGACGCCGAGCGCGAGCTGGTGGAGTGGAAAAAAGTCAAATTCATGATGAGCCGCGTGGGCGACGATTTCGGCGCGCTGATCGTTTCCACCACGCGCTTCGGTTTCTTCGTGGAATTGGAGGATTTATTTATTGAAGGCCTGGTTCCGCTCGACACACTGGTTGGAGACCGCTTCCAATATCGCGAAACCACGCGTCAGATCATTGGGGAACGCACTCGCCGACAGTTCTCCATCGGCGACCGCGTTCGGGTTCGCCTGGACCGCGTCGACGCGGTCGAAAAGAAGCTCCAATTTTCGTTGGTTGAGCCGGAGCGTCCGCGAAAACGGTAGCTCGTCAATCAATTTTCAACCGGCTTTTGTTCGATGTGGTCGATCACCAGAACGGGAACAGGGCGCTTTTGTGTTTCGAGCTTTAGCCCCAATTGCTTCTCGATCGCTTCAAACAGCGAAATCGCGCCGTTCGGGTCGGATGCCTCCGAAACGCCTGGCGTTGCATCCGGCGCCTGAATTCCGCCGCGTCCGCCGGCGATGCCTGCCGCGCCGGCGGGACTGAAGCTCAGCGTAAAGTCATAGCCGCCATGAAGCCCTGTAGCGTCAAGGACCGGGCTATGAATATAGCCCCCCGCGACGTATTGAAGTTTTTCTGCGAACTGCGCCATGGTGATGTTCTGGAACGTGACCAGCCTCGATAGCATCGGATTCGCATTTCTCGGGTCCTTTCCATCCGGCGCCGGCCCCTCCGCCCATTTTGTGCGGCTCGACGGATCTGCCGCTTTCATCTTCGGTTTCGCCGCCACCAGCGTGTAAGCGTTCATCGGCCGGTCTTCCATATGTGTGGCGAGCTTGAAACGCTCGGCCAGCAATGCGCGCACCATCATCCAAACAGTGTCGATGTCCACTTGCTGCCCTGGAGCCGCCCCGTCCTCCTCCGGCGCTTTCCCGACGATATCGTAGCGGTCCGTGTCCATCCACGGCGGCGCTCCTACGATCATGTCGTTAGTGACGCTCCATGCTTGCTGAATCAGAAGTTTCAGCGGCAGCCCCGTAATATTGACTCGCCCTCCAGGCTGAAGCCTGATTCCAATGGGTATAGGCCCCGGCCCCGGCGCCGGCGCGGAGGGGCGCACGGTCGCGACTTCGAATTCGGTGGGCGCCTTCGGCAGCCGTTGCTCCACTCCGGGAGCGTTAGGCGTGGGCGTCCGATTGACGCTCTCGACCACGATTACCGGCAGCGGGACCTTTTCCGGATCCAGCTTCAGTCCAAGCTGTTTATCGAGAGCGTCCGGAAATGAGATGTTCTCACCCGCCGTGCCAATTCGGCCCGCCCAAGACTTTGTCGGGATCCACGCCGTAGGCCCTCGAAATGAGATCCACCATGGTCGCTGTTCGCAGTTCATACCGGCCGCCACTGGTGAAGGGCCCCCGCGCAAACTGATTGCCCGTTTTCGCGCTTCCGTGTACGTCGGCCTCCTGGAATGCGGGCTGCGGAGTCTGCCCAATCGCCGCGACACTTACCAGAGCGGTCAAACCCGAGCGAAGCAATAGTCGCATCGTATTCCAACCTCCTTTGGCGCACGAACAACCCAATAGACGCGAAAAATTCCCGTAGGTAACGACGAATTTCAGCTTGCGCTTACCCCGCGGCCGTTTCACCTTGGCAGTGCATCTACTATCCCAGACTACCCTGGGCATAAGGAACGCGGACGGGGTCTCACGCCAAACCCTCCTCTCGAAGGCCCTCTATCAGCTCCTCGCCCGCGTTGTGCGGATAGCCGAAATCCCAAAAAGGATCGCCCGGAGCGCTCTCCCAAACGCGCCGCTCGGTCGCCACCAACAGCGCCTTCAGCCGCCGGTCTAGCGCCATCACGTCCGGATCGTCCTCCACCCCGGCCAGCCGCAGGATGGCGCGGATGTCGAGATCGTTGCGGTAATCCTCCAGACCCAATGAATATCCCCGTTCGGCCTGCTCGACGAATTGCCGCCAGCGCCGGACCAGACCTTCCTTGCCCTGGCGCACGAGGTGCTCGGGATAGCCGTTGTCGCGCAAATAGCGCACGATTTCCTCGGAAGTCACGATTCGTCCTTTATGCGCACAACGCATTCGCTGTGCCCATTCTTTACGCGCACAACGCATTCGCTGTGCGCTTACGTCAATCCGGCCGGGTTGCCTGGCGGCGGAAATAACGCTCGCCGTCGTTGGGAATGAAAAACGTACGGATGGTGCGATCCGGATTGTAAGCGCCGAAATAGCGCATGCGGCGGTCGAAGCGCGAAATCACTCCGCCTGGTTTGATCGCCTCCAAAATCGGCCCACCCACCGGCGCGTCCCGTAGTTCCTGCGCCAGCCGCAGGTATTGAGCCTCGCTGATGTGGCCGAACTCCGCACCGTGTTTTTGGTAATGTTCATCGAGTTGCCCTTGAGTGCGAAATCCCGGTCCCGCGGCGAACAGCAACAAGGCGGTGAAAATAAGGCCGATCCACACCCGCATACGGCTAGAATAAAGGACACGCTTTATGTCCGCCACCCTCGCCGCCACGCCGCCCGCCGCCATTCTACCCCCCGTAGCCAAGATTGTGCCCCGGATCTCGACGCTACACGGCGATACCCGCGTGGACAATTATTTCTGGCTCCGCGACCGCAACGATCCCGACACCCTCGCCTATCTCGAAGCCGAAAATGCCTACACCGAATCCGTCATGCGCGGCGTCGAAGAGCTGCGGGATCGCCTTTATGCGGAAATGCTGGGCCGGATCAAGCAAACCGATCTTAGCGTGCCTGTCAAGCGCGACGAATACTTCTACTATTCGCGCACCGAAGAAGGAAAGCAATACTCGATCTACTGCCGAAAACGCGGGTCGCTGGAAGCCGACGAACAGATTCTGCTGGACTGCAACGCGCTCGCGGAGGGCCAGAAATACTTCCACCTGGGAGTGTTCGCGCCCAGCCCCAATCACGCGTTGGTGGCCTATTCCGCCGATTTCGACGGCGACGAAATCTACACGTTGCGCGTGAAGGATTTGGAAACCGGGGATCTGCTGCCGGATGAGATCCCCAACACCTCTTACAGCCTCGCCTGGGCCGAAGACAACGCGATTTTTTTTTACACCGTTCTCGACCCATCCAAGCGGCCATATCAAGTCTTCCGCCATTCGTTGGGCAAGCCGGAAGACGCGCTGATCTATCACGAGCCGGATCAGCGGTTCGAGCTCGAGGTCTCCAAAACTTCCAGCCGCTCTTTCATTCTGATTTCGAGCGCCAGCCCGCTGACCACCGAAATCCGCCACCTCCGCGCGAACGAGCCGTTCGGCGAATTCCGGATCGTGCTGCCGCGCGTCCACGAAGTGGAGTACGATCTGACCCATCGCGGCGATTCGTTTTTCATCCGCACCAACGACGGCGCAAGAACGTTTCGCGTGGTAGAAGCGCCGGTCGGGGATCCTTCCAAGGCGAATTGGATGGAGATCCTTCCCGCGCGCGAATCGGCGACGGTTGAGGGTGTTGCCGCGTTCGAAGACTTCCTCGTCATCGAAGAACGCGAGGCCGGTTTGAACAAGCTCCGCGTTCAGCGCTTTTCGACGGGCGAATCTCACTATGTCGAATTTCCCGATCCGGTCTACAGCGCCGCGCTTACCGGCAACGCCGAATTCGCCTCCAGCCAGCTTCGCTTCGCCTACAGTTCTCTCGTCACGCCCAGCTCCATCTTCGATTACCGTATGGACACGCGAGACCGCGAACTGAAAAAGCAGCAGGAAGTGCTCGGCGGCTACGACTCCTCGCAATACGGGTCGGAGCGGGTTTGGGCGGCGGCGCCCGACGGCGCACAGGTTCCGATTTCGCTGGTCTATAAAAGAGGCGTTCCACTCGACGGGACGGCGCCGTTGTTGTTGTACGGCTACGGCGCCTACGGCCTGAGTCTGGAGCCGGTCTTCAGCTCGGACCGGCTCAGCCTGCTCGATCGAGGCGTCGTCTTCGCGATGGCTCACGTTCGTGGCGGAGGCGATCTCGGCAAGCCTTGGCACGAAGAGGGCCGCCTGTTAGAGAAGAAGAACACTTTCACCGATTTCATCGTTTGTGCCGAATTCCTGCTCGCGCAGCGCTATACCTCGCCCTCGCGGATGGTCGTGGAGGGGCGCAGCGCCGGGGGGTTGCTGATCGGCGCCGTGTTGAACATGCGGCCGGACCTGTTCGCCGCGGCCATCGCCGGCGTGCCGTTCGTCGACGCGCTGAACACGATGCTCGATCCCTCGCTGCCGCTGACCGTCTCGGAATATGAAGAGTGGGGAAATCCCGCGGACCAGACGTTTTACGACACCATCAAGTCCTACGCGCCCTATGAAAACGTGGAAGCCAAGGCGTATCCCGCGCTACTGATCACCGCGGGTCTGAACGATCCCCGCGTTTCTTACTGGGAGCCCGCGAAATGGGCCGCCAAGCTGCGCGCGCTCAAGACGGACGCCCACGTTCTGTTGTTGAAGACCAACTTGGGAAGCGGCCATTTCGGCGCGTCGGGCCGCTACGAATATCTGAAAGAAACGGCGTTTAATTACGCATTTCTGTTAAACGCTCTGAAAATTGAAAAAGCGCACAGCGAATGCGTTGTGCGCGTTAAGGAACAAGCATGACGCCTCAGCAGCCTCCCACGAAAATTCAACTTACCAATACCGCAGATTATCGCGAAGAGTATGCCAACAGCGTGCAAGTGCGCGTAAGCCTGTGGGATTTCTTTCTGCTGTTCGGAAGAATTAGTCAGACTTCGGCGGACAGCGTGTCGATCTCGAATTTTCAGGGCGTCTTCTTGAGTCCCCAGCAGGCCAAGGCTCTGGCCAACGTTTTGCATCAAAACATCACGCAGTACGAGGCCACCTTCGGCGAGATCCGGTTGGAGCCTCAGCCGCAGCAATCCGGAAACGTTATCCAATGACCGCCGCGCCTTCCTACCGGGATGCGGCGCGGGCGATCCCGCGCATCCGCGCCGGTTGGACGGCGTTCGCCCTCGCGTTGTCCGCGATCGTGATCCATGTCCCCTATCTCAAGCTCCCCTTCCATTGGGACGAAGTGGGACAGTTCATCCCCGCCGCATTGGACCTCTACCGGTATGGCTACTGGATCCCACACCGCACTCTGCCCAACGTCCATCCGCCGGCGGTGATGGCGGCGCTCGCTCTGGTTTGGCGGGTTTTCGGCTTTTCGATTCTGTCCGCCCGCTTGAGCATGGCCGCCATCGCCGCGCTCGGGGTGGCGCTGTGCTACCTGTTGGCGATCCGCTTGACGAAAGGCGCGCGCGTGGCGGCGATGGCGGCGACTCTG
Source organism: Bryobacteraceae bacterium (assembly GCA_036521975.1). GTDB lineage: Bacteria > Acidobacteriota > Terriglobia > Bryobacterales > Bryobacteraceae > Palsa-187. The sequence goes on from DATDGT010000205.1 coordinate 26,582, forward strand.
TTCTTAATCGCGTCCCCGATTTTCTATACGCAATCGACGATGGCGCTGCTTGATATGCCTGCCATGACATTCACTCTGCTGGCGCTGCTGCTATTCCTCGAGCGGCGCTATGCGCTCTGCGCTGCCGCGTGCGTGATCTTGGTGTTGACGAAGGAAACGGCCATCACCGCTCCGATGGTCTTCGGCGCCTGGCTGCTTTTCAAAGAACGCCAGCCGCGCCAGGCGCTCTATTTTCTCGCGCCCGCGGCGGCGCTGGGACTATGGCTGTCCGTGCTCCATCGCGCTACCGGCCACTGGCTCGGCAATCCCGAGTTCGCGCAGTACAACGCGGGAACCGTGTTCGAATTCCATCATCTGGCGTTCGCGTTTCTGGGCCGCGCCTGGTTTCTTTTCGGCGCGCAGGGCCACATCCTTGGCGCTGCCGCGCTAGCTTTGGGCTGGCGCCGGCTCCGAGGTTCAGATTGGACCATTGCGTTTCTGGTTGCCGCGGCGCAGCTCATTCTCGTCACCGTCTTCGGAGGCGCGGAGCTCGAGCGGTACTTGCTTCCCATTCTGCCCGTCTTATATATCGCAATGGCGGCCGCCGCCTGCAGCTTTTCCACGCTCTGGCGACGGGTTTTTTACGCGGCGATGCTCGCTTGCTTCGTCGTAGGGTGGTATTGGCAAACTCCCTTTCCCTGGCCGTACGAAGACAACCTGGATATGGTGGATTTCGTGCGACTACAGCAGACCGCCGCGCATTATCTGGAAGAGCAAATGCCTTCCGCGCGCATCGCCACCGCCTGGCCGTTAAGCGACGACCTTCAATATCCCGAGATGGGCTATGTGGAGCGGCCCTTGAAGGCTCTCAAGGCGCCGGGCCTGCACCCGGGGGAAATTGCCGCGCTGGGCCGTGCGAATTTCGACGTGCTGGTGATGTTCACCAATAAGAGGCCGGTTAAAGGCAGTTCCCTCGATTTTCCGCCTCTGCGCGGCTTCCTGCGCTATTACTACGACTACGAACCGCAGGCCTCGCCCGAGGAGATCCGCGAGGCGATCGGGTTCGTTCCGTCAAAACGCTGGGAGCGGCGCGGACAATGGATCGAGATCTATGTGCCGTTGCCAGACCACTGACCCGGGAACGCGCACTACCATGCAGGCGCCTAAGCGGCGCTCCGGCTTGCCGTGTGGCTTTGCTTTTCAGAAAAATTTCGCGTGGCTCGCCTGTCGGTCACTCGACTTATTTCGACTTACCCGGCTCCGGGAAAAAGGCCGCGACGCGATCGTTCAGCGTGAATTCCATCCCCAATCCGGGGTACTGCTTTAGCACCCTGGCGCGCATCTCCGTCGCGTCCTTGGATGCCGCCACGTTTGCGTCCCAATCGGCAATGTATTTCTTCATGAAGTCGATGGCTCGTAAATCGTGCGTCGCGCCGGGACCCTCATGGCCGGGGATCAAGATGGCTGGTTTCAGGGCGGCGATTTGATCCAAGGTCTTCATCCAATCTTCGCGGGCTTTGTCTCGCGGGACTCCGAAGTAGACGCGGTCGAAAACCGTATCGCCCCCCACTACGGCTTTGAGCGACGGAATATAGACGAAGCTGTTGCCGGGGCCGTCACCCTGCACGCCTCCGGTGATCGGAAATTGCTCGCCTTCCAGCATTAGCGCGGGAGAAGAAAGCTCTTCTGGTAGGACCGGATCTGGACCGGGGATGTTATTGCCGTAGGTAGCGAACCAGAATTTTTGCCGGGCGGGCCAAGCCGTCTTCGCCGCGTTGGCCGTGGCGGGAAGCGCGACGATTCGAGCCTGCGGAAACGCTTGCTTTAACACTGCCAACCCGAACAAATGGTCCGGGTGCGGATGGGTGCAGTAGATGAGGGTCAGGTTTTTCTTCGATTCGAGAATCTCCGCGGCCAAGCGATGCGCTTCACTGAGAGTGAACTGCGGATCGATCACCAACATGTCCCGTTCACCCCAGACCATGGTGGAGTTCACATCGTACCCATTGACGCCGCGACCGGTGTGTACCTTCAACTGGAATTTCGCTTGAGCCGCAGCGCTAGAGGCGAGCGCGAGCGTGGCCAGGAGAAATCGGATGATTGTCATAGAGAGATTGTAATGCCTATCCTTTCTTTACGCACACAACGCATTCGCTGTGCGCCTATCTCAACGCGCACAACGCATTCGCTGTGCGCTTATCTCAACGCGCACAACGCATTCGCTGTGCGCTTATCTCGCCACCAGCCTGATATCTCCCACTCCGCCGGCCACGTCCAGATGAATGCGCACCGGCGCGCGATCGTAGCCGGCGCTGACCCAGCGGTCGTCGCGGCGGTCCAATCCTTCCACCGAAATATCTCCGATGCCTCCACGCGCCGTGGCGCTCACGCCCACGTTATCGCCGTGGGGGAGAAGCACCGTCGCCTCCCCCACGCCGCCCTTGATGTCCACGGTGTAATCGCGCTTGGGCTGGCCGCGCAGGTCCAGATTGAGCTTGCCCACGCCCATGTGAACCTCCAGATTCTCCAGATCCACCGAACTCAGATTCATTTCCGCGTCTCCCGCGCCCAGATGGGTCACCAGGTTCATCGGAAGCTTGTCGCTGATGCGCAAATTCCAGCGATTCTTCGCATTGCCCACGGCGGCCACTCCCTGGGGCTGCGCGATCTTGATATCGGCGCGGAAACTTGTCGTATTGGATTCGAACACCGGTTTCCACGCGGGCACGTTGTAAGTAAAATCGGCGTCGACGAGTTTCTCGGAGCCGCCCTCCAGCCTCAGCTCTCCCGCGCCCATCTGGAGCTCGATGCGCGCCATCTCGAATTTGCCGGCATCGATCGATTTGGTTTCGTGCACCGTCTGGCCGGTCTGCACTCGCTGGACATTGCAGGCCACTATGGCCACCATCGCAAGCGTCGCTACGAATAATTTCCACATGGCTTCCCATCAGTCTCGCACAATCCACCTGAGGCCGGACAAGGCTTCAGCTTGTCCAATTCCAAAAGGACAAGCTTCCGCTTGTCCAATTCCAAAGGACAAGCTTCGCTTGTCCAATTCCAAAGGACAAGCTTCGCTTGTCCAGCCTATCCGTCCTTCAGTTTACCTGCAGCGTGAGCTGCTGCTGATCGTACGACCCCGTTTGCGACATGCAGTTATACGTGAAGGTATAGCTCCCAGCCTGATAAGTCGTCCCATAGATCCAACCCGTGGACCCATCCAGATAGAATCCCGGCGGCAGCGACTGATTCACGATGCTCCATCCTAACCGCGCATCCGGCCCGCAGTTCAACTGCGCATAGTAGGATTGCCCCGCCGCCGCGGGATTCAGCGGCGGCGTAGCGTGGGCTGGAGGAGCATTCACAACGATGTAATAATTCGAATCGGTGTCGGAATTGCCGCTCGAATCGCTCAATGTAACCGTCACTTGGTAGATTCCCGGAGGCGAAGTAGGCGTGCCGGCGAACATGCAATAATTCGGGGAGTTCGGATTGGGAGTGAACGTCATGCCGGCGGGAAGTCCGGCGGCGGAGCAGCTTAGCGTGCCGTTGCGGCCAGCGCCGTAGATCGGATTGTTCATGGTGCAGGGCGCGTTTTGGGTGCACCACAAATAGTCGAATAGAAAACCGTGAGCGACCACGAATCCGCTGGTAACCTTCATGGGTAGGGTCAGATTCAGCGTGGCGCCCGTCGCGTCCCCAATCGTGGCTGTCGGATTAAACATTCCGCCTTGCGTCGCTTGGCCGGTCAGTCCCAATCGGAATGACGAAACACCGGGGGGCAGGCCCGAGTATGTCAGGGTGATCGGTTGCACTCCGCCGGATATCGGCACGCCAGGGCCGGGAATACTCGCGGTGGTCATCGGTTGGAATTCCGTCCAGGACACGGAGACCGAGAGTGGCGCCGCCACGACAATCCAGAATTGCTGCTCGGGTGAAACGGCTGCCTTGCTATCGGTCGCCTCCACGCCCACTCGCCAGATCAGCGCCGTGTCGGGAGTGCCGGAAATGACGCCTGTGGTTGGATTAAGAATCAACCCGTGCGGCAGCGCGCCGCTCGAGATCTTCCAGGAATAAGGCGCGGTTCCACCCGCCGCCGTGAGCATCATCGGGTTCATGGCCTGATTCACCGGCAGGGCGGGAATTATCTGTGTCACAACCAGCGGCCCGGAAGCCGTCGAGCGCAGCCGCAACACGATGAAATTGGTGAAATCCGGCAGAGTGAAGGTCTGGTTTCCGCTTCCCACGCCACCCACGAGTGCGAGCTGCGCGCCGGTTACGGGACTGTACCAGGCACCGGCCATGGGATTCGTCAAAAGGAAAGAGATTTGCGCGCCCGAACACGTATTGCGATCCGTATCGTTCACCACCATCACCGCGGCGTCGCGCGAGCTAGCCAGGCTGAATGTGCGCAGTGTCTTTCCCCCGCAGTTGTTGGCGACAGCCACGGCCGCCGGAGCGGCCGTTGGGTCGAGATCGCTGAAGAAGGAGCGGTAGATCGCCGTCTGTTGCCACTCCTGCATGTTCTGGACGACATTCTCCGTCGGCCCGCTTCCCGAGCAAGTCGAAAAATCGCCGCCCAACCCGATATAGGAAGCGAACCCGCTCCAAGCCTGCCGCAGCAATGTAATTTCCCATAGCATCAAGGGAAACCGCTCATTGGTGGGATGATCCGAATCGGGGTTTCCCCTGATCGTGGTGCAACTGTAGCCAATTTCGCCGAAGAATCGCGGAACCTGCAGCGGGGTGAAGGACGCCACCGATGCGGCGGTGTCGGAAACCATGCTGCCCACGGTCTGGCAGCAGGAGTAGTGATGCTGGTTGATGCTGGCGATCTGCGCCGAAGAGCTCAGATTCATGGGATTAACTTCCGTGGTCATCCATTGCACAAACGGATAAGTCGCCAGGAAAGCGGTCATGCTTTGCGCATGATTGGGAGCCACAAAAATGCCCTCTTCGTTATCGTCCAGATTCCAGACGGCGATATAACCCTGCCAGCGGTCGACAAAATATTTGATGGCGCGCAGCCATGAAAGCGTCACTCCCACATTTACGGATAAGTCGCAAGTCGAGTTTGCGCCAAATAGAAGCGGGGTCTTCTGGCTCCCCATGCATTGGTCGATAATGCCCACGGACGAATAAATTCCCTCCGCATAGTTGTCGCGAATCTGTTGTTCGATCATGGTGGTGCTGCTGAGCGAACCTGAGAAAAAACCGTCCGATGTGTCGTAGGCGTTCGTGCCCGGAGCGCATTGATGCTGTCCCCCAAGACCCGCGTAGGTCCTGTTTCCGTTGAAACAAGATATCGGCAATGAGCTCGAATTGCCGTCATTGCCATACCACGTGTAGCCCGCGGAAGCAAATAGTCCTTGAGCCCAGCGAGTGCCTGACGGCTGATACGGCCCCACGTCTGGACCGATGAGCGCGAAGTAGATGCTGGAGCCGTTGCCCGAGGAATTCCAAATCTGCGTGGTGATGCCCAACGGAAGAAACATGCGTCCGTCGTCGTGCGTGGCGAAGCGGTAGGGACTGCTTGGCCCATACGCCTTCAGCGGGCCCTTGCGGTTCGATGCAACCACTGTCACGCTGCCCGACAATAGTTTGTAGTCGTGGTTATCGCCGATATAACCCACGTAGGTCCACGTCTCGGAAGCGGCCGGATTGCCGCTCGAGTCCTGAGGCTGAGGAAACCAGAAGCGGAAATCCCAGCGGTTGCCATCATTCCCGCAAATGATCAGCGCGCCCCCGCAATAGACCACGTCCGCGTGTGCCGTGACGCCGCTAGCGCGCGTCAATACGATACGCCCCATCACGTCCTCCGACGGATTGTGCGCGGAGCTTAGGCCGCTGCACGTAGATGCCGTGGCGTAGTTCGAACAACCCGCGCTGGGAATCTGTACGTGCAGCATCCAAGGCTCCCACGCTCCGACCGTGGCAAAATCCACGGAGCTATTCGCCGTGAGCGACCCGCTGCCTTGGAATACATAAGCGTAGCTCACCGACACATTTCCCTGGCTTGGTTCCCAGGCCGCCGTCTGGTATAAGTTGCCGCCGTTCGAGGGAGTTACTGTGACGGTATTCGATCCTAGCGAAAGAGGAGAAATCTGATTGCCGGCGTGATCGTATATGGCGCAGGCCGTCGGAATACTCGTTTGCGCGCAGGTGGAGGGAGACCCCACGATCGCGGTGAGCGTCGCGGTTCCGCTCGAGATGACGGTTATGCCCGGCGAGAGCGAGATCGAGCCGCCAGCCACAATAAAGTTGGCCGCGTTAGACGCGCCTCCTCCCGGTGGAGGGTTAGTCACAACCACAGGAAAATTTCCCGCTAGCGAAAGATCGGAAGCTGTGAGAGCGATCGTCAATTGGCGGTCGCTGACGAAAGACGTACCGTGCGGAACGCCGTTGAAAGTAACCGCCGACGTACGAACAAAACCGCCGCCGGTGATCGTCAAGGTGAGAGAATTGCCTCCGGCAGGAGCAGCGGATGGTGACAGGGCGGAGATAGAAGGCACGGGTGACAGGCGATCCGGGCGTCGAGGCTGAAGAATCGGGACCGACTCCGCGGGCGCAATCGCGATGGTCGCCCCTGGCCGGGTAAGATTTTTGCCGTCCGAACTCTGAATCTGCAGCGGGATCGCGTCGCCGCTGGGCGCGCCGTTCGGAATGACGATGTCGATCCGATCGATGCCGGGCAATCCTGGCGCTTGCTCTACGAACAAAACCTGCGCCTCGACTCCCCCCACGAGCACCTTGGCATTCGCGCCTGGACCGGTCACGTAAAAGAAGCCCGCCTGCCCGATGGGGATGGGCGCGGCCGGATAGCCGAGGGAAGCGCTCTCCGATGCCGGAGCGGCAATTTTGAAGACGCCGCCGGCGGGATCGGTGAACGCCAGAATGGCGTTGCCCTGGCCCGCCGGAGAGACTGTCACCACCGCGGGACCCGGCGGCGCAACCGGGATGGCAAAGGGCTTGCCGAGAATCGAAACCACCGAAGCGGGCGCGATAGCGGAACTTGGGGGCGCCGATAGCGCGGGCGATTGCGCGGGCAGCAGGGCGGCCCCAAGCAACGCCGCGCCGATAGCCAACCTCCGTCGTGCCAAGTAGGCCAATACCCCAATTTACTCCAGGGTGCGCGGCAACTCTATAAGCCCCTACGCGCCTGGGGCTTACGACGCTTTTGAGAAACTCGCGCACAACGGACTCGCCGGGCGCGGCCAAGTCCTCCGAGTTTCTCATTCGTTTGACGCCGCGCCCGGCGGCCTGTGCGCTTCGTGGGTACTAATGGCCGCCGTGAAGCGGCAGCTCCGCCTCCACGGGAAATACGAATTCCTCGCCGGCGGCTTCCACGATCAACTTTCCAGCGCCTAACGGCTTTCCGTTGGTGGGATAAAAGACCGCGCCATCGGTCGATTGCCCTGGCTCCAGTTTCGTGGTGCCCAGCGCGATCGCCGAAGCCGCCGCCGCCGCTTTCAGTCTGCTCGAGCCGCCTTCGGCCAGCGCGTCCTGGCGTCGCGATTCGTAGCCGTTGGTCGAATGCATCTGCGTGTTGCCGTACAGGGCCGTCTCATAGGCCACTACCAGTTTGCTCACATCGCCCCGGCTTGCTTTGGCGAGTAAATTCCCCACCACCACTCTTGCCGATGGCGCCTGAATATTGACGCCATTTTCGCCCTCAAAGCGGAAATCTTCGGGCCGCACCGTCCACGAAATGGGAGAGCCGTTGGAAACCGAAACCTGAAGAATCGAGTAATTGCGAATATGAGTGGGAAGCTGCGCGAACATGATGGTCATCCCGCCGCGCGTGAGTGCCTTGTACTTCAGGCCGTTGGATTCGAAGGGAATGATCTGTGCGTGCAGAGCGATTGCCGCGCCGCACACCAGGGGCGCCCAGCGGCCAAATGCGTCCATAGTTCTATGATAATGCCGTGTTATAGTACGCCTGTGCCGGATCACGACGGGGTGCTCGCGGCGGCGCGGCGAGTTTTGGAGACGGAAGCGCAGGCCATCCAAATCGCCTCTTCGCGGCTGAACGGAAATCTTCTTGAAGCCGTGGATCTGATTTTGAATCATCCCGGGAAAGTAATCGTATGCGGGTTGGGAAAATCGGGACACGTCGGACGGAAGCTCGCAGCCACTTTTCAAAGCACCGGCACGCCCGCGGTGTTTCTGCATCCCGCGGAAGCCGCGCACGGCGATCTGGGCGTCTGTCAGAGAGGCGATCCCGTCGTCATGATTTCCAAGAGCGGGACCACGGCGGAGCTCATGGGCCTAATCGCCCCGCTGCGCGCGCTCGGCTCGCCGCTGATCGGCATTCTGGGCAACCGTGTTTCTCCGTTGGCTAGTGCGATGGACGCGGTATTAGACGCGTCGGTGCGGCGCGAAGCCGATCCTTGCGGATTTACTCCGACCGCCAGCTCGGTAGTGGCACTGGCGCTGGGCCACGCCCTGGCGGTGGCGTTAATGGAGGCGCGCGGATTTTCGGCGGAAGATTTTTCGCGTCTGCACGGGGGAGGACAACTGGGGCGCAGCCTGCGCCGCTCGGTCGCGGACGTGATGCACACGGGCGGCGAGGTAGCTTGGGTGGGTCCCGCCGAGCCGTTAAAACGCGTGGTCATCGAAATGTCGCGGCACCCTCTAGGGGCGGCCTGTGTGGTTTCGGACGACTACGAACTGCTCGGCCTGATCACCGATGGAGACGTGCGGCGCGCGCTGGAACGCGAGGACGATATTCGACTCCTTCGCGCCGAAGACGTGATGACCCGATCCCCGATCACGGTAACCCCCTTCGCGCTCGTCCATGACGCGCTACGACTGATGGAGGATCGTCCGTCGCAGATTGCCGTCCTGCCCGTGATCGCTCCGAACGAGCGCCGCTGCGTGGGTCTCGTGCGGCTGCACGACTTTTACCTGGGGGGCAAGGCTTCAAAGTCCGCGCCACGCGACGCGTGAAAGCTCTCAGAACACGAACTTCCCGGCGAACTGCATAATCCTCGGATTGCCGAACGTGGTGATCTGTCCAAATGTCGCTGGGCTACTGACGGTAGCGCCGGGATTGGTCGGTTGAATGTGGTTCAGCAGATTGAAGGCTTCCGCGCGAATTTCGATCCTCTTCGTCTCCCGGACAGGAAAAGCTCGCACGAGCGCCGCGTTGATATTAAACGTTCCCGGCCCCAGAATGTTGGCCGGACCAAGATTGCCCAGCGTGCCCGTGGCCGGGGCCACAAAAGCGGCCGGGTTCAGCCAATTCAGACATGCCGGGCCGGTGGAACAGTTGCCGCTTGCGCCGGTGGGCGCTCCGTTATAGCTCGCGCGCTGGCCGCCGATGCCGGTCAAGTCCACATCCGTTCCCGCCCCCACCGTGATATAGCTGCCCGCTTGAATCTGCAGGATCTCGCTCAACTTCCAATCGCTTGCCAGAGCGCGCATCCACGCGTTGGAAAACCTCGGAGCCTCCTCGACAGCGGAAAAGTTGATCAAATGCCGACGGTCGATTCCTCCGCAATTACCGCGGTCGAAGGCTCGATCGTAGGGATCGGTGTACTGAGTGCCGTCCAGCTCGGAGGTAAATGGACCGGAGATGCAGTGCGACCAAGTGTAATTCCCGAGAACTGTAAAATGACTCGACAACCGGTGATTGGCCGAAATCAGCAGCGCGTCGTATTCGGCCGTCGAGCCGTCGTCCAGCGAATGAATCGTCCCGAAATACTGTCCCTGCGCCGGATTCTGAAGATAAAGCACGCGATGTTGATTCTCCGTCGCAAGCGTGGAAACGCCAGGAATATAAACCGCCGCGTTCACGGGATCGTCGGCCCAGAGGTGAATGGTATCGTTACCCAGATAGCTGGCCGATAACAACCAATTCGCGCCGACCTGTTTCTGGATGCTAAAATTCCATTGCTCCATGTAAGTATTTTTGATATTCAACGGATAAGTCGTATAGGTTCCTGGAATCGGGAAGTAAGCGTTCTTGTTGAGTTGAAGCGGGAACGGATTTCCTCCGGGGAATCCGGCCCACGGATTTTGGAAGGAAACGCCGGTCCGCGTGATCGAATCTCCCCACGGCGGCTCCTCCGAAAATCCGTATGAGAATAGCGTATGCGGCATATCGTAGAAAATTCCCCACGAGGCGCGGATGCTCATGCGGCCGTCGCCTTTGGGATCCCAGACCACGCCGATACGCGGAGCGAAGTTATCCAGTTTGGTATGGGACGGCCGGTCGTTGGTATTGAATCCCGAATCGCCGGGGTACAAGACGCCTGCCGGTCCGTTGGGATACACCGTGGAGTGGACACCGGCCGCAAACAGGCCCGGATCGAAATGGCTGACGTAACCATGGGCCATGGAACCTCCGATGTACGGCTCCCAGCGCAGTCCGTAATTCACGGTCAAGTGCTGGGTCGCTTTCCACGTGTCCTGGGCATAGGCACCGAAGTATTGGTAGCGCTCATCGTCGTATTGGATCCCCTGCTGGGTAAAAGAGGCAACGTCGCCCACCAGAAAATCGGACAGCGCCAATCCGGTGGTCTGGCCGGTAAAACTGAAGAATCCGTCGCCCTCCAGCGGTCCATAGACGTTCTGCACTTCGCGAATCCAGTTGGCCCCGAACGTGAGCTGATGCTTTCCCTTCACCCAACTCAAATCGTCGGAAAGCTGGTGATCGTCGGTGGGATCCTTGGCCGCGTAAGAGACTATTGCCGCGCTGGAAAGCGTTCCGGCGGAGATGACCACGTGGCCGGGAACAAGCGTGGTCATATCGATCCCTAGATCGGGACCGTCGAAACTGGGAATTTGCGTCTTGGTTACGCCGGAGCGGTTGTAAGTCGCGCGAAACGAATTCACGATATTCGCGCTGATCGCATAGGTGTGTCCAAACACACCCGAATTCACCATGTCGTCGGCGCCCGAGAGCGTCTCCGTCAGAGGATTCGTACCGTTGAAGGGTGTCGGTTGAAGGGAATGAGTCACGAAGTAGCGCAGGAACAAGGACTGCTTGGACGTAAGCTGGTAATCGCCTCGGGCGATGCCCATATGTTCGTCTTGATTCTGTACGGTCGCGTAATATTCTTTCCCGCAAGGGTCCGTAGTGGGCGGATAATAAGTCATCATCTTCAGCGCCACCGGACTGAGCAGCGAGGGCGGAAGCTGGTTATTCACGTATGGCGCCTTCAATGTCACCGGCTTGCCGCCTTGGCACGCGGCCGAGGTGTAAGTGGTCAAATCCCCCGTGAGCATCTGCGGCGTGGGAATAATCGCGAAGGTTGAAGTGGGATTGGATCGAATGATATTTCCCTGATATCCGATAAGAAGAATAGCTTGTCTTTCTTGATCGGACCGCCGAGAGTGCCCCCGAACTGATTGCGTTTCAACGAATCGCGCGCCAGAGCGCCAGGATTGCGCGCGTTGAAGATGTAATTGCGCACGAATTCGAACACATCGCCATGGAATTGATTCCCGCCGGATCGCGTCACGGCGTTTACGGCGCCCCCGGAGTGCTCTCCGTATTGCGCCGGCAGCGCGCTGGTTTCCACCTTAAATTCTTGCAAGGCATCAGGAAATGGCAGCGGCAGGTTAAGGTTGTTGAACGGATCGTTGTGAGTTCCGCCGTCCAGCAAATAGGTGGTGCCGATGGCCTGCCCGCCCGCCACGCTATAGACGGCTTCATTGGGGTAGTTCTTTGCTGAGATCAGATCGGCACCGGGAGCGATGGCCGCCGCTCCGGCCAGCCCCACCAAATCCGTGACGTAGCGGCCGTTGAGAGGCAGGTCCACCACCCGTGCCTCATCGACCACTTGGCCAACGCCGGTGGAGTGCGTTTCCACCATCGCCGCTGACGCCTCCACTTGCACCTGTTCGCTCACCGACCCGACTTTCAGAGTCACTTCGATGGTAGGGTTGGTGTCCACTTGCAGGACGATGCCGGATTGCACGAACGTGGCAAAGCCTTCCTTCTTCACATCCAATTTGTACGGCCCCACCGGCAGGCTTGGCAGAACGTACGTTCCGTCCACGCCGGTGACGGTAGCGCGGGTCAATCCGGTGGTGATCTGCGTGACTTCCACCTGTGCGCCCGGCACGGCAAGGCCGCTCGAATCGACGACGGTTCCGGTGATTTCAGATGTGTTCTGAGCCCACAATGCGACCGAGCAAAGCAGAAGCCAGACTCCAAAGAACCTCATATTCAATCTCCCTTCCCGAAGTTCTGCTGAGTATGACAGCCGCGCGGGAGCATGTCAAGGTGGGAAGGCACGGGGTGCGCGACGCGATCAGGATTGGCCACCCCACCCAGGCATTTAGCTGTTAACTAGCACAGGGTATTATTTTTATGATTTCCCTCGCGATCTGGGGGCAACTCCATTAAATACAACACGTAAGCCGCCCCAGATTCAACTCTCGACCCGCAAAATCCCGCGCTATTTCGCGTTATTTTCACGTTCTTTTTTGCGTTTTGGTCGCGTTTAGCCCGCGTTTAGCTCGCGTCATGTTAGCGTCTAGTCTCACAGGCTGAAGCCTGTGCCACCATCTTGCACAACCCGACTGCACGCATGCAGAAGACCAAAAAGCCGTCATGGTTCCCAGGGCGATTCCAGCCGCAACCCCGAATAGATACAACATCGGACGTTTTCACGCGTTTCGGTATTTCATCTTGCCACAGGAGCCTTTCAGGTTAGGGTATGCTTGGGCACAAAGCCGTGCGGCGCGCCTCCAGCCCCGGCCCACGCGGCGGCGGTTCCGGGAAATGGCGCCGTCGCGGATGAAACCCCAGTACTGTTCACTTGGTACCCGGGGGAGCGGGTCGCTACCCTCTGAAAACCCATCGAGGGCTGGAGGATCCCCGGGCCCAGCACCGTTCTCGGCCGCTCTCCTGGTTGCCAGCGATAGGGACGGAGCGACCGCACTTCTCGCTGCGGCGTGGCGCGCCGGGAGCGCAGCGTTCAACCGAATTAGGACGTGCGGTGGCAGGCCAGTTTCACGGAAGGGCGTTTTCACGGG
>DATDGT010000206.1:0-4289 GCA_036521975.1 Bryobacteraceae bacterium
GGTGGCCCGCTCGTCTACGCACTGGAGTCGGAAGAGCCACTACAGCGCTCCCTCGATGCTACCTGCCGAAAGTTTCACGTCTTCCTCACCCAGCAAACCCGCTGACTCGCTCATATTACCCACAGATTCCCCCGACGAGGCTTAATTCCATAGTTGTCAGTTATCAGTTATCAGTTTTGGCTTGTGGCCGGCTGGGGGCCAGCGCCATGAAATTTCTCCTCGCGCAACTTGCTTGAGCGCACACAACGCCACGAACGGGCTGTGCGCTTTGATAATTCGAAGGAGCTCCCTCTAGGCTGTTAACCCGACCAGGGCCCGGTTTATTTAAGCTCAACTTCCGGGTAATGAGCGCTGATTTCGATACAGCCTCGCCCACTGCGGCAGACCTCTTCGAGTAGCCTAGGATTTCTGACTCGGTGACCGCGATCCCCGGTGAGGAGGTCCCCGCGGCGCTTTCCTGCCTGCTCATAATGAACCACGCTTCCAGAGCATCCTCGTCGCCGTAGAGCGGAACTGATAGAAAACGCTTAAGAAAAGTCTCGCGGGAAAGGTGGACGACGGGCGCGGCGTCATTTACTTAACGCGCACAACGCATTCGCTGTGCGCTTTCAAACGACTGAGAAACTCGGCAGACTTGGCCGCGGGCCCGACGAGTCCGTTTCTGCGCCGGGGGCAGATCAAACCAGAATGAACCAGAATGAACCAGAATGAAGGTTCACGGAGAGAAGCGCGGAGTTTCTCCAAGGCGTCTTCAGCAACGTTTCGCTCATTCCCCACGATCGGTAGAATCGATTACGGCGCGAGGTCCCGCCGGGCGGTAAGTTGATATAATCGCTGACGGATGCAGAGCGCTTGGAGATACGTGTGTGCGGCGACGGCGGCGGCCGGGGCGGTGTTTTGGGCGGGCTCGGGCAGACTGCATGCCGGGCCGCAGCAGGCGAGCGGGGCGAGTCCGCAGCGGGAGCTGCTCGACACGTATTGCGTCACTTGCCATAACCAAAGACTCCGCACCGCCGGGCTGATGCTCGACAAGATGGACGTGGACCATCCGGCGGAAGGCGCGGAGACGTGGGAGAAAGTCATCCGCAAGTTGCGCGGCGGAATGATGCCGCCGCAGGGCAATCCGCGGCCGGAAGAAGCGACGAAGTACGCGTTCATCAGTTACCTGGAGACCTCGATTGATCGCGCGGCCGCCGCGAAACCCAATCCGGGACGGGCTAGCCTGCATCGGCTGAACCGCACCGAATACGGCAATGCGATTCGCGATCTGTTGGGGTTGGACATGGACGTCACGGCGCTGCTTCCCGCCGACGATGAAAGCAACGGCTTCGACAATATCGCGGATGTGCTGCGAGTTTCTCCATCGCTGCTGGAGCAGTATCTGGCCGCGTCCAGCAAAATCAGCGCGCTGGCAGTGGGCGATCCGCACATCACTCCCGTGAGCCAGCTTTATCAGGTCCCGCCCGATCTGGCTCAGGAGGATCACATCGAGGGACTGCCGCTCGGCACGCGCGGCGGGGTTCTGATCCATTACAACTTCCCCTTGGATGGCGATTACGATTTTTCGGTGGCGCTGCTGCAGAACATTGTCGGCTACATCACTGGCCTGGAATATGCGCACCAGCTCGAGATCAGCATCGACGGCGAGCGTGTTTTTCTAGCGCCGGTGGGCGGCAAGGAAGACAACAAAATGTCCGACGCCAATCTGGGCGTGGCCAAGGACACGCTGGACGCGCGGCTGAAAACCAGAGTTCATGTGAAGGCGGGTTCCAGGGAAGTGGCGGTCGCCTTTCTGCGGCGCAATTCTTCGGAATCCGATGAACCTTTGCAGCCCTTCACTCGTGACCTGGACCTGCAGAACATGAACGGCATTCCGCTCATCGATCACGTGCAGATCGGCGGGCCTTTTAATCCGACGGGTTCGGGCGATACGCCCAGCCGGCGTGCGATCTTTGTTTGCCATCCCGCCAAGGCGTCCCCCACCAAGACGTCGGATGAGTTGCCCTGCGCCCGGCGGATTGTGACGAATTTGGCACGGCGCGCCTACCGGCGGCCCATTACCGACGCGGACACAGAGCTGCTTCTCGGTTTTTATCAGCAAGGAAGGAATCGGGGCGATTTCGAGCGCGGCATCGAGGAAGCGCTGCGGCTGATTCTCGCGAGCCCCGATTTTCTGTTCCGCGCGGAGCCCGATCCTTCCAATACCGCGCCGGGATCGACCTATCGCATAAGCGATTTGGAACTTGCCTCGCGCCTGTCGTTCTTTTTGTGGAGCACGATTCCCGACGAAGAATTGCTGAACGCCGCCGCGCAAGGGAAGCTGAGAGATGACGCGGCGCTGGCGCAGCAAGTACGGCGCATGCTGAAGGATCCGAAGTCGGAAGCGCTGGTGAAAAATTTCGCCGGCCAGTGGTTGTTTCTGCGCAATCTCCAGAGCGTAGCGCCGAACGAAGACGAGTTTCCCAACTTCGACGACAATCTGCGGCAGGCGATGCGACGGGAAACGGAGCTGTTTTTCGAAAGCATGATGCGCGAAGACCGCAACGTTCTGGATCTGCTGAACGCCGACTATACCTTCGTCAACGACCGGCTGGCCAAGCATTACGGAATTCCCAACGTTTACGGAAGCCAGTTCCGGAGGGTCGCAATACCGGATGAGAACCGGCGAGGGCTGTTGGGGCAAGCGAGCATTTTGACCGTGACGTCGGAGGCCAACCGGACCTCGCCCGTGAAGCGCGGCAAATGGATCCTGGAGAATATTATGGGCACGCCAACGCCCGCTCCTCCGCCTAATGTTCCGCCGCTCAAGGAGAACAGCGAGAACGCCAAGGCTCTGCCGGTGCGCGCGCTCATGGAGGAGCACCGCAAGAATCCCGCCTGCGCGAGCTGCCATAAAATCCTCGACCCGCTGGGATTTTCGCTGGAGAATTTTGATGCCATCGGGCAATGGAGAACCAGCGATGCCGGAACGCCCATCGATGCCACCGGCCAGCTCGCGGATGGAACGCTGGTGGACGGGCCAGTCGCGCTGCGCAAGGCGATCATGAAGCACCCCGAGCAGTTCGTCCGCACGATGACCGAAAAAATGCTGACGTACGGCTTGGGCCGGGGATTGGAATATTACGATATGCCGGCCGTCCGCGGGATCGAGCGGGTGTCGGCGAAAGACGATTACCGCTTTTCCGCACTGGTGATGAACATCGTCAAAAGCGCACCGTTCCAGATGAGGAAAGCGCAAGAGGCCAAGGCAGGCGAGGTAAGGGCGACGCGCTGACTACGCGCTAGGGTCCATTCCCCATTGATGGCGTCGATCCATGCCGCCAGTCTCGAAACCTATCCATTTGGGAATCCCGGCAGTCACTGGTTCTGACACTTGCGCTCGGCCGCTGAGTTCAGCGCTTTCGGGCTGAGATAAGTCTCGATGTGCGCGACGTCGCGTGATGTAAGGTAGCGCAGGGCCCCGAATCTACGCCTGATGGGAATGCCATCTTCCCAAGCTGGACGTCGTGGGTTCGAGTCCCATCTCCCGCTCCATCTTTTCAATAACTTACCAGCGCCCACCTCAAGCGGTTTTACCTCGTTTACCTCGATAAGTGGGTTTCGCCGAAGATTCGTCTTCCCATTCTGGAGTATGGGACTGGGAAATTTGGCGCGGCGTTATGCAGTCAATCTCTTCGTCTTTGCGGCTTGGGGGCTGCTGTATGGGATCTTCTGCCGGCTGGCGTTTGCACTGAATATCAACAGTATGGCTGCCATAACGAGCGCCGGCAACTTCGCCGGGGCGCTGAACGGCGCGGCCAGCGAGGTACTCTTGGCGGCGGCGAGCATCCTGTTTTCAGTTTGCATTCTGCTGATTCCTTATCTAGCGAAGCGAATCGTAGAAGGGGACCTCGGAAGCGCGATGTTCGCGGTGCTTGCTTCCGCCGCGACCCTCGCCCAAACAGCCGTCGGCGTTGCTGCTGGATCGTCCAGAGGGTTCGGAGCTGTCTCGCCAGTGGGATCGGTAGAGGGAGGCGGCGCCGCCGCGGAGGCATCATCAGGCGCCGCGCCGGTGGCTCCAGTCTCAGGGGCCGCAGTCGCCGGAAATACCTGTAGAACCGCCTCGCGCTCAGCCTCGCTGAGGGAGCGAGCGGGAGCCGCCCGGCCTACCGGCAGAGCCAGCTCGGACGCTGGCGCTATGGGCGGGCCAAAGACCGGTCGCTGCCGATAGAAAGAAGCGCGGGATACCGATAGGAAATCGCAGGCGGCCACGATGCCAACGGTGGGGGCCAGATCGGTGACGGCGTTCA
>DATDGT010000207.1:0-28346 GCA_036521975.1 Bryobacteraceae bacterium
GGTGGCCCGCTCGTCTACGCACTGGAGTCGGAAGAGCCACTACAGCGCTCCCTCGATGCTACCTGCCGAAAGTTTCACGTCTTCCTCACCCAGCAAACCCGCTGACTCGCTCATATTACCCACAGATTCCCCCGACGAGGCGAAATTTCTAAGTCGCGGCAAAATTCCCAGCCGCCGATTTTCTACCGTCTCGGTTAGTGACGATCACGCTAACCAACCCGGCCAGTCCGGCGGGAAGAGGAGTCACGGTCAACCTCGTGGGATCAACGAAGGTCGTCGGTGCGTCGTGCCCGTTCAGCGAGACAGACGCCCCGGAGGCAAAGCCGTTTCCTTCAACTGTAAGGACTCCGTTAGCAACGGTAAGCTTCGTAATCGCCGGGACCGACGCTTGAGGCTCGCCCGATAGTTTATCGGAGCGCGTATCCTGTGGCCGGAAGAGCTGTTCGACCAATTCCTTCAGCTTCTGCAGCACTGTATCGGCGAACAGGCCGACCATCCCGGCGACGAAAGCGGCTGTGAACGGGTCGGCAGGCGTACCACCCTTCGGTCCGCTAACCGCGCCAATCCGGTACGCGAAAAATACGATCAAGGCCAGACCGGTCCCGAACATAGGACGGAACAGGTAGTAAAAGCTCCAGCTTGGCACGAAGCTGCGGCTTCCCACGAAGTTCACGAAACTGCGGGTTGCGGCGAGCAAGGCGCCGAACGCCCCCATCAGCGCGACAAGCAAGAGCATGGGGCCGTCGCCCACGACATCTGCCGGCAAGAGCAGGATTACGGTGGCGGCCTTCCGGCCTGTCGCGGGATCGATGGCTGTGACGACGGCTTGGGCGGCAGATTTTTGGTGCACCGTGTAGGTGCCGTTAGTGGCGATTTCGCCGGGACCAGACAGATACCACTGCAGTCCGGCGGCGGGACCTGAAGGCCCCATGGCCTGGAACGGAATCTTATCGCCGTCTTTCATGCCGGATGCATCGACGACGGAGCGATTCATTATCAGGTGCGCTGCATTGACAATGACCTGTGCCGAGGCCGTCTGCGTGTGGTCCGAATTGCGAGTCGCCGTCACTGTAACATCCCCGGTTTTGGGAGCTGCCGGAGCTGAAAATACGCCCGATGGCGTGATGTCGCCGCCGGTGGCCGACCAGATCACCGTGGTGTCGCCGGAGCCGATCGCGGAGCTCAGGAACTGCAGAGACTCGCCGTTGATCAGCGTTGCGCCGGGAGGATAGATGCTTACCGACGCTGGTCTGGCGGGAGGGGGCCACCAGGCGAAAATCCCAACAAGCAATCCGAAGGACAGCACGGTCCAGAAGATTCCGAGCAGGATCAACCAGGCTTTTGCGGAACTGACGGTAACGGTCGAGTGGCCAATCTCGTGGCCGGCGCCGTCCAGAGCCGTCACGGTGACTGTTCTGGAAAGCCAGACGGCGTAAGGCGCTGTGTAGAGACCGTCAGGTGCTATCGTACCGAAGGCCGGACTTATGCTCCAAGTCACTGCCGTGGGCTCTGTAAACCGCTGCCGGCACCGCGGCAGCAGCATCACCGAGGGAGGTTGCATAATTTCGGTTCCTTTCGGCACAACCGGATATCCGCAACGCCGGTCTGCATTCGCTCAGCCCACGGTCTCTTCAACACGGGACGACGGAGGCTTGCCTCCTCTTGTCGCCCGCTTCGGCGGCACCGGTGCTCCCACGGGGCGGGGTGAACCGGGACTGTACCACCGCTTCAGCCAAGCGCTCAGCCCGTCGAGACCAGGCATCAGGACGCGCTCGGTCATGTTCATCTGGTCAAGCTTGTCCCGCAGTTCCCACTTGAGCCGGGCGGGAATGATTAATTTACGCGCTAGTCCAGGGCTCCGCGCACACGCTTGCTCCAGCCATTCGTTGAGCAGAGTGTCCGGTCGATTAAGAAACGAGAACAGACCGAACTGGTTGATGATCCGTGGATCGAGTGACGGTGGCTCGAAAAACACGGCAAATGCGTCCATGCCCCCCTTATGCAGTTCAACATCCGATATCTTGGGAAACGCCTCTTCGAGCAGTTCCCCGTTGAAGCCGTTGGCCGCATTATTGCACAGGGACGTCTCCAGCACCTTTGGAAGAAACTTGCGGGACGCAATGAAATTGACCAGCCAGATAACGCCATCTGTATCCATCTTGTCGAGTTCGTTCGTAGCAAAGTGCATCGCGACGAAGGGCGAATACGTCCAATCGAGCAATCGGGTCGGAAGACCATGATGTTGCGCCAGAGAGAGCCACTCCCACTCGGATTTGATCGATACAACTTCGTGATAGGCATATTTCCGAAAGTTCCGGAACATAACCCGCTCGATTGTTTGGAGCGTGGCTAGAGGATGTCGCAAACGCTGGAGGCTCGTGGAAAAGATCCCAATCCCCACACATACCTCGAAAGGCGAAGGGTGACCGATAACGTCCAAGATCTTGCGAGTAGGAATCAGTGAAGACTTCGCGCATCAACGCGTCGATCGATTTGACCACATCGATCCTTATTCCGGAGTTTCGCTTCTTTGCAGGCATGCTCTGTTTGCTCGAAAACAGTGAATACTACCGGCGATCAGGGTAACAGATCGCCGTTTCGTTTCTCAACCGTGTAATCCAACACCGCGTAATCCAAGTCAAGTGTGTCGCCGAGAGCTTGATCGCGTTCTGAATCAGATGCTGGTATACTCCATGCACCTTTACGGAGTCCCGGCATGGATATTAAGCAATGGTTACAAAAGGAGCGGCTGAAATTGGCATGGGCAGCGCTCCCGTCCGATAAGAAAGCGGCGATCCAGCCCATGATCGACGCGGCCCACGAAAAGCTTCGGACCTATCAGGCCACGCGGCAAGCGCCGCCTCCCGATTCATCTGTTCCCCATCCTCTGATCCTGACGAAAAGTGCGCTCGCTGACGATGTGGACGGGACTGTTCCCGAACTACAGCCGGGTGCGGTGGAGATTGACGTGGATTCCGGTAGAGCGATCTGGGGCACGGGGAAATATCAGCAGCTCGATCCCGGCTGGCTAGGCGCCGCAGCGGCATGGTTAGAGCACCTGATCCTCGGGAAATATCTGTTTCCTGCGGGAACTCCGCCCGTCACGAAGATCGAGGATGAAATCAGCATCGCGCTTGCGGGTGACTTTGGGACCGGGAATTGGGGCACGGCTGCGAACCCTGCCACGAGCACCAAGATCGGCTCAAAGATGATTCCGGGACTCTCTCCCTATCTCACCATTTATCTCGACGATGTCTACTACGAAGCGGCGCCTATTTCCGAACCCACTCCGCGGTCTTCTCTGCAAGCCGGGCGAAGGCCCGCACGGCTAGCTCCAGGTGTTCTTCCTTCGTATCTTCGATCTTATTGTGGCTGATCCCCCGAAGGGATTGAACGAACATCATGGTCGAAGGAATTCCCGCCCGCGCCACTTCCGCGGCGTCATGCAGCGGGCCGGACGGCAGGCGATGCGGTGTGCCCGCCACTTCCTTCACGGCTGCCTCGCACAGCTCGATTAACTGGGGATGAAAAGCCACCGGCTCGATGCGCCAGAGGGGCGACCACTCTACGGTGCAGCGCTCTTCTTGAGCGAACCGCTCGCTCGAATCTCTTGCCTCGCGGTACATATCCGCCAGCACGGTCGCGTCCAGATCGCGCTGATCGAGCGTGGCTTCACAGCGGCCCACCACGGCGGTGACGATGCCGGGAAAGGTCTTGAGGCTGCCGATGGTGCAGACTGCGTCCGGATGCTTGCCCGCTATGTTGCGAATTTCGAGCGCCAGTTTCGCCGCAGCCGCCAGCGCGTCCCTCCTGGCGCGCATCGGCGTCGAACCCGAATGCGCTTCTTGACCGAGAAACACGATCTGATTCCGTTCCACGCCCTTGGTACCCAAAACCACTCCCAGCGGCAGATTGAGACTCTCCAACACGGGCCCTTGCTCGATGTGCAATTCGAGATACGCGGCGGCGTCCGTCCGCTCCCGCGCCGCTTCGGGAAACCGGCTGAAGTCGTATCCGCAACGGTGAACAGCGGCTTCCAGACTCACCCCATCCCCGCCTGTGCGTCCACGGTCGGCTTCGATCGAATGCGTGCCGGCAAACGCGGACGACCCCAGCAAGCTGCGGCCGAATCGCGCGCCCTCTTCATCCGCCCAATCCACCAGCCTCACGGTCACGGCAGGCCGGGATTCCGCAAACCCTCGCAGGGTTTCAAGCGCCGCCATCATGCCCAAACAGCCGTCCAGCCACCCGCCGTTGGGCACCGAATCCAGATGACTGCCCAGTACAAGAGCCTCGCTCGAAGCTCCCGGCAATGTGATCCAGTGATTGGCCGCGGCGTCGTAGTGACGCTCGACTGGTAGATCGCGGAGCTTCGAAGTGTACCACTCGCGCGCCTGGAGCCACGTATCGCTCCAGGCGATGCGCTGCGCGCCGTGTTCATCGGAGGTGAGCGCACGAAGTTCCTTCAGCTCGGCGATGGCGCGCTGGGCATCTACGTGCATTTTAGAGATATCCAGGCTCGCGGCGGAGCAAGCGGCCGCGTCCGCGCTCGCCCACGAACTTTCCGTCGCGCACTTGTACCTTGCCACGAACCGCCACCACCGATGGCCGGCCTTCAATCGGAACGCCCTCAAACGCGTTGTAGTCGCAATTGGTGTACTGAGAAGCGGCGCAGATGTTTCCGCGATAGTCGGGATCGTAAATCACCAGATCCGCGTCGCTGCCGGCGGCGATAGTTCCCTTGCGCGGGAACAGGCCAAACAGCTTGGCCGGGCGCGTGCTTAATGCGTCCACAAAGCGATGTAGATTGAGCTTTCCTCGCGTTACGCCGTAGGTGTAGAGCAAATTCACGCGATCTTCGATACCCGGAATGCCGTTAGGGATCTGGGGGAATGCGCTCGCACCCAGAAGCTTCTGAGATGTATCGAACGGACAGTGATCCGTGGCCGCAGTGTCGATAAATCCCTGCTCGAGCGCATCCCACAAAACGCGCTGGTTCGCGCGCTCGCGCAGTGGAGGAGACATCACGTACTTCATACCCTCTACTCCCTCGCGCTCGGCGTGAGTCTTGTCGAGAAGAAAATGCGGAACCACGGATTCGATCCACAGCCTAACGCCGCGAGACTTGGCCTCGATCGCCGCTCTCAACGCCGGCTGGCAGGAAAGATGCACGACGTAACCCGCCGCTCCCGAGGCTTCGAGGAATGTCGCGAAGCGATGCGTACCTTCGGCCTCGACGCTTTCCGGGCGGCTAGGCTCGTGCCATCCGGGCCCCGTTTTGCCCTCGCCGAGCAGCTTTTGCTGAAGGCGCGCCACCAACTCCGCGTTTTCGCAATGCGCCGTGACAATGACGCCCAGTTTCCGGGCCAGCGTCAGCGTTTCGTACATTTCGGCGTCGTCGATCCCGAAGAAATTCTTGTAGGCCAGAAAAATCTTGAACGAAGCGATCCCGTCCGCCACGATTTCGCGCAACTGGCTTTCGGCCCCATCGACGAATTTCGAGACCGCCATGTGGAAGCTATAGTCGCAGGCACTGGAACCCTCGGCCTTCGAGCGCCACAAATGGTAGCCCTCTAGCGCGTCGTCGTTGCGGGAAGGGCAGCACATTTCGATATATGTGGTCGTGCCCCCTGCAAGAGCCGCAATGCTCGCCGTTTCGTGCGTGTCCCTGGCGAAAGTCGCCATGAACGGAAGATAGATGTGGACGTGCGGATCGATGAAGCCGGGAAAGACCAGGTTGCCCGCGGCGTCGATGACATCCGCGCCGGGTGGCGCCTCCAGATTCGCGCCTATGCGAGTGATGGTTTCGCCTTCGGCGTAGATATCGCCGCGCTGGCGCCCATCAGCGGTGACCATATCGGCGTTGCGGACCAGCAGCGGCATTAGTGAATGCGAATCCCTTGTTTCCTGCGGTATTCTTCCATCGCCGCCCAATCCGTGGTTACCGCGGGTTGAGATTTGGCCAGTTGATCCCAGGTGGTTGGTTCGCGTCCGCTGGACACCTCCACCATCGAGATGCAGCCCTCCACCGGGCAGACGTTGTAACAGAGGCGGCAGCCGACGCAGTCTTGCTCGCGCACTCGCGGCTGAGGGCGTGATCCGTCCGTAAGCTCGACCCCGCCCTGACGAGCGGGGCTGAAAGCCGGCCGAAGCGCGGCGCGGCGTTCCGGCCCAGCCCCGGCCGTAAGGCCGGGGATCTGAACATCATCGATCAGATCAATGCATTGATGCGCGCTGTCGTGGCAGGCGATCCAGCACAGATTGCAACGAATGCATTTTTCGGCGTCGATTCGCGCCACTGCCTGGAAAGACAGATCGAATTCCTTAAAATCGGAGATCCGCTGCACGCTCTTTCCGGTGACGTCCGAAATCCGCGCGAACCCTTTGGCATCCATCCAGTTCGCCAATCCATCGCAGAGATCTTCCACGATGCGGAAGCCGTAGTGCATCACGGCTGTGCAAACTTGCAAGCTGGTTGCGCCGAGCAGGAGAAATTCGGCGGCGTCCTTCCAGTCGCCGATTCCGCCCATGGCCGATATCGGCGCGCCCGACGCGTCCACCGTTTGATCCGCGGCCAGAGCCGAGACCATGTGCAACGCGATGGGCTTCACCGCGGGTCCGGCGTAGCCGCCGTGTCCGCCTTTGCCCCCGATGCTGGGAGAAATTTCGAGGGTTTCCAAATCCACGCCGGTGATGGAATTGAGAGTGTTGATGAGAGAAAGAGCGTTAGCGCCGCCGGCCAAGGCCGCACGCGCGGGAAGCGAGATATTGCCGATGTTCGGCGTCAGCTTCACGATTACGGGAATCGCCGCCGCTTCCCTCACCCAGCTTGTGATTTGCTGGCAATACTCCGGCACCTGCCCAACGGCCGCGCCCATGCCGCGCTCGCTCATGCCGTGGGGGCAGCCGTAGTTCAGCTCGATTCCGTCCGCGCCGGTATCTTCGATCCGCTTCACGATTTCCCGCCAGGCTTCCGGCCGCGACTCCACCATGGCCGAGACAATCACGGCGCGATCCGGCCACGCGCGCTTCACATCCGCGATTTCGCGGAGATTGACATCCAGCGGACGATCCGAAATCAATTCCACGTTGTTGATGCCCAGCATCCGCTGCCCGCCGTAATGCCACGCGCCGTAGCGATTCGAAACGTTCAGCACGGGCGCGCCGATGGTCTTCCATACCGCGCCTCCCCACCCCGCTTCAAACGCCCGATGCACTTGGGCGCCCGAATTAGTCGGCGGCGCGGATGCCAGCCAAAACGGGTTAGGGGAACGAATCCCGGCGAAGGTAATGCTGAGGTCGGCCATGGGGAAGCTAGGACCAATCGTAGCGCGCGATCCCCGGCGTGCTCGGCCCCGTTCGCTTCGCTAACGGGTGGGGGCGCGATCAAAAGGAACTACCGATCCGGAATCTAATACGATCAGGTTCTACGATCCAAAGCTCGCCGGCCGGCGGCCGGCTCACCAAAACCAGGGCAATCCTGCGCACAAGAGCCAGAACGGAACGCTTGTCTTGGCTCCGAGGTCGAAGAACGATGATTCCGGCGTGTTCTGCTGGCGGGTACGCCCGAATGTTAGAGAAGTCCAGATCCAGCGTGACGATTGCTCGTCCTTCTGATTGACACCTGGCGGCTATGACCGCGTCCTCGACTCCCCCGCATAGGCAAGGGCTGCCTGAATGTCCGGTTCCTGAATGGCCGGGTAGCTTCTCAAGATTTCGGCGTGAGGAACCCCGGCCGCAAGGTTGTCGAGAATGACAGAAACCATCACCCGTGTTCCACGGATGCAAGCCCTTCCGTGACAGACCGCAGGGCTAATCGTGATGTGCTCACGCCACTTCGCCACGTCTCATCTTACCTCCAGCTAGTGCCAGCACCACATAGCTTGTGGTGAATCGCAGCCGCAGCGAATTTGCCGTCCTGAACGGCCATCACCGTGGAGGCGGCATTCTTCGAACGAATGCAGTCGCCGCCGGCAAAAACGCCCGGCAGACTGGTTTCGAATTCTTCCGATACCCGTACGTAACCGCCGATCGTGGCCAATCCCAGCTTTTGCGCCAGCGGCGGCTTCTCCTGGCCCACGGCTTTCACCACTTGATCTCCCTCGATCGTAAACTCTTCACCACCGGCGGAGCGGGGCGTGCGCCTTCCATCTGCGCCGGGCGGCCCGAGTTCCATGCGAATGCACGCCATCCCGCGCACCGTGCCGCCTTCCGCAAGCACACGCACGGGTTGCGTCAGAAAGCGAAACTCGACGCCTTCAACCTTCACAAACTCGAATTCATGAGGATACGCGGGCATCTCTTCGCGCGAGCGGCGATAGATCATCGTGACGCGCTCCGCTCCCAGACGCCGCGCGACGGTGGCACAGTCGATGGCTGTATTTCCAGCCCCGATCACCAGGACGTTGCGGCCGATCCGCAATCGAGCGCGGTCGAGTTTGCTCCGCTCGATGTATTCGAAGCCGTCTTCGATCAGTTCTTCGCCGGGAATGCCCATGGTCTGCACCGCGCCGAGCCCAACCCCCAGGAATACCGCGTCGAAACGCGCCTGAAGATCGCTCAAGCTGAAATGCACGCCCAGCTCGCGGCCGATCTCGATGCGCACGCCCAATTCTTCAATCATTCGGACTTCCTCGAGCGCCGCTTCGATCGGTTCGCGCAGAGCGATAATTCCGTAGGTGGAGAGGCCGCCCGCGAGCTCTCGTTTCTCGAATACGGTGACCGTGTGGCCGCGCCGCGCCAATTCTCCCGCACAAGACAAGCCCGCCGGCCCCGATCCCACTACCGCCACGGATTTTCCTGTGGACGATTCGACGGCTACGGCCCTACTGCCATTTCGATACGCATGATCCATCGCGTAGCGTTGGAGGCGGCCAATCATGACGGGCTTGTGATCTTTCCCCAATACGCATGCGCCCTCGCATAGCTCCTGGACAGGGCAGACGCGCGAGCAGGTGGCGCCGAGCAGGTTGGCCTCAAAAATTGTGCGGGCTGCGCCGGTCAAGTTATCCGCGGCAATTCTCTTGACGAAGCGTGGAATGTCGATGTGAGTGGGGCAGGCGTGGGTGCAGGGAGCATCGTAGCAGAAGAGGCACCGGTTAGCCTCCACTAAGGCTTGCTGGGCGGTGAGCGGCGGAAAGTGCTCGGCCAGAGGATTGGGCTCTGCCACCTAAGCGGTCTCCTCCGGCGGGGCAGCGACGGCTCGGGGCGAGGGGGCTCGCATTAACCCGGGGGCTCGCATTAATAGCAAATAGCAGCCCGCGGACGCCGCAAAACCCACGAACCACGCATAATCGTAGAGCCATCGTAGAGGAGGGCTGGCCAGACCCAGCAATGCCACCGCGACGCCGGCGGCCAAACTCACTACAGCGCGCGCATTCACTCCGCGCCGGTATTCGTATTCGCCTCCGCGGCGGTAAAGATCGTCCACGTTCAGCGCGCGCCCTCGCAAAAGGAAATAATCGGCGATCATCACGCCGGCGATCGGCCCCAGCAGCCCCGAGTAACCCACCAGCCAGCCGAAGATATAGGTGCTATAGTTGCTCAGCAATCTCCAGGGCATCATCATTACCCCCACCACTCCGGTGATCATGCCCCCGGTGCGGAAGGAGATCAGCCGCGGGTTGACATTGGAGAAATCGTTGGACGGCGAAACCACGTTGGCGGCGACGTTGGTGTTCAGAGTGGCGATGAGAATCGCAACGAGTGCGATCAACGCCACCAAAGGCTGATGGAAGCGGCCGATGAGCTGCACCGGATCCCAGATCGCCTCGCCGAACAACACCACGGAAGCCGACGTAACGGCCACGCCGATGAAGGAGTACAGCGTCATGGCCGCGGGAAGGCCCAGCGCCTGTCCGATGGCTTGATCGCGCTGGCTGCGAGCGTAGCGGGTGAAATCGGGAATATTCAGCGCGACGGTGGCCCAGAAGCCCACCATGGCGGTCAGCGACGGAATGAAAAAGCGAAAAAACGCTGCCGGGCTCTGGAACTTGCTGGGAGCGCGCAACACGGGCCCGAAGCCGCCTGCCTGCCGCGTGATCCACCATAGCAGCAGCAGACCGACGCCCAACATGAAAGGGGCGCCGATCCCTTCCAAAAACTTAATCGTATCCACGCCCCTCCAGATGACGAACATGTTTAGCAACCAGAAAGCTCCGAAACAGAGCCATACCAGCTCCGGATTGGAGGCCGCCGGCCACACGATTCTCAGCATGGAATAAATAGCCTGACCGCCGATCCAGGTCTGAATTCCGAACCAGCCGCAAGCGACCAGAGCCCGCAGCAGCGCGGGAAGATTCGCGCCACGCACCCCGAAGGAGGCGCGTACAAACACCGGAAACGGAATACCGTACTTAGCGCCGGCATGCGCGTTGAGCAACATGGGAACCAACACAATCAGGTTTCCTAGCAGGATCGTCCCCACGGCTTGTTGCCAACTCATGCCCCCGGCGATCAAACCGGAGGCGAGCATGTAGGTGGGAATGCACACGCTCATGCCCACCCACAGCGACGCATAGTTGTACATCCCCCAACTACGCCGCTCGCGCCCGACAGGTGCGAGGTCCTGGTTATACAAGGCCGGATCGTATTCGGGCTTCACGTAGGAATTGAAGGTCCTTGGCCAAATTCTCGCATATGCAGAAGTAGCGCCTGGACGTCCGTAGGCCCGGAAGGTTCAGCAACTGCTCCGTTGAAGACGCTTTTGGAGGGGGGACTTTAGTCCGCGCGGAACTTGAGTCCCGCTGGAGGGGCGAGGCTGAAGCCTCGCGCGGGCTAAAAGCCCACCCTCCGGTAGGCGATAATACAGGCGTGCGCGCGAAATACGAGCGCTTCGCAATTCCCTATACCTTCAAGCCGGCTCTGAGTGTCGGCGAAGCCGCGCTCGCTGCTTTCGCTGCGTTCTTGCGAATTTTTCTCGGTTCGCTGTTGTTTGCCTTTTGCGGAGCGTACACGCTGTCGGTTTGGAGCGCGCCGTACAGCCTTTTCTGGCGGGTCGCCGTCGCTCTGGGCATGGCGGTACTCTTCCTTGGGTCTTTCGCCTTGATCCTGTGGGCCATCGGCGTGGCAGTTCAAAAGCTCTCGCGTCCCGGCGCCTGAGCCCCTTTTCCGCGCCTCTTGTAATCCTTCTGAAACATCCGTTGAATAGACTCTATGGAAGCCGCCTTGGCGGCACTGTTCACGGGAGGACAGATGGAACTTTTCGGACAGACCATCTCCATGGGGAGCGGAGTCTTTCTCTTGCTGGCTCTCGGCTTGGCGTTGAGCTTTGAATTCGTCAACGGATTTCACGACACGGCCAACGCCGTCGCCACTGTCATTTATACGCACTCGTTGAAACCCATCGTTGCGGTGGTTTGGTCCGGCTGCTGGAATCTAATCGGAGTTTTGACTTCCAGCGGGGCCGTCGCCTTCGGCGTCCTGGCGCTATTACCGGTGGAACTGGTGCTCAACGTGGGTTCGGGCGCAGGATTTGCCATGGTCTTCGCTTTGCTGATCTCCGCGATTATATGGAACCTGGGCACGTGGTATTTGGGGCTGCCAGCCTCCAGTTCGCACACGCTCATCGGCGCGATCATGGGCGTTGGTCTCGCCAATTCCTGGCTTTCGGGCGCTCACGAATTCGGCGAGGGCATCAACTGGGCCAAGGCTTCGGAGGTCGGCACCACGCTGCTGGTATCGCCGATCGTGGGCTTCGTTTGCGCCGCGCTGCTCCTGCTCCTCAGCAAAGCGCTGATCCATAACAAAGAGCTCTACGAGGCCCCCGATAAGACGAAGACTCCTCCCTTGTGGATTCGTGGTTTGCTCGTTCTGACCTGCACGGGCGTCAGTTTCGCGCACGGCTCCAACGACGGTCAAAAAGGCATGGGCTTGATCATGCTCATTCTCGTTGGCATCCTGCCCCTGACCTTCGCGGTGGATCTGGGAAGCAGCCAGACATCCATCGCCGATCTCGCGGCCGATACCGAAACGATCTCGTTTCAGATGGATCGTCACGCGCCGGGCGTGGCCATGGGCGGATATCAGATCGCGGCCGACGAGCTTTCGTCCTATCTGAAAACCACGGGCAAAGTCACCGACCGCACCTTCGCCGCTGTGGGCTCGAAGTGCCGCGAGATCTCGGAAATCCTGACCGGCAAGAAATCGCTCTCGGAGCTGAACTCCGATCAGCGCCGGACTCTCCGCAGCGATCTCTATCTCACATCCGAGGCGCTGGGCAAGCTGATCAAGCAGAAGAAGCTGGAAAACGCCGACGAGCAAAAGACGGTGGCCGCGCTCAAGTCCCACATGGACAAGGTGACGAAATTTATCCCGGTGTGGGTCAAGGTCGCGGTGGCTTTCGCGTTAGGCCTGGGGACCATGATCGGATGGAAGCGAATCGTGGTCACCGTGGGAGAGAAGATAGGCAAGGATCACCTGACCTACGCGCAAGGCGCTTCGGCGGAACTCATTGCGATGGGGACAATTCTCGCCGCGGACAGGATGGGCCTGCCGGTCAGCACGACACACGTGCTTTCTTCGGGAGTGGCAGGAACCATGGCGGCGAATCGTTCCGGACTCCAAATGGACACGCTTCGGAATTTGTTGCTCGCCTGGGTTTTGACTCTTCCGGTGTGCGTTCTGCTCGGGGCCGGCCTCTTCGCCTTCGGTCTAAATATGCTGTTGCGGCTGGGAGTCAAGTAACGCAAACTCGATGCCGGCGAGGGCGGCCTTGAACGGAGGCGGCTAAAGCCGCTAAACCGCTAAATCAGCTAAACGGGGCCAGTCCTGCCGAACTCCTTTGAAAAGAAAACCGCATCCCCGTTGCAGGCTAAACAGAACCGACCCCGCGGACGATAAAGGAAGAGCCGGGAGGCCCATCGGAGAACGGGTGCCGGCCCGTGTCATCGGGTCGTTGCCACCGTGTGCGCTCCCGGCATTCGCCCCTCCTGTTTTAGCCCTACGCCGCCGGCGGCTACACTGGCAATGCGTGGAATACGAATGCATAGGCTGCGGCCGTCAGTCAGCTCTGGATGGAGTAAGGAGAGAGTTCCGTAACCCAGTTTAGTTGTATAATGGCCCGAGGCAAGGAGCACTAAAACATGAGCGATACAACGAGACGCACGTTTCTGGCTGCGGGCGCCGCGTCGGCGGTTCCGTTCTTCATCAAAGGCGATGACAAGGCCGGAACGAAGAACAAGACCCTCGGAGAAGGCGAGCACCAGTACGAGTGCATCCACGATTGGGGGCAGTTACCCTCCAACATAAAGTACGGCAACACCCACAGCGTATGCGAGGATTCGCAACGGCACATCTACATCCATCACACGGTGTATAAGGACAGCCCCAGCGCCGACAGCGTGGTGGTGTTCGACGAAAAGGGCAAATTCGTCCGCTCCTTCGGACCGATGTTCCGGGGCGGCGCTCATGGCATGCACCTGAGCAAGGAAGGCAACACCGAGTATCTTTATTTCTGCGACGAAAAGCACGGCATCATCACCAAGCGGACGCTAAAGGGCGAAGAGATTTGGACGATGGGCTATCCGCAAGACTCGCCGCCATACACGAAAGCCCCCGGTATGCCCGGCCTGAACTATCGCCCCACCAATTTCGCCATCGCGCCGAATCTGGATTTTTGGGTAGGGGACGGTTACGGTTCCTATTACATGTTCCACTACAGCCAGGCCAGCAGTACGGCCTATCCGAAGCTGGTAAGGACGTTCGGCGGCCCGCCCGCGGGTCAGGCTCAAGGCGGCGGACGAGGCGCGGGAGCGGGCGGCGGCGGAGGTAAAGGAAAAGGCGGTGGAGGAGGGAAAGGCGATGGCGCTGCCGCGGCTCCTGGCGCGCAAGCGGCGGCCGGTGGCCCTCCCGGAGGCGGAGCCGGAAAAGGCGCGGGCGGAGGAGGAGGGCGCGGACCCGCGCAACCACCACCTCCCGGTCAACCCGGCGTTCCTCGCGACGTTCCCATCGAATCCATGAACAATCCGCACGGCAACATGGTCGATCTTCGCGATCCTGCGAATCCCATTCTGCTGGTGGCCGATCGCGGCAACAATCGCATCGTCCGATATACGCTGGACGATAAGCCAATGGACGTGGTCGCCGGCACAAAATCGCCGTGTCATTTCCACACGTTCAAGGAAACCATCGTGGTGCCGGATCTGCAAGCGCGCGTAACGCTGCTCGATAAAAGCAACAAGATCATCCTTCATTTGGGCGAGCCGCTGGTGCCCAATCCGGCGCGCACCACCGACAACCGCGCTGATTTCGTTCCCGGCCAGTTCGTTCAGCCGCATGGCGCGATCTTCGACCACTCCGGCAATATCTTCGTGGCCGAATGGGTGGAAATTGGCCGCGTCACCAAGCTTCGCAAAGTTTAGTAGATAACATTCCGCTTGCCGGCACACGCGGCTCGGCACCGGCTTCTGAGCCGCGACGGCGTGCCCTCCGGGCGGGGAGCGGTTATTCCAACTTTTACAAATGCCAGTAAGAAAGCAGTAACAAAATGGACAAACAACTCTTCGGCGAGTTCATGGGGACCCTCGTTCTGGTCCTGTTGGGAAACGGCGCAGTCGCCAACGTTGTCCTGGAGAAGACCAAAGGCAACAATTCCGGCTGGATCATCATCACCACGGGATTCTTCCTGGCGGTGATGGCGGGCGTGGCGGTGGCGCAGGCGTGCGGGAGCCCGGGCGCGCACATCAATCCAGCCGTGACGTTGGCCGTGGCGATTATCAGCGGCAACTTTAGCAACGTCGCGGGGTTCATGATTGCGCAACTGCTCGGCGCCCTGGTGGGCGCGATTCTGGTGTGGATCCATTTTCTTCCGCATTGGGCTCATACTGCTGATCCAGGCCTTAAGCTGGCGTGCTTTTCCACTGGCCCCGCGATTCGCAATAAAATGGCCAACCTGATCAGCGAAATCATCGGGACTTTTCTGCTGTTTCTGCTCATCGCTTCGATCTTGTCGAAGGGCGTGAC
This sequence comes from Bryobacteraceae bacterium, assembly GCA_036521975.1. Lineage (GTDB taxonomy): Bacteria > Acidobacteriota > Terriglobia > Bryobacterales > Bryobacteraceae > Palsa-187. The sequence continues at coordinate 14,962 of DATDGT010000207.1, forward strand.
CGGAAGCGCGGGCGCTTTGGCGCCGGGTTTGGTTCCCTACCTGGTGGGAGCCGCGGTGTGGGCGGTAGGCACGGGACTTGGCGGCACTACCGGATTCGCCATTAATCCCGCCCGCGATCTGGGTCCACGGATCGCGCACGCTATTCTTCCGATTCCGGGCAAGGGCGACTCTGATTTCGGCTACGGAATGATCCCGGTGTTCGGCGGGTTGATTGGAGGCGCCTTGGCAGGTGTTTTCGTCAAGCTGGCCGGCATCTAGCTTTCCAGCCTGCGCACCGGGCTGAGGGCAGCCTGGAGGACTCTGTTCCCCGCAGAGTAGGGATGTTTTAGCGGTCCGTGGCGAACAAAGGGGGTACCAGATGGCAGAGGACTTCGTTGCTTGGCACAATATCGATTCAGCTACCCTGCAAACAAATTTCAACACGTACTACGCGCAGGGCTACCGTTTCGTTTCTTTATCGATCTACGGCGTCGATGACGTGAGCGGGGGGCAGGCGCCACTGCTGGCGGGGGTGATGGTCCTCCGTTCAAATGTGATAGCGCAGTACGTCCGGTGGGGGCTCAATGCCTCCGACTACCAGGCCGCGTTCAACACCTACGCAAGCCAGGGGTACGGGCAGGTCATCATCTCGGTGACCGGACCAACAAACGCACCTCTGTTCGCCGGCGTGTGGGAGCCGATGTCGCCGATCCCCTTGACACGGTTTGGCCTGTCGGCAAGCGATCTGGCCAGCATCTATAGTTCTGCCCGCTTCGACAATCAGGGCAACTTATTGCCCTCGACGACGATGCCGCTGTCCCTATCCGTCTACGGCCCTCCGGGAAATCGGTGTTACGCGGTAGTGATGGCGCCAAACACTGCATCGACAGGCTGGAATGGCGACGGAATGGACGAATCGGTCGCCACCTATCAGACTCGGTTCAACCTGCAGAACTCGATCTGGTGCCGGCCCTATCTCGTGTCAGTGACCGACGAAGACAGCTACGCCTCAGTGTTCCGAGACGACCAAATCGGCCCTTGGCAAGCCCGGCACAACCTTACTGCTGACCAATACCAGCAGACCTTCAACACACTCACTGCCGAGGGGTTCTTCCCGATCCAGGTCCAGGGCGGGGGCGTCGGAAGCAACATACGATTGGCTGCGATCTTCACTCAGACTGAAGCCATCACCCCACGAGTATTCACGGTCACCGGGTACCCGGCCACCAACGATTCCAACACGTCCAAGATCGACGCCGCCATGCAAGCTGTCATGAAAACCTATGGCGTCCGGCAGGCCGCACTTGGCCTGGCGAATGGCACCAAGCTCGTTCTTGCGCGAGCATACACGTACGCCGAGCCTGGATACCCAATCGCCCAACCCACGACTGCGTTCCGCCAAGAAAGCTGCAGCAAGACCATTACCGCGATCCTGATCCACCAGTTGATCCACGCAGGCAAACTCTCGGTATCGGACACGCTCCAGAACATCTTGAACCTGAAAACTCCCAGCGGTGGGGCTCCGGTGGATAGCAGATTTTCCCAGATCACGGTCGGCCAACTGCTTGACCATATATCTGGGTTGACCACCGACGGCGCCGACGCCACGGTCGTGTCAGCCTTCCCCGGCGCCACGCTTCCGATCACAATCGGTCAACTGGCTTCGTGGCTAGCGGGGCAGAAGCTTGTGGCCGCTCCCGGCACACCCGCAGCTTGGGTATACAACAATAACGGATACATACTGCTGGGCCAGATTGCGGCGCAGTTGCGCGGCGGAGCTTACATTGACGTCCTCAACGACTACATTGTCAAGCCTCTGGGCCTCCAACACACCCGTCTGGCGGTCGCGCCGTTGAGCAGCCAGCCCGCCGATGAAGCGCGGTACACGGATATCACCATGCCGATCGCCAACAGCGTCATATATGCCGACCAACGCCTGGTGCCCTCCGGATACGGCGACGCGAACTTTTCCGTTTCCAGCGGGGCCGGGGGAGTTTCGTCGTCCGTCGTCGACATGGCGCGCATTCTGGCGGCGCTGAACCTCACCGCGGCAGACAACCCGTTGCTCGCCCCCAGCGAGATCCAATCCATGTTCCAGGCCGCGGCGGCGACCTTTACAAACTCCATGGGCCAGGTGCAGGGTTTTCGCGGTCACGGATGGGACTCCTGTAACCAATCGAGTGGCGGTTGGCAGGCCCAAAAAGGCGGATCCTGGGTCGACGCTCAAAGCGGCGTGGCCCACTTCCCCAACGGCATCAGTATGACCGTCGTATGGGCGCATGCAATCGTTGACGGTGACTGGTACCCCTGGTTCCCCGAAGTGATCGGGCCGGCCACGGCAGAGGATTGGGGTACAACCGACCTATTCCCCACTTTCGGGATGTCCCCCCTAAGTTAGTTGATCGACACCCTTTAAACGGGCGTGTACTGCCCCAGCGTCGCTATTTCCCCACTGAGTGCGACGAATCGCGCTCGTTGTCGCAAACGTCCTCGATCATATCCGTGTCCGCCAAAAATTCGAATTGCAGCGCAAACGACCAGGGTCGGGTGTAGGCCGCGGGATCGTCGATGGTGATCTCTACGTCCATGTGGCCGAAATCGCGGCGATGGAAGCGCTCCAGCGCGTGGAGCGCTTCGGTGTGAGGTCGGCCGCTGTCGTCCAACCAGCTCTTGTCGTTGAAGCCGCGCGTATCCACCACGAACCAATCGCCGTCCCATGAGCCGATGGAATAGCCGAGCCAGGCGGGACTCGCAACCGGCGGATGCCTCCGCCCGTCCGTGAAAACCTGGCGGAAGCGCGCGAACTCTTCATAGAGAATTAGCGTCAAGCCAGGGTCCTGGACAATCTTCATCGGCACGCCAATCAGCATCTGATCGGGGATGCCATGCGGCAGGCAACTCGCGGAAGGACGGTCCGCCATAAAATTCGCCTGTCGCTGCCTGTACAACTCCGCGGCCGCGGGCAGCAGGGGCGGAATTGTTTCTCCCGGCCGCATGAAATCCGCGAGATTGGGCCCCATCGCTAAGCCGGCCGAATTCACACGCTGCACCACTCTCCGGCTGCGCTGCCACAAGCCTGTCAGGTTCGGCTTTCCGTCAGCAGATTTCGGCACGGGAGCATTGAGGTCCGGCTTGCCCTCGGATGTGCGCGGAATCCCCGGCGTGGGATATTTGATCCACTGTGCGGAAGCAGTTGCGGCGCAGATCGTCGCGGCAAGACAAATTCGACGAATCATACAAGCCCTTATTGTCGCCGGAATCTTCGCGGCGAGCAAGCCAGCCGTCTCTATAATCGAGGTGTGCGGACGCGGTTTGCCCGATTCGCCTGGGTGGTACTGGGATTCAATCTTCTGGTGATCCTCTGGGGAGCGCTGGTGCGGGCGTCGCGGTCGGGCGAAGGCTGCGGAGACCGTTGGCCGCTCTGCAACGGCGTAGTGATTCCGCATGCCGCGCAAATCGCGACGCTCATCGAGTTCACCCACCGCGCGACTACGGGGATCGCCTTTCTTTTGGTGGCCGCGATGGCCGTGTGGGCGTTCCGGCGATATCGCCATGAGTTGGTCTGGCCGGCTGCGGCGGCCTCGTTGTTCTTTCTGATTACGGAAGCCCTCTTGGGCGCTGGACTGGTGCTGTTCAACTATGCGGGCGCGGAGGTTTCGGCAGGACGCGTGGTGTATCTTTCCGCGCATTTGATCAACACGATGCTGCTGGTGGCGGCGATTGCTTTGACGGCGTGGTGGGCAGCGCGGCCCGGCGCCGGGATTCGCCTCGCCGGGGCAGACGCGAAGTTCTGCGCTACGTCGATGTTGGCGCTGCTCGCGGTGGCTGTGACGGGTGCGATGACGGCCTTAGGTGATACGTTGTTTCCGGCGTCATCGCTTGGCGCGGGATTCGCCTCCGATTTTTCTTCTGCCGCGCCGTGGCTGGTGAAGCTGCGTGTTGTGCATCCGCTGATCGCGGTTGTCGCCGGTGTTTCCGTAGCCGCCGTCGCAGGACGGATCGGCCGGGCGAGGCGGCCGGCGCGCGCGGTGATGGCCTTGGTCGCTCTCCAGATCGCGGCCGGAATTTTGAATTTATACCTGCTCGCACCCGTCTGGATGCAGCTTGTGCATCTTTTGCTCGCGGATCTGCTGTGGATCGCGCTGGTGATTTTCACGGCGGCGACGGTTGAGAAATCGTCGGCCGGCTCAGTTGTTGTGCCCGACAGCGTTCTTGAGCGGCTTGCTGAGCGCTAGGATTGCCAAACCCGCGGCAACGACCAAGGCGGCCAAAAGCGAGAAGAACGATTCCTTCGGCATCTTCTCGTAAAACGTGCCGAGATAGCCCGTCAGATAATTGCCGAAGAAATTCGCCAAAAACCAGACACCCATCATCATGCTCACTACTTGCACCGGGGCGACTTTGGTCACCAGCGAAAGGCCGATGGGCGAAAGATACAGCTCTCCGAGCGTGTAAAGCAGCGTCGATCCCGCCAGCCATAGAAAGCTGATTTTTTGATCCGGCTGCAAGCCCGCCGAAATATACATCATCGGCAGAAATCCGAGGCCGAGCATAATGCAGCCCATGCCCATTTTGATCACGCTTCCCGGCTCCCGGCCGCGAGCGGACTGCCAGCTCCAGAACATATTAAGCAGCGGTGCGAGCGCAAAGATGAAAAAAGGGTTGAAAGCCTGAAACCAAGTGGACGGCATCTCGAATCCGAAGACGTGCCAATCCGTGTTGCGATCCGCGAACAATTGGATGGTGTTGCCCTGTTGCTCGTAGACGCCCCAGAACACGACGTTCAGCGCACAGAGAACGATCAGCCCGAAGATGCCTTTCCACTCGCGGGAAGTAAGCGGAGTCTTTTCGCGATGTGTTTCCTTGGTGCGGCTCAAGTTATCTTGAGCGAGATAAGGCTGGCCCCACATATAAAACAACAAGCCGCCGACCATCCCTACTCCCGCCGCGCCGAATCCATACTGCCATCCATAGACCTGGCCCAAGGTGCCACAGATCAGAGGGGAAAAGAAGGCGCCCAGATTGATGCCCATGTAAAAAATGGTGAAAGCCCTGTCGCGGCGCGGATCGCCTTTTGGATAAAGGCCGCCGACCTGCGTCGAGATATTGGGTTTGAAGCAGCCGTTGCCCAGGATCAGGCACAACAAGCCGGGAAGAAACAGCGCCGGACTCATCAGCAGGAATTGCCCGATGGCTATCACCACTCCGCCGATCACCACCGTCTTGCGTTGCCCCAGAACCCTGTCGGCGAGCATTCCGCCGAAAAATGGCGTGAGATAGACGAAAGCGGTGTACAGGCCGTAGAGTAGCGAAGAAAGCGGCTGGATTCCCATGGGGCCGTAAACGCTCTGGATGCCGCTGCGCAACCCCGCCAACCCGATCACGTGAATCGATCCGTTCAGCGCGTTGGGAAGCAAAAAGTTCACCATGTAGAGCACCAGCAGCGCGCGCATGCCGTAGTAGGAGAAGCGCTCCCACATCTCGGTGAAAAAAAGGACGAAAAGCCCCGCGGGATGCCCCAGAATGGTTTTGTGCTTCCGAACGGTGTCGATGGGCTGGATTCCGACGCCTACAGTTACATCGCTCACGGTGGGAGTATAGCAGAGCAACCCAACGGCGCGGATGGCCGTCATAAAACAGTGGAGGTGACCGGCGTGCTCATCGAAAATAGACCTATTTCCCGGCGCGGCGTTCTGCGTGGCGTCCTTCGTTTTGGGGCGAGCGCCGCCGCCGCAGGCAGCGCCACGCGCCTGTTCGCCGCATCCGATTTCTGGAACAAGAAAGACCCCCAGGATTGGACCAGCGACGAAATCGACCGGCTGACTACCAACTCGCCCTGGGCCAAGCCCGTCAGCGCACAGATGCAGCCGGACCAAAACGGGACGTACGATCCCAACAATCCCAACTACCCGCAGGGCGGCGGCGGAGGTCCTTACGGCGGCCAACCGCGCATCGGGCTGGGGATCCCGGGGCTCGGGATTCCGGGCGTCGGCGGCGGCTATCCGGGAGGAGGGCGGCGCGGAGGGCAAGGCCGGGGCGCCTACCAAGTCAAGGGAACCATCCTTTGGGAGAGCGCCGACCCGGTGATGGCCGCTCTTAAGCCCCAATTCCCCGATGAATTCAAGGATCATCACGTCATCGCCATGAGCGGATTCCCGTTTCCGCCGGCCAACTACACCTCGGAAGAGGACGCGCTGGCGGATCTGAAAACACTGACCTATTTGCGGCCGGAGCGCGGCGATTCCTTGCAACCCGCCGTCGTGCAGCGGCCCATCAGCTCTTCGGTGAACGGCAGCATTCTGTTTGGATTTTCGAAGGATCGTCTGAAGGTGAGCGCCGACGATAAGGAGCTTCAGTTCAGCACGCGCTTGGGGCGTTCCCCGGTTCAAGCGAAGTTCGTTCCCAAAGACATGCTGTATCGCGGCAAGCTCGCAGTCTAGCGATCGCCCGCCGTTCGCCGATTCCCATATTCCATTCGCCGATTCTTGATGGGATGTTCCGTCCGGCGTTGATACGCTCGCATTGGGACGGAGCACGCACATGAATCACGCAATTGCAGAAGAGCCTTACAAAGACAAATCTTACAAAGACAAGCCCTACAAAGGGAGGGGAATGGAGGGCGCAACCGCTCGATGGTACGCCTCGCTGACGCGCAACTCGCTCGAGCGATTTCAAGCGTTGGCGCGGCGTGTGGCGGCGGAAATTCCCGAACGGGCGCGGGTGCTGGAGGTCGCGCCCGGGCCGGGATATTTCGCCATCGAGCTTGCCAAGCTTGGGCGCTACACGATCGTAGGCCTCGACATCAGCCGCACTTTTGTCGATATCGCCGGCCGGAACGCGGCCCAGGCGGGCGTGGCAATCGATTTTCGCGTAGGCGACGCCGCCCGCATGCCTTTTGAGGATCGATCGTTCGATTTCCTGTTTTGCTCCGCGGCTTTCAAGAATTTCACTCGACCGCTGGAAGCGCTGCGTGAGATGTACCGCGTTCTGAAACCCGGCGGTCGTGCGCTGGTCATCGACCTACGCGGGGACGCAAGCATGGAGTCGATTCGAAGCGCGGTTAAAGAGATGCACGTCGGGGCCCTCAATGCGCTGATCACCAGACTCACCTTTCGATTCATGTTACTGAAGCGCGCCTACACGCGGCAGCAGTTTGAGCAGTTGCTTGTGCAAACAGATTTCGGTCCAGTCCACATCAAAGAGGATCTGATCGCCTACGAGCTTTCACTGGACCGGCCACCCGAGCAGAGCCGCGACCGCCAGGGAGCGGTTACTGATCTTGGATGATACGCTGACTTCCGCAACTTGATACTACTGCAATTCTCGCGTGCTCCATATACGTAGCAGGCCCGCGATAATCTACGCATGTCGAAGCTGACTTTGAGTGTGGACGACCGAGTGGTCTCTCAGGCCAAACGATACGCGAAACGGTGCGGCGTATCGATATCGAAACTGGTCGAGTCCTACCTCTCCGCAGTCACGGGGCCGCTGTCGGCGGCGGATACTCCGGTTCTGCGCCTGGTGCGCGGATCGCTGAGGGAGGACGGCACTCAAGCTTACCGGAAGCATCTGGCGTCCAAATATCGATGAAGAAGCCAGAACGAATTCCGCCGTTCCTGGTCGAGGTCACTGCCGTAATGCGAACGTAAACAACGCGTGGCCCGCCGCGACGGCGACATACTGGCGGCCATCGATGCGATAGGTCACCGGGCCCATGGCCACCTGACCGCCGAGAGCTGCGTGCCACAGCATCGTGCCGTTGCGCGCGTCCAGTGCGTAGAAGTAGCCTTCTCGGCCGCCTGTGAAGACTAGATCGGAGGCCGTGGTCAGGATTCCACTGCCGGTCACGTCCGTCATCTTGAACTGCCATTTCTTTTCACCCGTGGCAGGATCCACGGCGATGATCGCCCCGGAGCCGTTTTCGGCGGTCCAGGTATTTATGGGGCCGCGCTGCAACGTGGGCGTGGGCGACCGCGGAGCGCCTCCGGTGTAACGCTGGCCGGCGTTATATTCGGCGGGCATTTTCGCCAAGTTCATGGAATAGTCCTGCCAGCTCGGAATATAGAAAAGGCCTGTGCGCGGGCTGTACGATGGCGAGTACCAGTTCGTGCCGCCTTGCACGCCTGGATAAATCAGCGTCCCTTCCGGAGTCGGGCTGGAGCCGGGCGCGCGAATGGGCCGCCCATTTTCATCCAGGCCCACCGCCCACGTTTGCTTCGTGAACGGAGCGCCGTACAGGAACTTGCCACTGGTGCGATCCAGAACGTAGAAGAAGCCGTTGCGATTGGCCCACACCATCATCTTGCGCGGGCTGCCTTTCCAATTGCCGTCCACCAGAACCGGAACTTGGACCGAGTCGTAATCGTATTCGTCGTGCGGCGTGAACTGAAAATACCATTTGAGTTTGCCCGTATCAGGGTCGAGCGCGATGACGCAATCGCTGTAAAGATTGTCGCCTTTGCGATTGTCCGAGTTCCAATCGGCGCCCGGATTTCCGACGCCCCAATACAGCAGGTTCAGCGAGGGATCGTAAGAACCGGTGATCCACGCTGAGCCGCCGCCGTGTTCCCACGAATCTCCCGCCCAGGTCTCATGGCCCGGCTCGCCAGGACCTGGAATAGTGTTGAATCGCCAGGCTTCCTTGCCGGTGGCCGCATCATACGCGGCGATGAACCCGCGGATGCCATATTCGGCGCCCGCGACGCCGACTATGACTTTGTCCTTCACCACCAGGGGAGCGTGCGTGATCGAATAGCCCAATTTGGGATCGCCGACCTGAATGTTCCAGTTCGGCCTGCCGGCGCGCGCGTCGATCGCGACTAAGTGAGCGTCGATCGTGCCCATGAAAAGCGTGTCGCCGAGAATCGCCAGACCGCGATTCACCGCTCCGCAGCAAACCCGCGCGTCGGCGGAGGGCCGGTAGTCGTAGGTCCAGAACACGGCGCCGGTCTTTGCGTCGAGAGCGACGACGTTGTTTGGCGGGTCGCTCAGGTATATGATGCCATCGACTACGAGCGGCGTGGCTTCGAATTTCTCCAGCGACCGGGATTGATATACCCATTGCATCTCGAGATTTTTCGCGTTATCGGGCTTGATTTGATCGAGCGTGCTGTAGCGCTGGGAGAACGTGCCGCCGGAATAGGAAAGCCAATTCTGGGGCTCGCGTTCCGGATGAAGGAGGCGATCCCAGGTGACCTGCGCCGAAAGATTTGCGGCGACCGAAAAGACGAGAATCAGAATACGAGGGCTCATTGGGAATCCGGTCCTTTCAAGCTGAGCAAATAAGTGACAAGATCGGCTAGCTCCGCGGCACTGAACTTATCCCGATATGCGGGCATCGTCGTAGTGGTGAGCAGAGTATATTCGCGGAGATCGGCTTTCAAAAACGACCGCAAGCGCTCCTCTTGATCGATCAATTGAATCGTGTGGGTATCCTCGTTCAAGCGGCGGCCGGTGATTACCGTTCCCTGGCGCGTCGTGACGCGGACGAAGCGTTGCTCGGGCAGAATCGATTCGGCGGGTGCCAAAATCTTGCGCTCCAGATATTCGGCGCTGCGAATGGTTCCCACCTCGCTCAAATCGGGTCCTAGGCGCGAGCCGTTGCCATTGACACGATGGCAGGCGACGCACCCTCCCTTGCCTTCAAACAGAGCCCGCCCGCGTTGCGCGTCGCCGGAGCCCGTGGCGGATTGATGCATGGAACGGAGATACGCCACCAACGCCAATCGCGCCGAATCGTTGACCGCCGTGGGAGGCATGGCCGTGCCGGGGACGCCAGTCGCGATGACGCGAAGGAGATCGTCGTCGGAAGAGGCGCGTTTGAATTGCCCGCGGCGGAAATCGACGCCGGGAATTCCATCGCCGTCTGGCCCATGGCAGGCGAAGCAATTGCTGCGATACAATCGCGAGCCGTTTTCGACGTCCGTTGAAAGATAGTGCAACTCGCCCGCCGCCGTGACGGCCGTTTGGAAGCTCAGCGTTTCCATCCAATTTCCGCTTCGCCTGACCCATAGGCGAGTGACATGTAGCGGATTGCCCCGGTCTGGCTGGTGCTCCGAGATCATCAGAACCGCGTCGCCGAAAACGAACATGCGAACATTCAGCAGCGGTGTCGGCGCGAGCCCGCCGTCTTTGGAGCGGTCGAACTCCTCCATCCGGCTGCGCTTGGTCTGCACTTTGTCGCTGTTGGAAGTCGCGGCCATGAATTCGTCCGCGACCATGAGGCCGAAACCCTTCGAGTCGCGCACATGCGCCGCGGTTTCAAGCTTCGAATACGCTGCGGCGACCTCGCGCTCCGTTTCGTTTTGGGGAGTGAAGGCGATGGTTTTGCACGGATTCTCACAATCCTTTCCCGCTCCGGGCGTGAAGGAGGGCGGCGATTCGAGTAAGATCACCTCCTGATAGACGATCGCCTTCCAGCCGGTGGGCCGCTTCACCCACACACGCAATACGTGCGTTCGCCCCTGGCCCGTCTGCACGTTCCCAAGGTCGCCATAGGTGTACGCCCTTGTTTCCGCATTCGCCGCGCTCGATATGGCCATCCTTGGCGGTTCGCGAACGACCGGCGCCCTGGGCTGCATCCGGCCCGCCGCATCGATCCAAATAAAATCCGCATCCAGGAGATTCTCAAGCGCGGTTCTATCGGCTCTTGCCAGGGCCTGCACGAAAGCCGCATCGGCCTGCGACATACCTGCATCCTGGCCGAACACGGCTAACGGAATTCCAGCGAGGAGGAGAATGACGCCATACGCGGGTTTTCCCATGCCGGGAATTATACCCCAGCGCCCGAACTCTCTGATTGCTTGCGCGCGCCTATAGAAAGTAGTCTTTGACTTTATCAAAGATCCGCTTTTCTTTGGGCTCATTGGACGTGGGCAGGTGGGCGGCTAATTCCTCAAGCAGCCGCCGCTGCTCGCGGGTGAGCTTGGTGGGGACGTGCACGTCCAGGTGCACGTACAGATCGCCGCGGCCGCTCCCCTGAACGCGCGGCACGCCCAGTCCTCGCAGACGAAGGCGCGCGCCTGGCTGCGACCCTTCGGGGATTTTCACCGTCTGGACGCCGTCGAATGTATCCAGCGTCACCGTCGCGCCGAGCGCGGCCTGCGAGAGATTGATCGGAATGGTGCAATGGAGATCGTATTCATGGCGTTCGAAGACGGGATGTTCGGCGACCTTGATCACCACGTAGAGATCGCCCGGCGGACCACCGTTCACGCCCACCTGGCCTTCCTGCGACAAGCGAAGCTGCGTTCCCGTGTCCATTCCGGCGGGGATGTTCACCTTCAGCTTGCGCTCGCGCCGCAGATAGCCTTCGCCGCGGCATTCGCGGCAGGGACGGCGGATGATCTGGCCGCGACCCCCGCATTGCGAACAGGTGCGGCGCACCGAAAGAAACGACTGCTGATAAATCACCTCGCCGCGGCCGCGGCACATGGGACAAGTGACGACGCCGTCGTCGGGCTCGGCTCCTTTGCCACGGCAGCGCGCGCACTCTTCCATACGCGGGACTTGAATATCCGCGGAGAGGCCTCGCATGGAGTCTTCAAATCCGATCTCGAGATCGTAGCGGAGGTCGTCGCCGCGCTGGGCGCGGTTGCGGCGCTGCGCTCCTCCGCCTCCGAACATGCCGCCCAACCCGAAAACGTCGTTGAGGATCTCGCTCAGATCGGGAAAGCCGGTGGCGTCGAAGCCCCCGGCCGCCGCGCCCGGCACACCCGCGTGCCCGAACCGGTCATAGGCCGCGCGTTTCTGCGAATCCGAAAGGACGCTATAGGCTTCAGCGGCCTCTTTAAATTTGTCCTCGGCGTCCCTGCTTTCCGGGTTGCGATCCGGATGGTGTTGGAGCGCAAGTTTACGGTAAGCGCTCTTGATGGCCTGATCGTCCGAGTCGCGAGGGATCCCTAAGACCTCGTAGTAGTCGCGTTTGCTCACTTTACTACGATTTTAGCGTGTCGGCCCTTAGCGCGTCAGGGGTGCGGTTTCCCGCGGGTGAACAGTCCAAACCGGCAAGGTTCGCACAGTGCGCGGACGGCACTGCGACGACCGCATCCCAGTGCTGCAAAGAAAACATGCTATTGTCGTTCGCTAGAGTGGTGGGCAGCGAGCCGGCCATCGCTTGGTACACTGGAAAACTGTTTTCGGCATTTGCCTGGCATTGCGCCGCTGGAGGAGAATAGATGGCAAAGATTCTTGTGACCGGATCGAAGGGGACGCTTGGGCGCCCGCTGGTGGCCGAACTACGGCGTCGGGGACATGACTTGTGGGGATGCGATCTCCAGCATCAGGCCGACGACCAGTACTTTCGGGCCGATGTTGCGAATTATCGCCAGCTTGAGCGAGTCTTCAAACGCCAGAAGTACGACTACGTATATCATTTGGCTGCGGAGTTCGGGCGAATCAACGGCGAGGAGTATTACGACACGCTCTGGGAAACTAACGTGATTGGAACCCGTAATGTGTTGGAACTACAGCGCGAACACGGCTTCAAACTGATTTTCGCCAGTTCCTCGGAAATCTACGGCGATCGCCACGAGGACATCCTCCGGGAAGACATCCCGCTACAGCGGTCGATCATCCAGCACAACGATTACGCCACGACCAAATGGGTCAATGAAATTCAGATTCTCAATTTTGAGCGCCGCTACGGTAATCCCGTTGTGCGGCTGCGCTTCTTCAATGCTTACGGCCCAGGCGAGTACTACCACAGTTACAGAAGCGTTGTGTGCCTGTTTATTTATCGTGCCCTGAATGGGATCCCATATGAGGTCTACGAGGGTTATCACCGCGTCTTCATGTATATTGACGATTTCATTCCAACGTTGGCGAGTGTCTGCGAGCGTTACCATCCGGGCGAGGTGTACAACATCGGCGGTGAGGAGTTCCGCAGCGTGCGCGAACTAAACGATTTGATCTTGCGGAATTTGGGCCTGGACGATCGCTTGGTCACATACCTCCCGGAGGACAAGCACAACGTGCAAAATAAACGGCCCGATATCAGCAAAGCAAAAGAGGCTTTCGGACACGACCCAAGAACCACGCTCGAGGAAGGCGTCCCGAGGACTGTCGATTGGATGCTCAGCGTATACAAGCCGGATCGCGTTTTTCGCGCGGCCTCAGACGCCTCAGTCTCAGTACCGTGAGTGGGCGCCTGGGGGCAGTTCCCGGCCGCCCAAGCCGGCCTATGTGGTGCTTTAATATGTGGTGCTTTAATATGTCGCGCTTTAGCCTGTGGTGGCCTTCTTCCGCAGCCTGCTAGGTGGACGAAGACCTTAGTCCGGCCGCACAAATAACTGTTATCGAATTGTCGTTCCTATTTCATAATCCGCCTTCACTGCCCCGCTGAGTAGCAAAGGCCAAGTTGCCTCGCGGCGCCTTGTGGGCGTGCTTCATTGTCGTTGGACTCGGT
>DATDGT010000208.1:0-7205 GCA_036521975.1 Bryobacteraceae bacterium
GCTTCATTCACTTGGCGCAAGTCGAGTCGGCGATCGTGCAGCCAGTTACTGAACCTGGCGATCGCATACATCTGCGTCGGCACCGACGACGGCAAGAAGCCCTCTTGTTCAATCTGTTTCAGGTAAGCATCAAGATGAGGAGCCAATGGCCCCACACGAAGTCGCTGGAGAAGCTTGGGATCAACAAATGTTTGCATCTCCCAAGGATGGCCACAGGGCGCAGGACAATGCCGAATCGTTTACTGTCGTCCGCCCTGCTGGAGCGTCGCCGCTCTGGCTATTCGGCATAGTCCGAGATTCGGCATAGTGACGGGGATCATGGGGTGCGAGATGTTCAATGCCGATTCGCTTTGCATGTCGTTTTACCGTGGACCAGACAAGGTCGGCTGTCACTCCGGCATCCAGGTGAGTTCCAGTGTTTCGAGATGAGTCTGAATACCCTCCCTTCAGCCACTCCGGAATCACGGAGCCAAGCATTTATCAGATTCTTACACCACTCCGGTACGGGTACTATTCGGAGTCGTCCGCCCTTGCCAACTAGATCGGCGATGACCCAGTGGTCTTCCCTCAATTGCGGCTGATCCAATCGCAATGACACAGCTTCGGATCTTCGCAGACCGCATCCGAGCAGCAGTCCGATTAAGGCCGCGTCCCTCTTGCCGCCGCCGCTCGCCGCTATTCGGATGGATCTCGACGTGGAACGCGCTGGAGACACCGGGCGCGATGTCGAACTATGACCGGGTTCCTCCTGGATGCCAATTGCATATCCGAAATCAATCACCCCAAACCCGATCCCAACGTTGTAGCCTGGTTCAACGCGGCCGACGAGCTCCGTCTTTTCCTGAACGTCCTCGTGCTCGGCGAAATCCGCAAAGGACCCGCTCTCCTGGCTCCGGGCGCCAGGCGCAGAGATCTAGAGCGGTGGCTGGACGCAGAGTGGCCCAGGCGCTTTCAAGGCAGGATTCTTTCCATCGACGCCGCCATTGCCCACCGGTGGGGCTCCATTACCGCCGAAGCGCGAAGCAAGGGAATCACCGTATCGACGTCGGACAGTTTGCTCGCGGCGACGGCGCTTGAGCATGACCTTAGGCCGGTCACCCGCAATGGGAAAGATTTCAGCGGTCTTGGCGTCACTCTCTTGAACCCCCGGGAACAGCCCGTGACTGAGTCCCCCGCTCTCCCCTCGCCTTGAGGGAATCTTCCCACCACTCTCCCTGAGCCCCTCCCCGACATCATCCACCGCGCTGGCGCCAATGCCGTATTCGCCGCCCAGGAATTCTTCTTCGGCGCGCTGCGCAACCAGCATACGCAGCGAGCCTACCGGCATGCGGTGAAACGATTCCTGGCCTGGATCGAGAAACACGGTGGGGGGAGCTCACTCAGATAGCGCCCTGGGATGTGGGCCAGTACTTCCAAGAGATGGTGAAAACCAGCAGCATCGCCACGCGAGAGGATTTCGGTTTAGCCAACTTCCTACACGCCGAGATATAGCTTGCCAAGTTCCGGATCGCCGAGTGATCCAACCGGAACTGGCCGAAAAGAAGGCTGCCCGTTGTATCTGCCCAAAGGCATTGAGTCATGCAGCACGTTGCTCCCGAGCGTGATGATTTCGCCCAGCTCTGAGGGCGGTTTGTTATGAGCAACTCCACCTATTTGGGAACAGCCTTCCCCGTCTGCCGCGACGCAGGTGCCACGGTTGCGGTGTGCGTTTGTGCGTGCACCGCGATGAAGCACCATGCAATCACCAGTACGCCCATGGCACAAGCACCAATCAAAAGCGCCGGTGTAATGAACCCAGCCAAGCGCCCTTTCTCGAAGGAAAATGCGTGGGATTCCCGAGGCGTCAATTCTCTTATTTTGGCGGATACGCGTTTCATGTTTTTGTCCGCATCGATCGTCCAACGATGCAGAATCATTGTCGCTGCGATCCCCAGAGCCAACTGCACGATGAAATTCCCGGCCACTATAAATAATGCCTGTTTGTCTATTGTGTTGCCTTCAGTCGTGGTTGTGAACCAGCCGATAGCCACATAATTAACCGTCAAAAAGAACGTAAACCAAGAAACCCACAACGTCGCAAGCAATTTCGAGGAATCACACTGTTGCTCCAACTGCGCTCGCAAATCAGTCAAATCCAGCGACCGGGAGGGATTCTCATCCGTTTTCTGAGAAGCCACTGTCATGGGCGTGCCCTGACATGCAAGTATATCCGAAATCGCCACATTTACCTCCGGGTTGTTGCCGCTCCCCTCAGCACAGGAACGTCTCCCCCAGCTTCGTCGCTTCGCTCCCGCAGGCGGGTCCCATGCGACGAGGCTCGCTGGGGATATCTTTCAGATTGCCGAGATGACCCAGGGCAGAGATGGCAGAATCAAGGACTAAGGGATCCTGCTCATCCTCCAACATGCTTGTGATGACGGGACTTGGAGAAGGCGAGCCGGCGCTTGGAGCACGGCTGGTCCGGTCCGCGGTGGTCGAAATCTGCGAACCTTTACATATGGCCGATCGCTACCGGGAGTTGCTGGGCAATGCCATTCTGGGGATCGATACCTTATGGGGCGGCGACGTGATGTGTCCGTCGGGGACGGGGCGCTTTATCGCCGACTCATGGTTTTCCGGCGAACCGCTGCCGCTCGCCTACACGCATCCCGCGGCGGCGCGCGTGCGGAAAAGCGGCGGTGTTTCCGCAAAACAGCCCGATCCCGAAGCCATCGAGGCCTATCTGCGAGTGGTTGACATTCCCGCCGCGCTCGAAGGCCTGCGGCGCGAAGCGGAAGGATTCAGAGGCCTGCGGGCAGAATACGTCGTGGGCTTGGCGGGATGCTTCGAGACGATGTGGGAGCTGGCGATGGAGATCCTGGGCAAAGCGCCGCCCGTGCCTTACGAACGTTGTGTGCAGGCTTCGACGGGCGCTCCGCCACGGCCGTCCCAGCCCCAGCAAAAACGCGATCGCGTTGCGGAGCTGCTGGGCCAGGCAGGATTTCCTCCCGACATGGGGGCGGTGGACGATTGGCGGCGCAGCCACCGTGTCCCCATGGCCTCCGTTCGCACACTTGGCGCCGCAGTCATCGCGTGTTTCGACCAGTTGGCCGCTCGGAACCTGGTTCCGCACCTTCCTCCCGCGCTACATGCCGTCCCACGCGCGAACATCGAGTTTCTGCCGATTCAGGACGCATGGTTTTCCGGATCCATGAACTATCTAGGCCGTGCGCGCCAAGCCGATGGCTCGCCGGAATATGAGGCCACTTACGAGATCAACGCGTCGTTGGAAATTTCAGTTCCGGAGTTCTTTCAGCTTGTGAGCCACGAAGTGGTTCCCGGACACGTCACCACATTCGCGTATTTACAGAATCTGTACTGGCGCGGGGCGGTGGATTTTGAAGCTTCCGTGCTCACCATGAACACGCGCGCGGCAGCATTGTTTGAAGGCGTCGCCAACAATGCCATTCTCATGGCATATGGAGTTAAAGAAGTGGATCAACTGCCGGACCGGGATCTCCAGATTGGCGTGCTGCTGGCGCTGCTCCAGGACGATGCCAAAAACCAAGCCTCGTACCTTACTTGGGAAGAGCGTCTGCCGCAGCACCAGGTCGCGGGCATTTTGCGAAAGGAGTTCCTGGTGTCGGAAGAGCGCGCCCAGAAGCTCTCGGGCGACTGGGGGCGTCACCCGCTGCTGGGCCGCATGTATCTGCCGGCCTATAGGGCAGGCACGGAGAAAGTGGCTGAATTGAGGCGCAGGTTTCCGGATGCGCAAACGCTCCCGGTCATGTATGGATGCTCGGGCGTCGTCGATGTCGCCACGGTGGAAAAAGCGTTAGCCAGGTAACGGCTCTTTGTCGGTCACTTCTCGGTCACTTCACAGTAATGGGGACCGATGCGACATGGTTTTCCCATGCCAACTCCAGCTTCACCTTGTTGCCGCCGAGGTTCGTGAACGTGTACTTCAGCGTTTCGATTTTCGCCGGCGGTTTCGCCATAGTCATCTTGACGCGACCGAGATCCATACGGGCGTTGTATTCCAATCCCCACTGGCCGGTCTCCTTGCTAACCATTAGCTCCCATGCGTTGGGATCCTTCACCCAGCAATACAGCGTGTAATCGCCTTTGGGGACATTCAGGCCGCCGATATCGAGATCCGCGTCGCTGTGGAAAGAAGTCGCGGAATTCGCGCCCGCGCGCCAGGCGGGATAGGTAGGGTCTCTCGAAAGCAGGCCACCGTCACCGAAAATTTGCCTTCCGCGGACCGACGGGGCAGAATAGCGGACGATCAGATTTTTGCCTCCAATATTGATGGATGCATTCGCGGGCGGGCTTGCTTGCGCGCACGCGAGCGTGACGGCGCCGAGAAAAACCGACAAACACATCGCGGTGTTTTTCATTTCGATCTACATTTTACTTGAGCAGCGGGCGGCGGACGCTGTTTTCGGCGTGGACGTGCGTTCAGCCCCGTGTTTTCTCCCGGCCACGGCCTCGGATTTCCCTCTGGAAGAGGGACTCAACGGTCGCTGCAAACGCGAGAAGTAAGAGTACCGCTACAACGATTAAACCGTAGAACATGCCTGCTTAGTGCTCTTTCGGCTGAGATGTTCTCAAACTTGAAGGCGAGCTAGCCTCTGCTAGCCCCAACGGTATTGTATTCCAATCGCATCTGACGGTATACTGAAACTCCCTCATGTTTCTTCTGATCACTCCCTCTGCAATAACATCTATGGATCGCACCGAGAGACGCTTTCTTTTCAATGAGATGGAAGCAGATCGCCCATATTCTACTCTGGACGACGCCATAGATGCTGCCATCGAAGCCGGTCTTGATTTGAGCACCGCGGTTATCGAAAAGAACGGTGTTCGGGGCAGCGTGAACGACTGGATCGCTTGCCGTATTGCCGGCGGGCTTTGCGCGGCAGGATAACGCTTACCGAGTGTCGAGTGAAGTGGTTTGCCGAGGTTGACGACGGCATCGAGACTCTGCTCGTGACATTATCAACGCTGCCCTGTTAACCCTGTCAACACCGCCACCGAACCTTCACACGAACCTTCACCGCCTTGACACCTATTGTCCCGTTGAAATATACTTCCCGTTCGTCGTGCTCGACAAAAAACGAGACATAATCTGAGCACAACCGTCTGCGCAAAGAAGGAAAGGGAGAGGTTAATGCGAATCATTTCTGTTCTGGTTTTGGCGGCATCCTGGGCGTTCGCTCAAAGCGACCGCGGCACGATCACGGGAACTATTTCGGACCCGGCGGGCGCCATTGTGGCAGGCGCCGCGATTCAGGCCAGGCACGTGGAAACCGGAGCCCTGTATGAAACAACCAGCACCCCTACGGGCAATTACACCATCGCGGAGTTGCCGGCCGGCACTTACGAACTCACGGCAACCGTGATGGGGTTCAAGAAGTACGTGCGGCAAGGTCTCGTCATTCAAGTCGCGCAAATCGCCCGCATCGACATCCCGCTGGAAGTCGGCGCGGCATCGGAATCGGTCACAGTTACCGAGGCGGCGCCGTTGCTCAACACAGAGAATGGAGAGCTCAGTCACAATGTGAACTCGGGAACTTTGGATGAACTACCCGTATTGGGTGTCGGAGCGAACTTCGCCGGAACTCAGGGCGTTCGCAATCCGAACGCTGTGTTGGTCATGATCCCCGGGACCTATTGGGTGCCAAACAGCACCGTCCGTGTAAACGGCGTTCCCACCAATACTCAGGCATTCCGTGTCGAGGGTCAGGACGCCACCGACAACGGCACGCCGGGAGTCCCGGGGCAGATGCAACCAAGCGTCGATGCCATCCAGGAGGTCACCGTGCAAACCAGCAACTACGCCGCCGAATTTGGACAGGTAGGCGGAGGCTTTTTTAACGTGACGATGAAGTCGGGAACCAATCAGCTCCATGGAAGCGCTTACGAGTATTTGGTAAACGAAGCGTTTAATTCAGGCACTCCGTTTCTGGACCAGCCGGCTGGAACCGGTAATCCGCGTCCTCGCCAGCGAAGGTACGACTATGGTTTTACCGCCGGTGGTCCGGTATGGATTCCGAAGATTTATAACGGCCGCGACAAAACGTTTTTCTTTTTTAGCTTTGAGCGCTTTCAGGAACATCAGCAAGTCAATAATCTGATTGAAACGGTTCCCACCGCCGCTTATCGCGACGGAAACTTCGCTACCGCTATCACCACTGGCAAGGCGCTCACTACCGATCCCCTTGGCCGCCCGGTCATGGAAGGCGAGATTTTCGATCCCAACACGACGCGGAGCGTTACTGCGAATGGCCTAACCTCGTTGATCCGCGATCCCTTTCCGGGCAACATTATTCCTCCGACCCGCTTCGACCCTGTCGCGGTGAAGATCCAATCTTTCATCCCGGCGGGGATCGGGGCAAACGCTAACAGCGTCGCCAACAATTACATTCCAAGCTTTACGGGCATCACTACCACGCAGATCCCGTCTTTCAAGATCGACCAAATTGTGGGCCCGAAAGGAAAACTGGCCTACTATTTTTCCCGGAACGCACTGTTTCAGCCTATTTCGACCGCGTTTGGCGGCGGGGCCGACGGTCTGCCGAATCCGATCACTACGGCGGTGGGATCGATTGTCCCCACCTGGGTCACCCGGCTGAATTACGATTACAGCGTCACGCCGACGCTGTTGCTCCATTTCGGCGCCGGCTACCAATACGTAAATTTCGGGATTAGATCCGTTACCGCCAACGGAAGCGGTTTCACGAATTACAATTCGGGGGAAGAGTTGGGTCTGCCGGGCACCGTTAACCAATTCTTTCCGTCCATCTCCGGATTGATGACCACCGTGCCTAACAATGGCGGCATGAAAACGATGGGATCTTCGTCCAATTCGCATTCCTATACGGAAAAGCCCACTTTTAACACCAGTACAACCTGGGTGAAGGACAACCACACGTTCAAATTCGGAGCGGAATTCCGGACGGAAGGATATCCCGCTATCGGGACTGGCAGCGTCAACGGGAATTATGTGTTCAGCACTGCGACCACCAGCGAGCCTTACCTGCAGACCACGACTATCGCGGGCGGCGTTCCCGGATTTGGCTACGCTAGTGTAGTGTCCAATAAATAACTGGACTATTGGTTTTTGCCGCTTCTTGATTTCCGTGACCGTGGCGAGGTGCAGCCGGGCACTATCTTTTCCAGAGTCTGTTTGCAACGTGACAGCTTTTCAACGATGGATTCCA
>DATDGT010000209.1:0-2694 GCA_036521975.1 Bryobacteraceae bacterium
GCTTCATTCACTTGGCGCAAGTCGAGTCGGCGATCGTGCAGCCAGTTACTGAACCTGGCGATCGCATACATCTGCGTCGGCACCGACGACGGCAAGAAGCCCTCTTGTTCAATCTGTTTCAGGTAAGCATCAAGATGAGGAACCAATGGCCCCACACGAAGTCGCTGGAGAAGCTTGGGATCAACAAATGTTTGCATCTCCCAAGGATGGCCACAGGGGCGCAGGACTATGCCGAATCGTTTACTGTCGTCTGCTCCGCTGGAGCGTCGTCGCTCAGGGTATTCGGCATAGTCCGGGATTCGGCATAGCGTCGCAGATCATGGGGCGCAAGTTTGCTGACGCCCGTTTTGGCGGCGAACTCTTTAACGACATGCCAGACCAGCTTTCCGTTACGGCTTCGCCCCAAACTTTACCGGCGCTGCTAACGCGCCGGAAAAGGCTGCCCGTGGTGATGCGGGCGGCCGACGTCCAGTCATCCAACAGGCCATGCACCCAATCCGGAACAGGGACGGTTCGAATGTGACCAGCCTTTCCGCGTAAGTCTACGATTGCCCAATGCCCCTCCCGCTGTTGGAGATGGCCGAAAGTCAGGCTGGCGAGCTCGTGGCGTCGAAGTCCGCAGGCGAGCAGCAAGGCAAGCACTGCCCGATCACGTTTGCCCTTGACCTGCTCGCGGTCTGGCGCCTGCCAGAGCGCTTGCGCCTGTTCAGCGGTCAACCAGTTGCCGAGCCTTACGCCCAGTTTCCTTACGCCCTTGACCCGCCGTATTCCCGCGGCCAGGTCGGCGCTGAGCAGCCCGCAGTCTGCCGCCTCGTAGGCAAGACGGCGCACTGCCCCGAGGCGAAGGTTGACGGTACCCGGAGCGAGATCGCGCGACTCCAGGTGCATTCGGTACCGGACGACCACGGTTTTGCTGAACGAGAGCCGCGGTTCGGAGCAATACCACTCAACGAATTCCTCTATTGCATGCCGGTAGCCCCGCTGCGCATCTGGGCATGACAGACTGCTGAGAACCGCGGATTTCGCGACTTCAAGGTCTGGCAGCCGCAGGACCGATTTGGCGGCCCGTTTTTTGACATTGCGTTTCTGAATTGGCTTCATGACCCGTGGCCTCCAGCGCCACGAGTCGATCATGCGCCCGCCGACGCTGAGCTCGGTCCGGTTTGCCCGTGATACGCCCAGAGCGCGGTCCGAAGCTTCCCAGAACCCGGCTTGGGGCTCCCACGGACCGCCCCAAAGCCGCGAGTCGGGCCTCTTGGTTAACAGAATGGAGCTTCGCGGGGACGCGGGCGTTCTGAACCACAGTGCGTCAGCACGCCGGTGCAGGGAAACGACTCGCGTCTCTCTGGAGGGATACTAGAGTTTAGCGAGCAGATATGAGCGAAGGCCAGTTTCACCGCAACAATCACTATGTTGCCTGCGCTTACCTGAGACACTTCGCTTCATCGAAGGGACGGGTGTTTACATACCGGACTCTCGTCCCGCGCTCTGAGACACCAATGTGGAGGGAGAGATCCGTCAGGGGAGTTGGATATCTGTCCCACCTCTACACCCGAATCGCCGCAGGCCAAGAGACAGACGAAATCGAAAGGTGGCTAGACCGAGATTTCGAAGCGCCCGGAGCGCTGCCTCTTCAGAAAGCCACTTCCGGCAACCGGCTGAGTCCTGCGGACTGGAGACATTTGATCCGGTTCCTTGCGGCTCAGATAGTCCGTACACCCGCCTACCTCATGGATAACCTGTCTCGCTGGAATGCGGATGCCTCACGGCTCCTAAACTCTACCCTTCAAAGGTCAGCAGAAACATTGGAGGCGGCGGAGAAATCGGGTAGAACGGTTGAGCTTTCCAAATTTCCTAATAGCGACTACCTTCCCCTCTGTGTGTCAGTCGAACCGCCGATCCAGGAAGGACAACGGACCAGACCGGTTAAAGCGACACTAGTGGTTGGCCGAGGGCTGTGGCTGTTTAACATGCGACACCTGCTGTCACCCGCCGGGGCCACGAAATTGCTATTCGACCAAAAGTGGTCTATTGTCTCCCCGTATGAAGGTCTCACATGGTTCACCAGCGATGATCCCGTCATCCGGCTGAACTACCGCGGGCCAGGAAACTATGATTTCAAGGGCGAAATTGGGAACCCGGGAACGGAAATCGTCCTCCCCCTTAGCCCACATCACCTTCTCTACACGCGCATCGGCCACTCTCCGTTGCCCCGCGGGACGGCTCTCCCACGTGAACGGACGGAGGCGATACGTCGTGTTATTGCCGAACACGCGCACCGTATAATTCTCGCTGCTTCGCCAGACAAAGACGTGGTAAGACTGCGGCCGCGAATCGTAAACGATGAGGCATTCAGGTACGAGCGGCGGAAGTGGCAAGAGTGGCACGCGGAACAAACGGCGGCGGAACAAGGGTTAGGCGATTCGACTGTTTCTCCGCCCTGAGGCACACGCCCCGGCACAGTCCAAGTGGGGAAGTTGTCATCCCCGATTCTTGCGGACTGCGTTCCCGAAATGGGGTTGGGGGAAGCGCCGTTCGCGCCCTGGGTGGATGGTCGTTTTAAACTGGCCAAAGTTCTGATTGAGGGGTTCGCGTCCGCCGGCGTAAAGGAGTATTCTTTTTTTGTTCGAAACTGACTTTACGGGAGGGTGAAGGCCCGGCAGCAGATCGAAACTTTGGCAGGGACGGTCAGCG
>DATDGT010000210.1:0-26968 GCA_036521975.1 Bryobacteraceae bacterium
ACGTACATGTATACATCATGCCACCAATCCGCCAGTATTACAAAAGTAATATTTCCATCTACATGACTACATTACGAGGCCGAATCCCCGGCAACCTCAGTTAAATCAGGAGGTTCACATAACTACGCTGTGGAACTTCAGTCTAGTGATGAGGTAACATCCGCACAGCCGGAGCCTGGAATCACTGCCCTGGCTCAAGCTGGTATACAATTTCGGCATGGCCTCGAAGTTGACCTTGGCTGCGTGTGGTATTACGCTTCTGACGGGCTCTGCCGCTCAGGCATTCCAGGCGCCTGGAGAGAACGCGGTTTCTATCGCGCCAAGAATCAAGCGCGCGACGCTATCCAACCCGGACCCCAATCCCGGCGAGCCTCCCCCAGCCGAGTTGCGCGTCGATTCGGCGCTCGTAGAGGTCCCTGCGCACGTCACGCGGGAAGACGGAACCACGCTGACTAATCTGGCACCCGAGAACTTCCACGTCTTCGAAGACGGCGTTGAACAGAAGATCACCCACTTCACGCGGGACGACGCCCCCTTGTCGGTGGGGCTGCTGTTCGATTCGAGCGGCAGCATGCGCGACAAAATGCAAAAATCGCTGCAAGCGACAGACGCCTTTTTCAAGACGGCAAATGCGCAGGACGAATTCTTTCTGGTGGAGTTCAGCGAGCGGCCCAAGCTCACGGTCCCGTTCACCGCCGATCCCGGGCAAATCTATCAACGCATCCTGCACATGAGACCGTTTGGCCGGACCTCTCTATTGGACGCCATTCACCTGGCATTGCAGCAGATGAAGAACGCCAGGAATGCCCGCAAGGCGATTGTGATTGTTTCCGACGGCGGCGATAACCGCAGCCGCTACACCGCGCGAGAGATCAAGAGCGGCATGCTCGAATCCGATGTCCAGTTATACGCCATGGGGATCTTCGATTCGCCCGGCAAGGAGAGCAAGAAGCTCCCGTCAGAGGAAAAGAATGGGCCGCGTTTGCTGGATGAATTAGCCGAGCAGAGCGGCGGGAGACATTACCCGGTGGGCGACCTGGACGAACTCCCTTCGATCAGCGAAAATATCAGCCGCGATCTACGGAATGAGTATGTCATCGGCTATTCGCCGAGCAACGAATCGCGGGACGGAAAATACCGGCAGATCAAGTTGCAAGTGAGCGCCCCGGACGCGTCCCGGATCCGCACGGATTACCGTAGGGGCTACTACGCGCCCGCGCAGTAGAGTTGTCAGTTATCAGTTATCAGTTATCAGTTATCAGTTGTCAGTTGTCAGTTGTCAGTTGTCAGTTGTCAGTCATCAGTTATCAGTTGCGGCGGGGAGTCAGGAATTCGGGTGAGCGCACGGTCCCGCGCCGGGCGCTGTGCACTGAAGACTGATAACTGAAAACTATTTAATACCGGAACCCGAAGGAGACCGGCAGATAGTCCTCGTGTGTGCCGCTCGTGAGGAAGATCCGATCCCAGCGTGCTTCCGCGAAGAACTTGCCGCGACGGCGAGTTCCAAATGCGATTCCGCCTCCGGCATTGATTCCCGGCTTGGCGATGGAATAGGAAGAATGGTATCCGAAATACGGAGGATATCCGGGACCGTCGAAATCCTCGTTGTGATGATATATGCCGCCGCCGCCAATCAGATAGAAGTCGATATGGCCGTGCGGGTTGAGATGGATAATCGGATCGACTGTCGCGGAGAAGATATGCACGTCTCCTCGGCCAAAGCCGAAACTGCCCAAGGTCGCCGAGTTAATGCCCATCGAGTTGTAATCCAGTTGCAGTATCGCCCCGATCCAAGGGATAAAATTCGCGCCGACTCCTCCTTGAACATTCCACCCGGTGTCTAAATAATTCGATGATCTCTCCACCGGCGTGGTGAAACCCGCTCCGAAATCGAATGTCACTCGCGGGGCTTCTTGAGCTGCAGCCACCCCGGCCGCCAGGCAACTGCCGAATATTGCTATGACAAAGCGCTTCATTCAAGACCTCCACTCCTGTGACGAATGTGCGAATAACACCGTTTCAATTCCGGCCGCTCGCGAGGGCGAAGCGCCCAGGCGACCCGGAGCTCTTTGTCGGGAGGCGCTCGCGGGTCCCGGAGGTGCTAGCCTCGGTTTGAGAGCCGGAATGCAATTCGGGTTTACCGAGCAACAGCGTCACCTTCAAAATGCCATCCGCGAATTCGCGGAGGCTGAAATCCGTCCGCATGTCATGGAATGGGATGAGTCACAAGCTTTCCCGCTGGACGTATTTCACAGACTGGGAGACCTGGGCGTATTGGGGGCGATCTTTCCCGAGGAATGGGGAGGGTCCGGCTATCGCTACGTGGATTACGAGATCGTCATGGAGGAACTGGCGCGAGTGGATCCCTCCATCGCGCTCAGCGTGGCGGCGCACGTTTCTCTGTGCGCCAATCACATTTACACGGCGGGGAGCGAGGAACAGAAGCGGCGCTATCTTCCCAAGCTCGCGTCCGGCGAATGGATCGGTTGTTGGTCTCTGACGGAGCCGGAAGTCGGCTCCGACGCCGCGGGCGCGAGAACTACCGCGGTTCGCGAAGGCGACTGCTGGACGCTCAACGGCGTGAAGACCTTCACCACCAACGCCCATATTGCGGACGTTTGCGTAGCCATGGCGGTTACCGACCGCGCCGGCTCCGCCCATGGCATTTCGGCGTTCATCGTGGAAAAGGGAACTCCGGGATTCCGCTTCGGCAAGAAGGAAAACAAACTGGGCATGCGGTGTTCTCCCACCGGCGAAGTTCTCTTCACCCATTGCCGCGTTCCCCAGTCGCAGCTTTGCGGCCGGCTCAGCGAGGGTTTCATCGACAGCTTGCGCATTCTGGACGGAGGGCGAATTTCGATCGCAGCGCTGGCGGTGGGCGCAGCCCAAGGAGCTTTCGAGGCCGCGCTCCAATATTCCAAACAGCGCAAACAATTCGGCCGGTTTATCTCCGAATTCCAGGCGATTCAACATAAACTGGCGGACATGGCAACCGATATCGAGGCGGCGCGCCTGCTCACGGTGCGCGCGGCCGAGCTCAAGGATTCCGGGATCGCGGTGACCAAGGAATCTTCCATGGCCAAGTTGTTCGCTTCCGAAACGGCGGTTCGGGTGGCGAACGAAGCCGTGCAGATCCACGGCGGCTATGGTTTCATCAAGGATTATCCCGTGGAGAAGTTTTACCGCGACGCTAAGCTCTGCACCATCGGCGAAGGCACCAGCGAGATCCAGAAACTGGTGATCGCCCGGCAGCTTCTGAAGAGCTATTAAGCCCGGCTGCCGCTTTCCTGAAACTTTTCTCCCGGACTAACGTTCACTCAAGCATGGAGTACGTGTCTTCCGCCTCTTCCGCCCGCGTCACGCGGCCGATGGTCAAGTCACTATTCGTCGCAAGCTGTTTGCTGTCCATCGTTTCCTGGTACACCACGCAGCAAGGCATGGCGCTTTATCTTTCCACGTGGTTTTCGCTGCTTGCCTCGCTTGGCATTCAGACGGCGCTTGTGTTTGTGGCGTGGCTGATTGGTTTTACCAAATCCAGGCGCGGCCTGCTGATTTGCGTGTACGTTATCACCGCAACGGTTTCCATCGCTTTCTCCTATGTGAGCCTGTTCACGTGGTTTTCGGCGCGCGAAAGGCCGATGCAGGTGGAGCGTAAGCTCTACGACAAGCTCAACGAAACCGCCGACCAAACCAGTCAAATCCTCGCCTCCGCAATCGCCGAGGGACAAAAGCACGTTGCCGCCATCGACGAAATGACGGCCGCGGAGAAGGCGAACGGCTATATCTCGCGCGCGGAGGACGCCGATCCGTATCTTCGGCAAGTTCGCGAGGCGGTCGCCCAGGAAGCGCGCTCGTATTCGGCGAATTATCCGGAAGGGTCGGGCCAAGGTTTACGCTATACGGCCTTCGACCGCTATGCAAAGCTGGCGCAGCAGTCGTTGCAGCGCATGGAGGATGCACAGGCGAAATTGGCTGAATTTCGCGGAAAACTCAAGCCGCTCGATCCCACCGATCAGCAGCTCCGCGAATTCCGGCAAGTCTATGACGCGATTCCCTGGAACGAAGTCGAAACTTCACTGCATACCGGTGTTGTCCAAAAACCCGTGCTCCCGGACTACGCGGATTTTGTCGATCGCACAGCGAGCGAGCAGGAAGACCTGCTGGTTGCGTTTCAGGAACTATTCGCCTCGCCCACCGCTCGCCACATCTTCGCGCTGGCCTTGGCCGCCTTCATCGACATCGTGGTCTTTCTGCTGGCCTATGCTTCCGGCCCATACTTTTTCGGCAGCGCGGAGCAGCGCTGGCTCGCGGCGGGCGCCGTGCTGGATTCTCGCGACGAACAGGTGTTCGTTCGCGATTTCCTGCGGAAGCTGCGCGCCGATCCCGGCGGCGTCACGCGCGTAGAAGCCGAAAGCCTTACTCCCGGCGAGCTTCAGGTTTGTTGCCTTTTGGTCTCAAAAGCGCTTGCCTCTGTCTCGGAGTCCAATGGAAAAGTGGTCTATCTGCTCGGCCCGGAGATTCATGAAGAATTGCTCGAGATGCTCTCAGAACCGGGACTGCGGTTACGTGCCGCGGCGCGATCCGCCGGTACGAGCTAAGATGCCGCGCGCAAGCTGTCAGCGTTCAGCATTCAGCATTCAGCTTTTGGCCATCAGCTTACAGTTGGATGTGCTCATCAAGCCCAAGGATCATGCGGAACTCTGGCAAGCGGGCAACGGAGTTGAAGCGCACGCTCACCGCGCTCCTTCAAAGGCTGAGCGCTCTCCACTGACTCAGCGCACAACGCAGCCCGGCGCGGAGGGGAGTCAGGGATCCCTATGAACGCCCGGTCCCGCGCCGGGCGCTGTGCGCTGATCGCTGAAAGCTATCGTTTCGCTGTTAACCTTTCTTTCCTCCGCGCGTAATTATTCCGGTAGATGAAAAGAATCACGCGGATCTTGGGATGGGCGATGCTGGCCGCGGCCGCTTGGGGACAGGGACCGAAAATCGTTCCCCCTGTGCCGCCGGTGCCCTTGGTGGTTGAACAGCCGGACGCGCAACGCACGCAGCAGGAGTTATCGAACCTTTTGCAGCGCTACCCCCCGACGCTCAGAGACGTGCTTGCCCTCGACCCAAGTCTGCTGAGCAACCAGTCTTATCTCGCCCCCTATCCGGCGCTGGCGAACTTTTTGAACGCGCATCCGGAGGTCCTCCGCAACCCCTCGTTTTATATTGGAGCCCCCGAGCGAAACCGTCCTCCCGACAGAGGGGCGGGAGTTGCGCGCGTATGGGAGGAGATGGTGACTGATGTAGCCGTCCTCACCGGCTTCAGCCTGGCAATTAGCCTGATCGCCTGGCTGATTCATGGCTTTATCGATGCGCGCCGCTGGAGCCGGTTGACCACTATCCAAACCGAAGTGCATAAGAAGCTAATGGACCGGTTTACGAGCAACGAGGATCTGCTGGCCTACATTCAGACGCCAGCGGGATCGAAATTCCTGGAATCCTCGCCCATCGTGCTCGACGCCAGTCCCCGAAACGTAGCCGCGCCCGTGAACCGGATTCTTTGGACGGTGCAAGGTGGCGTGGTGGTGATCGCGGTGGGCGCCGGTCTTCAGATTGTCGGCGAGCGGGTGCCCTTTGACGTAGGTCAGCCCCTCCGCGCGCTCGGTGTTCTTGGCATCGCGCTCGGCCTTGGCTTGGTAGCATCCGCGATAATCTCATTCATGATCTCGCGCCGGCTCGGCTTGATGGAGCGTCCCAGCGCACCCACGAGTTAATTATGTCTCGCGACGCAGCGTTACCCTTCCAGCCTCTCGGAGTCTCCGACTGCGCCTGCGCGGATTTTGTGATGGATGAAGATGCATTTCGCGCTTTCTACGATCGCACGGCGCGAGGCGTGTGGGCCTATCTGGCACGCATTACAGCAAACCCCCAGTCAGCCGACGACCTTCTTCAAGAAACGTACTACCGCTTCCTTCGCGCCGCCGCCGCGCACGACAGCGAGGCGCACCGGCGCAATTCTCTCTATCGCATCGCGACGAATCTGGCTCGGGACTCGCGGCGACGCCGCCTAACCCATCCGTTCGAATCCGCAAAGGAAACCGATCTCGAGCGTCTTTCCACCCGCGATCACGGCTCGGCCGCCGAAAACCGCGCCGATTTCGCGCGCGCCATGTCGCTTCTCAAACCTCGGGAGCGGGAGATATTGTGGCTTGCTTACGCCGAGGGAGCGTCCCACCAGGAGATCGCCAGCATGCTGGGCCTTCGGCCCGCCAGTATGAAGCTGCTGCTTTTTCGCGCGCGCAGAAGACTAGCGGCTTTGCTGGCCGTTAAGGAAGTTAAGGAAGTTAAGAAATGACGCCCACCCAATGCGAGTTCGAAGCCGACGTGCTGGCCGCCGCCATGGAGGGCCGCTGGCCGGAAGGCGCCGATGCGGAGCTGCGCCGGCATGCCTCGGCTTGCGCACTCTGCTCCGAAGCCGCGCTGGTAGCTCGCGCGATCGGCAATGCACGCGAGGAAATGCGCATCTCCACCATTGTTCCCGATGGCGGGCGCGTCTGGTGGCTGGCGCAGATTCGCGCGCGCCGGGAGGCCATCGCCGCCGCGGGCCGTCCCATCACACTGGTTCAGATGATCGCCTTCGCCTGCGCGACAGGCTTGCTGGGGGCCTGCTTCGGCGCTACCTCAGGCTGGTTCCAGTCCGCGCTCCGGCGGATTGCCTCCAGCTCTCTTGCGCCTTTGCTGGCTGAACATTCCGCATGGGCGATCGGCATGGCAGCCGCATTCCTGGCGGCTTCCGCTGCTGCCTGCTTCTCGATTGCCAAACCAAAGCCGTAGTGGAGGGCCACGGGCCGCGACGATTTTGGACGGTGGACTTTAGTCCGCGCGGCGCTTCAGCGCCGCTCTTCGGCAGCGAGGCTAAAGCCTGTCTTTCTTCCATGGGGCGGCTCAAGCCCGCCCTCCGTGATTTGCGGCTATGCCGCGCTAGTACCTACTCGCAAAGGTCACGTAACGAAGCACGGCAATTTCTGCAACCAAGTACCAGGCGCCGACGCCTGCCCGACGCGCGCCATTCCAAAAATAAGCTGAGAATTTTTCCGGGCAAAATCCCCCAATAGTATGGGGTTGATTGTGGACTGGCTTTGGGCCAAAGCGTCGCTGAAATATCCGGTGCCACCGGCCCCAGTGACGGCCGTGCTCCTGCCTTGGTTTCGCTCGGCGGGACGAGTGCGCGTATTTCCCGAAGGGTGGGGAGCGGCAGCCCGAGCCTTTCAACCTGCCGCTATCGCTGCCGAGTGGAGGCAGTTAGAAGCTTTGCTGAGCGAGAGAATTCCTTCCTTGACCCACGCGGTGATCGTCCTGGCTCGCCAGCCCACCGAGCTGCTGAGCGAATCCCAGCGGGGGCGATTATGGCGCGCGTTTCAAGTGCCGTTGTTCGAGCAGATCGTTAGCGAGAAGGGATCGGCTTTGGCGATGGAATGCGAGGCGCACGACGGCCTGCATGTGGAATCGCCCGCGTTGTTGGGGGAGTACTGGGTCGATTCATCGCCCTGCGGCTGCGGCCGGAAAACGCCGAGGTTGAAGCATTCCGCTATATCGCCAGCGGGCCGGGCGCCAGATTCCGCTCGAGCCATTGGCGCCGCAGGCGGCGAAAGCGCGCGGCGAGCGTGAATTCGCCGTGCGCGCGCAGGCCGGCGAAGCGCCAGGCGGCGGTGTCACAGAAGCTTTCGCAAACGTAGCGCCGCCAACGAGCGGTGCGGAGGCTCGCATCGGACGGCGCGAGCTTCGCCTTCCGCCATTCCGCGCTCCAGCCCAATTCGCCTTGGGCGCGGCGAGCAAGCTCGCTCGCCAGAACCCGTTCCCAATCCCGCCGCCGCGCGTTTGAAAACCGAACCCACACGAAATGGAACAGCTCGTGGATCAAGATGCGCTCGAATTCGCCGCGCGAGGCGAACACCTCCGCGTCGAGCAGGATGCGCCTGCGCGGGATGGAAGCAGAAGCCAGATGAGGCCCTAGCGACGGGCGGATGCGCACGGCAATGGGCCGCCCGGCGAGGGCCGGAAGCCTTTGGAGAAAGTCGCGCACAACGGACTCGCCGGGCGCGGCCACTTCGCCCAAGTCTCTCATTCGTTTGGCGCCGCGCCCGTCGGCCTGTGCGCTCTTCATTCAGCCGCCTATTTCTTGCCTTGAGCGCCGGCCGGGGCCAATTCGGGAAGATAGGTTTGCGGCGAAACAAAGAATTCCGGTTTCTGAACTACTGGCACGAACCGCGAGTTGAGGCCAGTCAACCAGTCGTGGACGTGGTTTTCGCGGAATTCCTGGATGATGGGTTCGCGAACGTCGTTGACCGGCTGCACCGATTTTTCTTCCATGCGGATGATGTAGAAGCCGGTGGGTTGGCGAATCGGATCGCCGACTCCGCCGGGGCTGAGCGCAAAAATCGCCTTCTTCAAATCGTCGGGAAGCGAACTGTTGGCCTTGATGGGCGGAACCTCGCCGCTGGAAGCCTTAGAGCTGGGGTCGTCGGAATACTGCTCCACAAATTTCCCGAAATCCGCGCCGGAGCGAAGCTGGCTTACGATATCGGCGGCGAGCTTCTTGGCTTGGTCCTCCGAACGCGAATTGGCGGGATGAGCGGCTTCCAAGGCGCGCTTGGCCGCTTCTGCGAGATCCTGGGGATTCGATGAAGCTGGAGCGGCCGGCTTGAAACCGACGAAGATCTCTTTTACTTTGGCCTGCTGCCAGCGCGATTGATTCTTCTGATAGAAGTCCTGAATCTGGTCCTCGCTCACCTCGTAGTGGTTGCGCTCATGAGTCACCATGGCGTTAGCGATGATCCAGTTCCGCTGGGCCTCGATGTCTTCTTTGAATGGGCTTTCTTCGCCGAGTTTTAGCTGGTCGCCTTGGGAGGAGAGATAGCGCAAGAGAAACATTTGCTGGATAAACTCTTGAGGACTTTTCTGGATGTAGGCGGCGAGCTGAGGCGGCGCGGTCTCGAGCATCTTGCGAACGTCCTCGATGGTCACCCCGATTCCGCCGACTGTGGCGACGACGGTGTTGGGAGGCAACGAAGCTTGAGCGGCCGAGGGAGCGCCGATCTGAGGGATCTGCGCGGAGAGGCCAACGGCAAAAATCGCCGGTAAAACCAGTCGTTTCATCGGTTCCTTAGCGTCCTTCCGGGGGTCTTAAAGTTACCAATCTAACATGACGCGCGAGTTGTGAGGCGGTTTGGAAATCCGCGACGGGTTGGAAACCCGATACCCAATCGGCCACTGGATTTCCTCCTACCCCACATCCGAGTTCTGCGTTTTTGCTAAAGCAAAGACATTCGTCCTCAAGGCATACCAGCACTGTTACGGTCCGTTAGTTCTTCCCTTGCCGGCAAGCTGTGTGTACAGCCATGCCCGGGCCATCTTCCAGTCGCGTTTTGCGGTCTCCGGAGAAATTCCGAGGACCTCCGCCGTTTCCTCCAGGCTTAGTCCTCCGAAGTAGCGCAACTCGATGACGCGGCTCTTGCGGCCATCGATTCTGGCTAGTGCATCGAGCGCCTCATCCAGCGCCAGTAGCTCGATCCCGCGGGCCTCCACCTCGATGGTGACCTCATCCAGAGGAGCGTTTGGCGCATCCCCGCCCCGCTTCCCGCTTTTTCGCCTGCGGGCATGATCCACCAGGATGCGCCGGACCATCTGGGAGCACAGAGCCAGAAAATGCGCCCTGTTTTCGCATTGGATTTCCCCGGCGCGGATCAGTTTGAGATAGACCTCATTGGCGACGGCGGCCGATTCCAAACTCTCGCCGGCGGGCCACGCTCTCAGGTATTGGCGGGCGATCTTGCGGAGCTCCGGGTATAGAAGATCCATTAGCCGTGCGAGAGCGTCCGCATCGCCGCCGCTCCACGCCGCGAGAATCCCGGAAATGTCATGCGAACCGGAGGATGTCACGAAGTCGAAATCCTATCACAGACCGTGACCTTTTTCCGGCCCGGTTTGCGGAATACAAGATAGGAGGCTTTTCCACCATGACCAAACTTATTGCTGTGACGCCCGCTCTTGCGGGCTTTACGATCCTGACGCTTTCGCTGAGCGCGGGAACGGCTCCGGCGCGGGCTTTCGAAGCGCGAACCGGACAGCTTCATATCGAGAAAGATTGCGGGATCAAGACAAACCCGGCCAACACATGCCAGATCGTGAGCTCCAATCTGGACGAGCTCCCGGCCAGCTCGCTGATCTTCTACGACCAGCCCACGGGAGGCCCAGCTATCGGCATGGGCGTTCTGGACAGCAACATCTTCATCTATGTCAAGTCTGGCGATTGGGCAGTCGGCCGTTGCACGCTGGACTTCAACACACTGCTTGGCGTGTGCACTCTGTCCTACGGGAGCGGGCCACTCGCCACCATCAGCGCCAAAGTGAATGTGAGCTATCAGACAGGCGGCGACGGGCAACTGTTTAATTGGGACGGAACCTACACCTTTAATCCGTCGGGCAACTAGAAGCAACGCCCGCTACGGAAGCGGAATGCGGTAGAGATTGCTGTGGGCCGTGTCGCGATAAAAGGCGTACACATCCGACGACGGGCCGAACACCACATATTGACGATCGACCCTGCGCGCTCCCGGCAGGCGGGCAATTTCTTCATCCGAACGAAATCCGCCTGCCGGAACCGCAGGCAGCATCTGATGCGGCGGCAAGGGGACGAAGAAGGACCTTACGTCCAATTGCGTTGCGATGAGAACGCCGCCCGCTACCCATCGAAGACCGGTGGTGCCGCCAATCACTACCGGAGGTGCTCCTGTGAGCGATAAAACCTGTCCCGCGGCGGGTCCGTTCCCCCCAATTGGCGTCCAAGCGTAAATCCACCGGCCGTCCGGAGAGACCGTCAGGAGATCGCCACAATCGAGAACGGGTTGATCGAGCGCCTTCCGCAGTCCTGAGCCGTCGGAATGCATACGGTAAATAAAGCCAAGGCTGCCCCCAGCGGCAGAACCGCCCTCCACATGGCGAAAGAAGATTTCTCCCCCGGGCCCGAACTTCGGTTCCACGCCCTCAACGTTCGGGATTTGACGGGGAGCCGAACTGCGGTCGAGCGGCGCCAGCCAGATCCGTGGTTTTCCTGCGTCCGCGGCCTCCATCACGATCTGCTTGCCATCGCTCGAAATATCGAAGTTGAGGACCTGAAAGCCGGGCGCCAGAGGCTCGGACCGGCCGGATTGCACGTCCGCCATCATCACTTCGCCCGGATCTCTGTAATAGTCAAATTCGCTCGGCGGCTCTCTTACGACGCGGTACAAAAGCTTCTTTCCATCGGGCGTAAAGCGGCTGGAAGCGGCGTTGCCTTCGACCGATATCTGCCGCTCACCACTGTGGTCGTGAACCCATAGGGAAGCATTCTGGAATGACACGGAGGTGACCAGGGAGCGGCCATCGGCGGCCATCGCGATGCCCGCCTCCTCGGTGGGGCCGGCGGTGATCTGCTCAGGTTGGCCATCGGGGAAGCGCTGCCGCCAGACGTGATTGGCGCCAACGGCATTGGACGTGAAATACATCCATCTCCCATCGGGCGACCAGGCGCCGAACGTACAGCCTCCGGCCGGAGGACCGACCTTGTGTCCGGCAGAACTCCCATCGGCAGGAACGAGCCGGCACGGCTCCCAGAAATGATCTATGTCCATTTCCACCAGCAGCACCCATTTCCCATCGGGCGACAGATAGGAACGGTGCGCCAAGTCGGGTTCGGCCGGAGGAACGTAAACGTCGCGCTGGCCGATGCGGTTTTCGTCCGACCTCACCACCGCCATGTGAACGCCCATGCGGATCTCCGAGAACATGATCTGCCGTGGCCCGGTCCAGATCAAACCGGAAGCGTTCTTGAGCATCGTGCGCGGCTCGCCTCCAAGTACGGGAACGGTCCAGGTGTCCCATCGAAAATCCGGATCCACCGTCGTGTAGGCGATGTGCGTTCCATCGGCGGAAAACACCGGACTCATCTTTTGCAGGTTGTCGTGCGTCAATTGAACCGGCTCGCCGTCGGGAAGAATCTTAACGTAGATTTGGCCTAGTCCGAAGAAGTTGGAATCGCCGCGAATGAAGGCGACCATCTTGCCATCGGCCGAAAGGGCGGGTTGGGTGACCGAATCCGGAAATTTGGTGAGCTGAACCCACTGCGATGGGTCGGATGGGCGCACGGGGTTGCGCAACCAAACCGCTGCGCCCCCGGCGATCACAGCAAGCACGGCGGCTGCGCTGGCGATGGCCGCAACTCTCCAACGATTCCACCCGCCCAGCGATTCTTCTAACGTTTTCCGCGCGTCCGCAATGCTGTTCAGCCGGCGGCTCGGATCTTTTTGAAGACAGCGCCGCAGCAGCTCGCGTATCTTCGACGGAGTCTTCGCGGGCAGCGCTCGCCAATCCGGCTCTTGCTCCAGCACGGCGGCGATCGTCTCCGCGGATGTTTCGCCCTGAAAGACGCGCTTGCCCGCCAGCAGCTCAAACAGCACGCACCCGAACGCCCAGATATCGCTTCGCGGGCCGACTTCCTCCCCACGAGCCTGTTCAGGACTCATGTATCCCGGCGTGCCCGCTGCTACCACGACCTGTCGCATGAGTTGAAGTTTGAACCGTTGCGTTCACATCCCCGATTCGCGGAACTAGTGACCCGCGCCGCGGCGTTGGATTTGGAAGCCCGGAAGGTTTTCGTCGCGAACGGCGGCAATCAGCTATTGGGAACACAGGTCGCCCATGCCGCCTGAAGCTTCTCAAAATCTCAGCGATCTGATTTCCGCCTGGGGCGAAGGTAACGAAGAGGCTTTGAACAGGCTCATGCCTTTGGTTTATCCCGAATTGCGGAAGATCGCGCGCCAATTCTTGCGGCGGCATTGTGGGCAAACGCTGGAGTCGGCCGCTCTGGCAAACGAAGCATACCTGAAATTGGTTCGCGCCGGAGGCATTCGGTGCGAAAGCCGCGTCCACTTCCTCGCTCTCTGTTCGCAGATTATCCGGCGCATTGTCGTCGATCATGCGCGAAGCCGGGGATATGCGAAGCGCGGCGGGGGCGCGGCGCGGATTTCTTTAGATGGAGTCCCAGCGGTTAAAGCGGGTCAGTTTGAATTGTTGGCTCTGGATGAGGCGCTTCAGTCCTTATCCAAATTCGATCCACGCAAGGCGCGAGTAGTGGAGCTGCGCTATTTCGGCGGGCTCAGTTTCGAAGAAACGGCGGAGGCGCTGGCGATCTCGCCGGAGACGGCCAAGCGCGATTGGAAAGTCGCCAAGGCGTGGCTGCTTCGGGAGTTGAAAAGGGGCCCTTTTGCGCTAGCAGCCTGTGGCAGAAATCCGAAAAGATTCGTCCGACGCAATCGATAAGCGGGCAAGGCATTATCGGGGCGCGACCTGCGCTTGCGCGGTGCATTACAATTGAACGATGATCGAAGACAACGCCAAAATCATCGCCGAATACCTTCTCGGACAGACAGAGTATGAAATGGCTGCTACGCGCAGCGTGCTTTCATCTGTACCCGCTGACACCGCCAATTACAAGCCCAGCGAAAAATGCATGAGCGGCCTGGAACTGGCCGGCCATATCGCCGCCGCCGAAGTCTTTTTTCTGAGCGGAGTCATCAACGGCAAGTTCGAGTGGGCGCCCCCGGAATTCAAAACGCCTGCCGACGCGCTCGCCTGGTACGAACAGAAGGCGCCCGGATTAATTGCCGATGCCCGCGCGCTGCCGGGAGCGAACTTCATCGCGATGTTCAACATCGGGCCGATGACGCTCTCGGGCCTCGATATTCTGGCGCTGAACCTGAAACATACCGTTCATCACCGCGGCCAACTCTCTGCGTATCTGCGGCCCATGGGATCGAAAGTCCCAAGCATCTACGGACCCAGCGGCGATTCGGAAAGGCCTGCCGCGGCCTAGCCTAGAGACCTCATCTTTTCCGCGATGTTCCGCGCGAGAGCGCTAATCCATGGCGCCTCCACACAAGGCCTATCGCCAGAGACTATCGTACCCCTTACGCGCCTGAATGAGTGTCGGCGCGTCTGAGTCCGCGTCTCTCCACAACTCGAAGAAGTTTTCGTAAGCCCGCCAACGTAGCAAAGTACACCATTCGATAAGTTCCATCTCGTATTCGGCCAGACCACTCCCTAACGGTCGTGGCTCCGAATGGAGCCGCGCGCGTCAGCAAGCGGTTTTCGATACGCAACTGCATTTCTGAAACCGAGTACTTAGCTCGTTTCTTCAATAGGAGGCCTCGTCTGGTTACCCGGTTCGGTTGGTAAAATCGGGAGGGGCCATGGACTGGCGCCTGATGCCCGGGAGCCGCTTTGAACACACACCCCGCTGGCGCAAGTAGCTTACCCAGGCAGGAAACGGGTGTTGCAGGACTGGATGAGATCCTGGGCGGCGGTCTGCCCTCCCACCGCCTCTACGTCGTCGAGGGCGATCCCGGGAGCGGGAAGACGACATTGGCGCTTCAGTTTCTGCTCGAGGGCGCCCGGCGCGGCCAGAAATGTTTGTATGTAACGCTTTCTGAAACGCTTGAAGAACTGCATGATGTCGCCGCTTCCCATGGCTGGAACCTGGATGGACTGAATCTGCTGGAACTTGATAGCATCGCCGAGCGGCTGGCGGAGGAAGCGAATTATACTGTCTTCCACGCCTCGGATGTTGAGCTGGGCGAAACGGTTAAGCGGATACGCGCCGAAGTGGAGCGGATCGACCCCACCCGCATCGCCCTCGATTCCGTATCGGAATTGAAGATCCTCTCGCAGACCTCCGTCCGTTATCGGCGGGAGATCCTCGCGCTCAAGCAGTTTTTCGCGGGCAGAAAGTGCACGGTGCTTATCCTTAGACGATCTCACGACGCGGGAAGGCGAACAGCAGCTTCAGAGCATCGCTCACGGAGTGATACGAATGGAGCGCGAGCCCCGCGAATACGGCACGACGCGCCGTCAGATCCATATCGCGAAAATGCGCGCTGTGCAATTCACCGACGGACGCCATGATTTCATCCTTAAGCGCGGCGGCATCGTACTCTACCCGCGCCTTGCGGCCGCGGGAGGGGCCACCGTCCACGCGGGCGATTTCGCGGCCAGCGGCAGCGCTGAGCTGGACTCCTTACTCGGCGGCGGTCTGGATCGTGGCTCGAGCGCGCTTATTATGGGTCCGGCTGGCGCGGGTAAAACCACGATCTGTTCGCAATACCTGATCGCCGCGCTCGGCCGCGGCGAACACGTGGCGTCCTACCTCTTTGAAGAGAGCCCCGAGACGTTCCTCAAGCGCGCCGATGGGCTAGGCATGAACTTTCGTCCGCATCTGGAATCGGGATTGTTCGACTTGGTTCAGGCGGATCTGGCGCTCTTGTCGCCAGGCGAGTTTTCCTCACGCGCCAGGCAAGCCGTTGAAACGAAAAACGCCACCGTCATCGTGATCGATAGCCTGAACGGTTATCTCAATGGCATGCCGAGCGAACGTTACCTGCTCATTCACTTGCACGAGTTGCTGACATATCTGGGGCAAAAGGGCGTAGCTACCATCCTTACGCTGGCCCAGCACGGCCTCGTGGGCGGAACGATGCACGCGCCCATCGATGTCAGCTACCTGGCGGATACTGTCATGCTTCTTCGCTATTTCGAGGCGGACGGCTTGGTCCGTCAGGCGCTTTCCGTCGTGAAGAAGCGACGCGGCGGACACGAACGCTCCATCCGCGAGATGAGGATCACGTCAGGCGGGTTGCGCGTCGGCGAGGTGCTCAAACAGTTCCGGGGGGTCCTGACTGGAATTCCGGAATATCGCGGCAAGGGTGACAAATTGCTAGGAGATAAGACTGGAGAGTGAATGTTTCGACGTGGCGCCGGCGAAATGCGCGTTCTCATCCTCGCCCCCGTCGGCAGGGATGCGACCCTGCTCGCGCAAACAGTGGAAGCCCTCTCCGTGGAACCGGCTATTGTGCCCGACGCGGCCTCGCTCTTGAAAGAACTGCCGCTCGGGGTCGGCGCATCGATCCTGGCCGATGAGGCGATCCCTCCGCACCACATACACGAGCTGACATCATGGCTCTCCGCTGAGCCGCCTTGGTCCGATCCGCCTTTTATCATATTAACGCCGGCGGGGCAGACACAGGCGTACAGCCATCGGCGCTCCCAGGAATTCTCCACCTTGGGAAATTTCACGCTGACCGAACGGCCGGTCCGGCCCGAATCCTTGCAGAGTGCCGTTCGGGCTGCTCTGCGCGGCCGCATGAA
The DNA here is from genome assembly GCA_036521975.1 of Bryobacteraceae bacterium. Lineage (GTDB taxonomy): Bacteria > Acidobacteriota > Terriglobia > Bryobacterales > Bryobacteraceae > Palsa-187. Next base: position 16,222 of record DATDGT010000210.1, read on the forward strand.
GCAATACGAAGTCCGCAGCCGCCAGGAGGCCCTGCTCAGGGCCAATGCGGATCTGGAGCAATTCGCGCACTCGGCAAGTCACGACCTGAAAGAGCCGCTGAGGAATATCCGTATTTTCAGCGAGTTGGTGCTGAAAGAATATGGCAGCACGCTCGGCGCGCGCGGCGCGGACTTCCTCCATCTGGTGGGTTCCAGTGCCTTGCGGATGGACAATCTGCTGGCGGACTTGCTGGCCTATACGGAGGCGTCGAGCATCCCGGACGAACTTCCCGAACCTGTCCAGGCGCGGGACGCGCTCGACGCAGCGTTGGGCAATCTCGCGGCCGCCATTCAGGAAACGCAGGCCCGGATTATCGCCGACGATCTGCCGCCGGTTAGGATGCGCGGCAGTCACCTTCAGCAAGTGTTTCAGAACCTGGTCGGGAATGCCCTCAAATACCGCCGCGAGAGCTGTCGGCCGTGCATCTCGCTTTCGTCGAGCCGAATCGGTCAGTTTTGGCTTTTCAGCATCGCCGATAATGGTATCGGCATTGCTCCAGAGTATAGGGAGAAGATTTTTGGAATCTTCCAACGGTTACACACCAATGGCCAATACTCTGGCACCGGCATGGGACTTGCGATTTGCCAGCGAATCGTCGAGCGGTACCGCGGCCGGATTTGGGTCGAATCCGAGCCCGGACACGGCTCGACATTCCTTTTTACAATTCCGGCAGAATCGAACATCTGATCCCAATCGTCGTGTAGTCGCGGTGGTTGAAGACAATGTCGCAGACCTTTTCCTGGTCAAGGAGGCGGTCGCGGCCGCGAAGCTCGACATAGATCTATACTTTTTTTCCGACGGTGACGAGATATTACAGTTCCTCGCGCTGATCGACGAGGACTCTGTCCGCTGCCCCGAGCTCTTGCTTCTGGACCTCAATATTCCGAAGAAGGATGGCTTTGAGGTCTTGTCGTATCTTCGAAGCAGTAAGCGCTGCGCGAGCATGCGTGTCGTCATCATGACTTCCTCATCCGCCCGCGCCGACCGTGAGAAGAGCGCATCGTTCAACGTCGATTCGTACTTCAACAAGCCCGGCAGCTACGCGGAATTCTTGACACTTGGCAACGTGATTCGCGAACTGGTCTAAACGGTGCGCGCATCGAGTTGGCTCTTTCGCGCCAGCCTCCCCGAAGTACAGGAGCACCGACGAAAATTAAAGGCCCCCGCTGGCGATGCCAAGCGATTGAAGAGCTAGCAATCACGGCCTTCGCCAGCTCGAGACGCGGATAGTGCTGGAAGCCGGCACTACTGAGACGCGAACGCTGAGCCGGATCGGATAGACTACAAGCTGGATGAAACCGGTCTCCCCCGTATGGTGTTTGCCGCTGGTATCCGCGGCGCTGCTGGCGCAATCGAACCCATGCCCGGGCGGCGCGCGACCGTTCGAAATGGGATCTGCGCCCTCTTGGAACGGCTGGAGCCCCGACGGCTCCAACGCGCGGTTTCAGCCGGCTGATGGGGCGCAAATTCCCGTGGATCAAGTGGGCAAACTGCACCTTAAATGGGCGTTCGGATTTCCCGACGCCAAGGCGGTGCTCGGCGCGCCGGCGATTGCGGGCGGACGAGTGTTCCTCGGCGTCGATACCGGAACGGTGTACTCGCTGGACGCGGCCACCGGGTGTTTGTACTGGTCGTTTCAAGCCGGCGGAGGAGTCCGCAGCGCTGTCACTGTGGAGCGCATAGGCGCGCGAACCCTGGCCTTCTTCGGCGACCTCAAAGCCAACGCGTACGCGGTCGATGCGGCTACCGGCGAATTGGCGTGGAAAGCGCATATCGAGGAACATCCGCGAGCGCTGATTACGGCCGCGCCTAAAGTTTTCGAGGGGCGCGTGTATGTTCCGGTGGCCTCTGGGGAAGAAGGTGCGGGGGTGAACCCGAATTACCCGTGCTGTACATTTCGGGGAAGCGTTGTAGCGCTCGACGCCGCCACGGGACGGGAGCTTTGGAAAACCTTCACCATCGCCGATGTCCCGAAGCAAATCGGGAAAAATTCCAACGGCGTCGCGCGGTGGACCCCCGCGGGAGGAGGGGTGTGGAATTCGCCGACCATCGACGCCCAACGCCGCGTGCTATACGTCGGCACGGGCGACGCTTACACGGAACCCGCGCCCAGCACTACCGATTCTATTCTGGCGATCGATCTGGCGACGGGCAAAATTGTGTGGTCCGTGCAAGACACCGAAAACGATGCGTGGCTGGTGGGATGCAACGGCGCGAAGCCTCCGGAGAACTGCCCTAAAACATTGGGGCCGGATCATGATTTCGGCGCGTCGCCCATTCTCAAAAAGCTCGGGGACGGCCGCACGCTGCTCATCGCCGGGCAGAAGAGCGGCAACGTGTGGGCGCACGATCCGGATCACAAAGGCGCAATGGTGTGGCGCACGGCTCTGGTGAACAACACCACCGAATTCGGGGGCAAGATCGTTTGGGGCGGAGCGGCCGACGATCGGAACGCTTATTTCGGATTGGGACCTGGCGGCATCGCGGCCGTCGGGCTTCGCGACGGCGAGCGCCAATGGTTCACCGCGCTCCCACCCGCGCCTGCCGTGGCATCCCATCCCGGCCAGGACGGCGCCTTGTCGGCGATGCCCGGCGTGGTTTTTTCCGGCGGATTCGACGGTGTGCTGCGGGCGCTCGACTCCGGCTCCGGCCGCGTGCTTTGGGAATACGACACAGTGCGGGAATTTGAAACCGTGAACGGCGTGGCCGCCAAGGGCGGCTCGCTGAGCGTCGCGGGACCGACGGTCGCGGGGGGCATGCTGTTCGCAGGGTCGGGCTACGTGGGCGTGCGCAACGGGATGCCCGGCAACGTCCTCCTGGCCTTCTCCTGGAGATGATCTCCGGGGTGCGGATCTCCGCAGTGCGCGCGCTCGGCGGAAGATTGCTGGCTTCCATCGCCGGCGTGGTCCTCATCACGTTCGCCGGACGGATGGTGACCGTCAACGCGACCACCGAGGGCTTCGCCTACCTGCTGTTCGTCTTGATCGTCGCGAGCGCGTGGGGGTTTGTGGAATCCGCGGTGGCCTCGGTATTGGCCATGCTGTTGTTCAACTTCTATTTTCTCCCGCCCATCGGAACTTTGACCATTGCCGATCCCAAGAACTGGGTCGCGTTATTCAGCTTTCTGGTGACCGCGCTGATAGCAAGCCGTCTTTCCGACAGAGCCAGAAAGCGCGGCGTGGAAGCGCTGGAACGGCAGAGCGATCTTGAGCGCCTATACACTTTCAGCCGCGCCATTCTGCTGTTCGGCTCAACCGAGCCGGTTCCGAAACAGCTTGCTCAAAAGATCGCCGAGCTGTTTGGATTGAAGGCGGTGGTTCTCTACGAGCGGCGGAGCGGAGAGTTTCATCGCGCCGGTCCGGCGGATTTCGACGGGCTGGAGGAGCAGCTTCGCGAAGCGGCGTTGAACGGCACGTTCTTCACCGACCCGCTCCATCGCCGCGTGATCGCGGCGGTGCGGCTGGGAAGCGAGCCGATCGCGAGTCTGGCGTTGGAAGGACCACGCATTCCGGACAGTGTGCTGCAAGGCCTCGCCAATCTGGTGGCCATCGGATTGGAACGTGCCCGGTCCCAAGAATTGGCGCAACAGGTGGAAGCCGACCGCCGAAGCGAACAACTGCGCACGGCGCTGATCGATTCGATGGCGCATGAGCTGAAGACGCCGCTGACTTCGATCAAAGCCGCCCTGACCAGTCTGCTCGATTCCTCTGACCGTTCTTCGGCCAGTGCCGGTGAATTGGTGAAGATCGCCGCTGAAGAGGCGCAGCATCTGCAAAACCTGATCGACAACTCCATCGAGCTGGCGCGCTTGGACACGGCGCGTATCGAGGTTCACTCGGAGACTTCGGAGCTCGCGTCCACTGTGCGGGAAACGGTGGATTCCATGCGCGCGGAAATCGAGGATCGGCCAGTGGAGGTGAAACAATCCGGGGAATTGCCGCCCATCTCCTTCGACCGGCGGCTGGTAAGCCTTGCGCTCAAGCAATTGCTGGATAATGCGCTGAAATATTCGCCGCCGGGCACGCCCATCACGATTCAAATACGCCGCGACGACCACTCTGCCGCGGTCGAGGTCGCCAATCGCGGCGAAGGTATTCCGCCGGCCGAGCAGCCGCGCATCTTCGAGCGTTTCTATCGCAGCCCTTCGGTTCAGCGAAGGATTCCGGGATCGGGTCTCGGCTTGAGCATCGCGCTGCGGATTGCCGAGGCCCATAATGGAAACTTGACTGTCGTGAGCCAACCCGGCGAAACCACCTTTCGCTTGACCCTGCCAACGAACGGCCAGCCCAAGGCGCCGGGAGCGGCGGCGTGAGCGCGGGGCGCATATTGGTGGTGGACGACGAGCCTCAAATCCGGCGTACCATGCGCACGACTCTGACCAGCGCGGGCTACGAAATCGACGACGCGAAAACGGGAGAAGAGGCGCTGCTAAAGGTCCGCGATTTCCGCCCCGATCTAGTCCTTCTGGACATAAATATGCCGGGCATGGGCGGTCTGGAGGCGTGCCGCGAGATTCGCGCGGATCCCAACGTTGGGATTATCATGCTGACCGTGCGCAACACCGAGGCCGACAAGGTGGAGGCGCTGGATGCAGGCGCCGACGATTTCGTCACCAAACCGTTCAGCATGCCTGAGCTTTTGGCGCGTATCCGCGCGGCGTTCCGGCGAGTGCCGGCTTCGCAATCGGCGCCCGCCAGACTCCGCTCCGGCGCGTTGGAGATCGATTTCGCCGCGCGCACCGTGCGCAACCGTGGCGCAACCACGCACCTGACGCCCAAGGAGCTGGATTTGCTTCGCTACTTGACGCAGCACGCCAACGAAGCGGTGCCGCACCGCGAGTTGTTGCAGGCCGTCTGGGGGCCAGACTATGGCGATCAGGTGGATTACCTGCGCGTGTTCATCAAGAATCTGCGAAAGAAGATCGAGACGAATCCCGAGAATCCGGAATACATCACTACCGAGCCGTGGGTCGGCTACCGATTCAGTGGCCGGCTGGAGTCGTTCTAACGCTGGAGCTTTCAGCTTTCAGCCATCGGTCTTCAGCTTCTGAAGCATAAGCTGATTGCTACAAGCTGAATGCTGAGCGCTGACAGCTTGTCCACGGTATACTTGCAATCTACGAGGGGGCATTATGAAACGCAACTTCGAAATTCTCACCTTAACCGTGGCGTTCTGTGCCGCGGGAACCCTGGCTTGGGTGAGCGCGCTCGATGCGCAGGGGCCGACGGCGCAAGCCAAGGGCAAAGGCAAAGGCGGCGGCGAGCCTCAACAAATAGGCATGGAAACCGGCCTGACTTATTTCCAAACGCGTTGCATGAGCTGCCATCGCGAAAACGATTCCTCGAAAGCGCCCAGCGCCCGCCAGATCCGCCAAATGACCCCGGAGCAGATTTACGCCGTAGTCTCCAAACCCGGCCGTCCGGAACACGATCAGGGATTGACCGATCCGCAGAAGCGGCGGCTTTCCGAATTCATGGGCGGCTACCGGCAGATCGGCAGCGTGGAAGCGGGTAATCCGAAGAATTTTCCCAATGCTTGCCCATCGAATCCTCCGATGAGCGATCCGTATTCGGGAGCGTTCTGGAGCGGTTGGGGCGCGGATATCGAGAACACGCGATATCAAAGGACGGAAGCCGCGGGGATCACCAAGGGCGACGTTCCGAAGCTCAAGCTGAAATGGGCGTTCGGATTTCCGCTGGGCATCAGCGCCTATAGCCCGCCCGCGATTGCCAGCGGCCGTGTGTTCGTGGGCACGGATATCGGCTGGGTTTATTCGCTCGACGCGAAGACCGGCTGTTACTACTGGGGCTACGAAACCGGCATCACCGTTCGCCCCGCCATCAGCATCGGTCCAGTGACGGGACGAGGAAATACCAAGTATGCGGTTTTCTTCGGCGACGCGAAAGCCAATGTCTACGCCCTGGATGCTCAGGATGGCAAGCTCCTGTGGAAGCGCAAAGTGGACGAGTTCTTCCTGGCGCGCATCACCGCCGCGCCGAAGCTTTACAACGGACGCTTGTACGTGCCGGTATCGTCGTCGGAAGAATGGCAAAGCGGCAATCCGGATTATGAGTGCTGCACTTCGCGCGGCAGCGTGGTCGCGCTGAACGTGAATAACGGCGAGCAGATCTGGAAGACCTATACGATGGATACGCCTAAGCCCACGCAGAAAAACCCGAATGGCGTTCAGTTATACGCGCCTGCGGGAGGCTCCGTGTGGAATTCGCCGACCATCGATCCGGTGCGCCATGCCGTGTACTTCGGCAGTGGCGATACGCAAACCGAACCGGCTCAGCCGTTGGGGGACGCGATCGTAGCCGTGGATATGGATTCGGGAAAGGTCCTGTGGTCTTACCAGGCAACTCCTAACGATGCCTTCATGGGCGGCTGCGGCGGACCGAATAAAAGCAAGGCGTGTCCCCAGACCATGGGGCCGGACGCGGATATCGGGAACTCACCGATTCTGAGCGCTCTGCCCGATGGCCGGCGCGTGCTGATCGCGGGAACCAAGGGCGGCGATGTGTTTGCGCTCGATCCCGATAATCGCGGCGCGCTGATATGGCGCGTGGCCGCCAATGCCGGAGGCGGCCGCGGCGGCATCGTTTGGGGCGGCGCCGCCGATCACGAAAATGTGTACTACGGTTTCGGCAGCGGAGGCATGGCCGCGCTCAAAATGGCCACTGGCCAGCGCGCATGGTTCCAGCCGATCAATCCCTCCGGTGTGCGCGTGCAAAATAACGCCGCCGCGACGATGATTCCGGGAGTGGTGTTCGTCGCGGGCTCCGACGGCAAGCTCCACGGGCTATCGGCGACCGACGGCAGCATCCTGTGGGAATTCGACACCGCGCGGAGCTTCGACACCGTGAACAAGGTCGCGGACGCCCACGGCGGCTCGATCTCCTCGGTGGGCCCGGTGATCGCGGGCGGAATGCTGTACATCGGCTCGGGCTACGGCGTCGGCGGCGGGCCCTTTGGCAATGTGTTGCTGGCGTTTGGGGTGGAGTAGCTGTCCGAGCGGCCGTGAACCGCGTCCCGCTCATGGAGCCTTTAGGCCCTCAATGCCGGCCCGCTGAGCGCGCCGTACCAGCGCCTTATCGAACGAGATAAACCAGGCGCCGGCTGGCCTACTGACCAGGTGCAGCGCGTCCGCGAAATCCAGACCTTTCGCAATAAGGTCGATGGCCCTTGCGACAGCTTCCTCGTCCTCAATCCGAACATTGGGCAAGCCCAGGAGAAGCAGAAGTGCCCGGCGTATCGCTGTGGCGTCAAAGCCGTAAACGGTTTCCAATACCCAAGCAGTTTCCAGTAGGACGGATTTCGCGATCCAGACTTCCTCAGTGGCGAACACAGTGCTCGCAATGGCCGCCTGCTTCCGATCGTCCTGCGTCAACAGCCGGACCACCAGATTAGTATCGACCGCTGTCATAACGGCTTTTGATTTTGCGCGCGATGGCGCCCCGCATTTGGGCGACTCTCTTCGGCTTGCCCGTCCATCGGAGACAGCCAGCCACTTCGGACAAAGTGCTTTTGGCAACTGGTTTCAGTGGGCGGAGGAGCACTCCCTCAGGCGTCTCCTCGACGCGGAACTCGGTCCCGGGCGGCCAGCGCCGCGTCTCGCGGAGGGTCTTGGGCAAAACGATCTGGCCCTTTGTGGAAAGAGTTGTCGTGTCCATTGGTAAGATCTCAGTAAGATTATACCAGCGTCAACACGCGCAGAGTTGCCCATTACCGCGCGATACGAATTCGCTGACCAGGCTTCACCTTCATCATGGCGTGCCGAAGGTTGGGGATCAGACTGGCGCCGGCGGATCGTGCTCGGGTACTGTTCTGACACAGAACAACTCCTTCATCGCATCCAACGGAGGATCCAACTCGTCGGCTGTTACCCCTGCCGCTATTACTACGTATTCAAGAGCATCACCGGCGGATGCGGCATCACCCAAAGTTGGTCCGTGACGCCCCGCCGCCCAGTAACCCGGCGCCTCCGTCGCTGATCCTGCCGGTTCCTTGGGTTGGCATCGCCCGGAACGTCTCGTCAAGGGCAGGTGGAGCGCAGCCGGCGGACGACAGTTCATTCTCTCTTCTTCAACTTCATCTTTTTCCCATCGCGTGAGACGACCGGTTGCGGAATAGCGATCACTTGCTGTAAATTCCAAAAAACGTTTCCGGTTTAAGGCGGTTGGAATCGAGATAATACCGATCCAGCTCCCAAATCCAATTCACGATTGCCGTGTCAAGGGATTGGGTCAAATCGTAATTCGGACCATACATCGTGTCAAGGAAGCGCCGGCATAAGCTGAAATATGGAACAAAGGCGTGCACTACGAAAGTTTCAGAAAGAGTGGGAATAATGTCTTGGGCCCGTATACACTCCATACTGACAACGCTCGTGTCTATTTCCCAAATCTCTTCGTCGACCCTGGCGGATCCATATGCGGTATGGTTCATTCGGAAACGCGCAGGAAGCGTTCTGAATAACGAGCGAACGATTTCCCTCGTTTCCGGCCACATGAGATAACCGTTGCGGGTGCACACATCAACGGTGATCAGATTCCCGCCGTCACGCAATGAGTTCTTGATTTGCTGGGAAAGCCGCTCCAATTCCAGAACGTGGTGAAGTGATGCATGGCAAAAGACCAGGTCGTATTCGTTCGTCAATAGATCAATCACGTTCAGATCGCCTACTTCGAACCTGACGTTCAGATGTTCCGCCTCCGCGCGTATTTGTCCAAGGCGGATCAAATCAGCATTTAGATCGATACACGTGATCTCCGCGCCGGAAGCTTCTCTCGCAAACGCCAACTCGAGGCCGCCTGGGCCCGAACCGAGGGAAAGCATCCTAACGCGACGGTCCGAACGCAAGCGGTCCAGCACATGGCCGTTCAGGTCGAAGCCGGTCGCATTGCGCACCAGGTCTGCAGCGCGTTTTTCCACTTCCACCCACGAGGGCGGGACCGGCTGCATAAGGATCTCCTGCGCCGATTGCCGATCAGCGCCTTCCAGGAAAATCTCACTGTAGTGTTGCACCTCTTGCTGCACGAGCCTGCTGTACGCCGGATCGTTCGGTGTTAATCTTTCTCGGCCATCCATGGGCAAGCTGTGCCTTAACCGCGGTCGTCAGAGCCCCACTCTGAAGATCAGCGCATTAGACTCCTCGGAACCGGTTAGTAATGAGATCCGCACCGCCCCAGGGCGCTGACTAAAATCCTCAGGGAGGGTGGCGCTCAGACGGCTCGACGTTCCATAGAAAGTGTACAGTATGGTTTGCCCAAACTGTACGACTGTTTCGGGCGTCGCCCCTTCGCATTCGACGACCATAGCGGATGATCCGTCGGGTTGTGGATTAGCCCGGCCTCCGACCGGCATCCGTTCCGGATGCAATCGGATCAACCTGGCGGTGCCTCGCCGCACGTTCGCGGCGGGCTGCGTCTCCATGAAGCGAGCTGGGGAGAGCCGGTCGGCATGCGTCAGTTCCCTCACTCCTCGCCGCATTTTGTGAGGAGTCCACGTGATGTTCCATTTCTTTTCGAAGTATTCGCGGTTACGATTGAAGACGTCAAGCGCCCGCTCGCTCGGCAGCTTTGAAAATGAGCCATTGCCAAAATGGTGCACAAAACAATCTTCGACGGCAACGATACGGTAGCCTGCCGACCGAATTCGCTTCGAGAAATCATCGTCCTCAAACATCCCTAAACCGAATTGTTCATCCAAGGAACCGATACGTTCCCAGGTATCGCGCGTTACAGCGGCGCAGAGAAACGGGGCCATCTGGATCTCGAGCAAATTCCCGAATTCCCGTTCGCTCCGCTCCTGAGCGAACTGTTCCATCTCGAGCAAGGTGCGGTACGAAGTTTCGACCCGCGTTTCATTGCCCGAAAAATTGGTCACTGGCGCTGTCATTCCGATCGTCGGATCCGTGCAAAGGGGCCTAATAAGCCGGCCTAGCCAACCATTGGTGACCACAGTATCGGGATTAATGAAGACCAAGAATTTTCCGTCCGCTCTTCCTGCTGCGAAATTATTGGCTGCAGCGAATCCTCGGTTCTCTTCCAGGGCAAACAGGCGTAATCGGGGGATTTGCGCGGCATAATTCTGGATGAGCTCTAATGACCCGTCATCCGATGCGTTATCGGCTACGATGAGCTCATAGTTCGGGTATGTCGTATTTAGCCGAATGGAATCCAAAAAGGGGTTTAGAAACTCGCGCGATTTGTACGAGACCACAAGAATGGAAACTAACGGAAAAGTTTCTCGCACAGCTTCATCCAGGCATGCTAGTCGCGCAAACCAGTTGTTGGCTTTCGCGAAGAAGATCCGAGACTCTTGCCGCTCTGGGTTGTCCTCCTGAAGCGCCTTATCTATCTGTGCCACGAATTCCGTGGCGCCCTTGGCCAGGTAAACCAAGTCTGCGTAATCACAAACCTCTGGCAGTGGCGTAGCGACGACCGGTTTGCCCTGACTCAGGTACTCATAAAGCTTCACCGGATCGACGGCGCGCGTAAGTTTGCTCAGAACAAATGGGAGCAGACAAACGTCGAACTGGGCGAGGTAAGAGGGTATCATCCTACACTCGCGTCCAAATTAGCAGCTTGAGCGCTTCTCGCATAGTGAAAACGCTGCACATCGGCCAGGGTTGAGCCGAGGCAAACATGCGACGCGTCGGCCGTGGCCGAGTAGGTGCCTTCCGAGTTTTTTGAGGGCTGCTGT
>DATDGT010000211.1:0-17227 GCA_036521975.1 Bryobacteraceae bacterium
GGCTGAACAACAAAGCTAAAGTCACCATGAGAAAATCCTATGGCTTTCGCACCTTCCGCTGCCTCGAACTCGCCCTGTATCACTCACTTGGCAAGCTCCCAGAACCGACATCTACCCACGATTTTTTCTGACGAACCAAAATTATAGGGATTGGATCCCGTGTACGACGAATTGATCGAAGTACCCGTGTTGTTCGAAATATCGTCCAGCGAATGCGCCCATGTATACGAGGCAGTCAGTTCGAGTCCGTGGAACAGGCGCTGGGTCACATTGGCCTGAAACGCGTTGTAATCGGAGATTGCGGCGGTTTCGATGAGATCGAGGGCGCCTGCCGCGAAGTTCGGATTCGGCGCCATGCCGGTCGAGGGGTCGATCAGGTTTAGGGGTTGAACACGGATCAGATGCCGTCCGAGCGAGCCGATATAGCTGGCTTGGATCACAGTGTTCCGGCCGATCTGCCGTTGCAGGTTGAGATTGTATTCGTACGCAAACGGAGTTCGAAAATGGGTGGGATCGTAAAGCAGAGCGGAGCCGAACGGCGGCATTCCCGTAATCGTGGTCACGAGCAACGACGGGTCGATCGGAACAGTCACAGTGCCTCCGCCTGCTGTCCCCGCAACAAGATTGGTGATCTTGAATGGCGGCCCGAATGCGAGCTGCGTGGCGTTGACGGTGGGCACATCGTAAAAGATGCCTGCGGCGCCGCGGAGGACGGTTTTGGCATCGCTTGTGAGCTGATATGCAAAGCCGAGTCGTGGGGCGAAATTATCGTGGACGCCGTTGTGAACAGGCGTACCCGGGGGCCCGAGTGTTGCCGTCGGGATGTTTCCAAGTCCGACGATCGGGCTAAAGCGGCCGTTGACCTCAGTCGGCACAGTATCGAGTTCGTAACGAAGCCCGAGGTTGAGCTTCAGCCGCGTCGATATGCGGAGATCGTCCTGTACGTAACCGGCGTAGTTGGTGAATCGGATGCCGAAATCGGTTTCGGCGGCCTGGTTGAAGAAGTAGACGGGATTGTTGGCGACCACGTCGGCGACAGTGTTGAAGAAATAAACGCCGCTCGAGAGCGGTTGCAGATTGGGATTGTCCTGCACGCGCCGCACCCAGAATCCCGATTTGAACGTGTTTCGTCCCTTGATCCAGGTCAGGTCGTCGTTGAAGCTGAAGAGATTGTTGTTCTGGTATTCGGGCGGCGTCGGCGATTCGGCATAGGGCAGGCTGAAGACGTAGATGCCGGGAGGGATAGCGTCTCCGGCCGCGTTCAGCGGGATCGGCTCCGCGCCGCCGAAGTTGTCGGCTGAGCCGACAATGCCGTTGGCGCTGCGAACGAATCCGAATCGGGCTTCGTTGGACAACCGCGGGCTGAAGCGATGGACTTCGGAAAGGCTCGCGCTTTGCAAGCGCGTGCGGTTCGTCGTCCGAGTGTTGAGATAAAAGGCGCGCAGCAGCCCCAGGGAATCGCTGAAGGAGTATCGGGCGAAGAAATCGTCGCTGTCCGAAAAGCGGTGGTCGAGCCGCACGCTGAACGCCGTTTCGTTCACCACATTGGTGGCGGTGGCGAAAAAGCCGGCCGTCCCGTCGCCGTTATCCGGGCCGTTCGGGAGAGGGTACTCATTGATCAGGAACTGAACCGCCGGATCCGCCGCAGCGCGAGCGGCGAGCGATGGCACGCGCGAGTTCACGCTCACGCCCACGGCCTGTTTCAACGCCTCCGATGATATGAAGAAGAAGGTGCGGTCCTTGCGTATCGGGCCGCCAAGCGTTCCGCCGAAGAAGTTGTTGCGGGCCGGCGTTTTCGGAACGCCGTAGGCGTTGTTGAAGAAATTGTTGGCGTCGAGGTCGCTGTTGCGCAGGAATTCATAAGCGCTGCCGTGCAATTCGTTGGTGCCGCTTTTGGTATTGACGTTAATTACGGCTCCGGAAAATCCGCCGAATTCCGCGGTTTGCGTCTCCGTCTGCACCTTGAACTCGGAAACCGCATCCACCGAAACCAGACCCATGCTGCTGCCGGACTGGCCAACTGCCGGGTCGTTGCCCGGCGACAGGCTGATTCGCCCGTTGGCGCTGCCGCCCGCGTTGACGTTAATCCCGTCGATCATGATGTTGTTCGAAAGATCGCGCTGGCCGTTGACATTGAACGGCCCGGCCGCAGACGCCAGATTGTCGGTAGCGCCCGAAACGCCGGGCGCCAGCCTGGCGAGGCGAAGAAAATCGCGCCCGTTCAGCGGCAGATCGTCAATCATCTGGCCTGCCACTACCAGGCCCTGCTCGGAGGTTTCCGTTTCGACCAGGGGCGACGCTTCAATTACATTGACGGTCTCTTTCAGCGACGGCAGCCCCAGTTTGAGATCGACGCGGGATTTGGCGTTCACCAGCAATTCGACGCCGTTTGCGCGCGCCGGAGAGAAGCCGCCGGCTGAAGCTTCGACGGAATACTCGCCGGGAGGGAGGAGTTCGAACGAATAGTCGCCCTGCGTGCGCGTCTTCGCACGCCATACCAGGCCGGTGTCGGATTTTTTTGCCTCCACCGATGCGCCCACCACCGGCGCGCCGGAAGGATCGGTCACAACTCCTACAATTGCCGCTAGCTGGGCTTCCAGATGCGCCGGCGCCCAGAGGATCGGAAACAAAAGACACCAAGCGGCCGAAATTGTGCGAGGCTTGTGCTGTTTCATTAGATACATTTATAGCCTTTTTACCGCGCGAAAAAAAGGGGAATCTTCGAGTTTTCGCGTGTTACCGTGTTGTGAACTGGTTGTCATAATTCGCGATCGGTTTACTCGCGATCCTGCTATACTCGCCTTACCGCTTGGACGATTTTCCCCACGATCTGACAAGTTTGCGCGAGCGTGTTCGGCGCAATCGCGGGGACGCTGGCGCTCTGCACGATCTGGGCGTTGTACTCGCGGCGCGCGGCGAATACCGGCGTAGTTTTGCAGCGCATCGGGCGGCGGCGGACTGCCAGCCCCGGAATGTCCACTACCTCGATCGTGCGGCGGGAGCGGCGCTAACCATCGGGCGGCTCGACGATGCGGCGCGATACATCGAGAGTGTTCTCTCTATCGACCCCTCTTACGTCGAGGCGTGGCGAAAACGCGCCCAGTTGCAGTTCGATGGGCTGGGGAAGCCGGCTGAGGCTCTGGACAGTTCCATTCGGGCGATCGAACTGGAGCCGGACAATCCGCACAACTATCAGACCGCGGCCAGGTGTGTTCTCAGTGGCGGCGGAGGCGCGGAAGCAATCGCGCGTCTGAGGACGGCCATGCGTTGCGGCGTCGATTCTTCGAACATCGAACGGGGAACGGCTCTCGCACTGGCGGAGACGGGACGTTACGAAGACGCCATCGCGATCCTGCAGAATGTACTGGTCCATCGTCCACGCGATCAGACACCGATGCGCCTTCTCGCCGAGATGTATACGGGTCTGCACGAATGGGAATCGGCGCGGTGCTGGTATGAGAAGGCCGCGCGAGCAAGCAACGACCCGCTACCGGTGATCGGGCTTCTGCTTCACTGGTCGCGACTCGGCGACTTCGAGCGCGCACGCGAGATCTGCCGTTCGCGAATGCTGGGTGAAAATTTCGAGCGTTTTCTCGGACCCGCGGCGGGCCGCTGGACAGGGCAGGACATTCGGGGGAAGACTCTGCATGTGATCGCGGGAGATCTCTATTTCGGCGATGCACTGCAATACGGGCGCCTCGCGCGTCTTGCGAGAGAGGCCGGTGCGCGAGTCGTCCTGCAGGCCCCGAAGCGTCTTCGATCACTGCTTCGCGCATCCGGGATTGCGGATACCGTGATCGCGCCCCATGACCCGCTTCCGCCAGTCGACCTCCACGCGCGCGCGTTCTGGTCGTTATATACGACGTCAATTCCCATCGAGCGGATCATCGGCGAAACGCCTTATCTGCGGGCGCCGTGTGAACTATGCGCAGACTGGCGCACGCGAATCCCCCAGACCGGCGGGACGCGTGCCGGAATAGTGTGGAGGGGGTCGGCATATCGTTCGCGCGACCGGTTCGGGAGCCGCTCGATGCCGCTCGAAAGTCTTCGTCCCCTGATCCGCGTTCCTGACCTGACGCTCTACAGCTTTCAGTATGGCGACGGGCGAGGCGAATTGTGGAACGCGGACCCTCCCTTTGCGGCGATCGATCTCGCTCCGGACTTTTCGAATACCGCGGCGGCGATGGAAGCGCTGGACGTGGTCATCACAGTCGATACGTCGATCGCTCATCTCGCCGGTGCGTTGGGGAAGAGAACGTTCCTGATGCTGCCGTACGATGCGTGTTTTCGCTGGATGATCGATCGCGATGACACGCCGTGGTATCGGTCGTTGCGATTGTTCCGGCAGACCAAACCCGGGGAGTGGTCCGATGTGGTGGAGTCCGTAACGCGGGCGCTTGCGTCATGAAGGGCTTCGCAGTCATCGTCCCCACCGGACCTGACGCAGACGAGTTGCAGCGTCTCCACGATTTTCTCGACAGCTTGTGGAGCTATGAGCATGGCGCGCGTCTGTGTGTTGTGATTGACGATTCGCCCTACGCGAGGAGTGTGATCCCGCGCGGCAAACGCACCTGCCGGTTCGTGGTCCTGAGAGATCCTTTTCACGGGCAGGGAGATCCTTTGAGGGGACGGCTTTCGGCAAGTCTGCTCGTTGGATTGGAGTATATTCGCCGGGCTGGAGGTTTCGATTTCATTCTGCGCGCGGACACGGACGCGCTGGTCACCGGCAGGTTTCGCGAAGCGGTCGGCGGGTTCCTTTCACGGCATCCGGAAACGGGAATGCTCGGGACGTTGGGTTTCACCTGCCTCCGTTCGCATCCGCATTATGGATGCGAGAAGAATGCGGTCTCGGACGTCGTATTGGCCCTCGACAAGATGCGCCGGGAGGATCCGGCATTTCTGCGCATTACCGCATATCTTTGCGCTGCGCGGAATAACGGGTACGCGGGAAAAGAATATTGCCAAGGCGGCATTTACGCGCTGCCTTTCCGGACGCTGGAGAGGATGTCATACCTGGGATGCTTCGAGCATCCCGCAGACTGGCTGCCTCTGGCAGTGCCCGAGGACGTAATGATGGGCATGCTGGTGAGGGCTGCGGGGCTGGAGAGCAGCGATTTTTCCCGCCGTGGTGAGCCGTTTGGAAGTAACTGGAGCGGTCTGGCGTATGCTCCTTGGGGCATGCTGCGGCGCGGGCACACGCTGATCCACAGCCTGAAAGGAGATTCCGATTACACCGAATGGAGGCTGCGGCGCTTCTTCCGGACTCACCGGCACAATCGACGAAAGTATGCGACGAGAGCCTTTTCCGTCCGTGCCTCGGTGTAGCGGCCGGCGGTCGCTTGGCCGCCGCGGCGGATACGGTCCAGTTCTTGCTCCCTTTCGGTCCACGACGCCATTAACTTCAGGGTGTGTTCGATAAGCGGATAGGCATGATGCGTGGGAAAGACATATGCGTTGCGGCGGTGGCGCAGGTATTCCCGGCCCCCGAAGGCCTCGTAGCAGATGGGGATGCAGCCTGCCGCCATCGCCTCCGGCACAGTGGCATTGAAGGACTCCTGGCAGTTGACGTTCACGTGAATCGCCGCCTCGCGGAAGGCTTTGGCGACCGCGCGATGAGGCCGGTTCTCCATCTCCACCACTCTCCAGCCGAGCCCCGGCGCATGCGCGTGCAGCATTTGGCGGATGATCGGGAAGTCGCGGCATCCCGGTTTCGGGCAGATGACGACGCGGCGCTTTCGCTTTTTCGTGGACGCTGCCGACCCTTCGAAAAACCAAGGCGCGATGCACGGCGGAATAACCGCCGCGTCGAGCCCGTAATGGCGTTCGACGATTTCCCGGACATGCAGCATGGTCGCAATCGCGCCGTGGTACCCCAGCGCTCGATAGCTATTCGCTCCGCCCAGACACGGTGCGATATAAGAACTCGCCTGCACGAACACAATTCGCTTTTTGGCGAGGTTGAGAAGACGCGATTCGGTAGCATGTACTTCCGGCACGACGAGAAGATCTCGCGGCGATACGCGGAAGCCATTGCCGAGGTAGACCCGTGGAGCATCGAAAGCCATCCATGCGGGACGGAAATCGGGCTGCGAGTGCAGCACCGCTGCATCGATTCCGTTCGCGCAAAGCAGCCGGACATGCGTGTAGATCATCCCGATTCCCCAACTGGGGACGTGCGTGTCCGCTACGTAATACAGCACCCTCATCGGTCGTTGCAGTCTAATATATAAGGTTTCCAATGCTGATTGGCCAATGGACGCGCGCCGGTGCGCCCACAATTGTGGGAGCAGGTTTCCGGCGGGACGATTCTTCCTCTTTACGCAAGAGCGCAAGGGAACGCCGAGACGCCACCTGCTCGCTGCGAGACCTCGCCAGCGGGTCGGAAGCTGTGGTCGTCTTTGAAGGGCACCTGATCGATGAGGTCGAAGAGTTTCTCCCGGCACTTTGGAATGAAGTGGACCGCGGCGCGACGGCTTTCACTGTCCTTGTGCCCCGGCGGACGCCGCCGCAGTTGGACTCCGATTACGCGGAGCCCGTCTCGTCGTTCTTCTGCAGCTCGAATGTGTTCGCCCGCTTTCTGGCGCTGGGAATCGACTGTTGGGCGACCACGCTGTGCTTCGCGGTTCTCCGCGCGATTGCGTCCGGCGACATCGAAGTGGACCGGTTGCTGGTACGGCAGATTCCAGCGGCGCCGCAGCGGCTGGAAAGCCGTGAAATCCCGGCCCAAGCGCTGATCATGCCGCACCGCGGCGACCCCGCGCATCTCCGCGTCGCGCTGAAATACATCGACAAAGCCGCGGGAAACTCGCCGACGGTGCGTGTCGGCCTCGACCAGGACGAGCATTGCGATCACGCCACGCTGTCGCGCGAATTTCCGCGCGTCGAATTCTTCCGGTTCAGCCCGGCGCCGGTAGGGCCTTATGTGATTCGGCAGGATCTCGCGGAGCGATCGGCCGAACCACTGCTAACTTTGCAGGACGCGGACGACCTTTCGTGTTACGACCGCTTTGTCACGCTCGCCCACGGGCTCGCGGAAACCGGTTGCGACATCATTGGTTCGCACGAGCTGTGTCTGGATGAGCTTCGATGCCTTGTACAGCCAGTCCGTTTTCCTCTCGACTGCACGGACTCGCTGGATCTCTGCGCGAATCACGCGCTGCTCCACGCCACGCTCATGGCACACCGGCGCGCTTTCTTCCATGTGGGCGGGCTCTCCACAGATCAGATCATTGCCAACGACACACAATTCCTGCTGCGGGCGCATTTCAACAGCACCATCCGCAACGTCGATGAGTTCCTGTATGTACGGCGCCGTCATGCGAGTTCGCTGACCAACGCCCCGGACACGGTTTTCGATAGCCCCCTGCGCCGCCGCCTGGCCAGCGAATGGGCGCGCGATTTCGACGCGGTGCGGCGCGGGACGCTGCAGATCCACGAGTCTTCGCTCCGGCCAATGCGGAGGACCCAACCGTGGCGAGTCGATCGGCTCGGCGTATTCTCGGGGGATTGAATGCCGCAATGGCTGCAGCAAGAAATCTCTCAGGCTGATTCGCTCGCGCAGCGAATTGCCGATTGCTCCCTGCCCCGCCGCCGCGAGCCGCTGGCGTCTGCGCTTGACCTTCGATTGTCCGCGGCTCTCCCTCTTATCGAAGGTCTCGGTGGAAGTACGCGGGCGCTGCTGGTGCGCCAGCTTCTGCGCGCGCTTGGTTTCGACGAGCATCTTCACCTTCAATGGCGCGTCGAACACAAATTGGTTCAGGCGCTGGTGCTGCGCGCATTCCTTCCCGAAGCGATTCCGGTGACGTGCGGTCTCGACGGTCTGCGGCGGGTGAAAGGGGCGGGCAACCTTCGGCCGTTTCTCGCGGATTGGTTTCCGAACGGATACGTGATCAAGGCGACCCTGGGCGATTCTTCAGGAGAAGCGCCGGCACGGCACGACCCGGAACTGATTTTCGACAGCCCTGCCGGACCCGATCCATCGCGCTGCGCCCAAGCGCACAGCGAATGCGTTGTGCTCGTTAAGGCTTTGCTGGACGAAAAACACGTGGTGCAGGAGCGCCTGGCGATCACTACGGAGTACCGGGTCCACAGTATCGAGGAAGACGTAATCGAGGATCTCACATTTCGCCGTTATGACCCCGGCAGCATTCCGGGTGAGCGCGACGCGCCCAACGAATACGTCCGCTCTCTGCTGCGCCGTCTTCCGGACGCGCTGGTCGGCGGCTCCCTGCTCGCGTGGGATATCGCCTTATTGCCTGCGGGCGATTTTGTCGTGATCGAAGTGAACTTCAGCGGGTTCCATCCGGCGTTCAAACGCGGATTTCATTGCAGCGGCTACTTTCACGATCAGCGCTGGGGCGCCTGCGATACGGCACGGCTACTGAACTACGTCGCTCGCGTGGACGGCGTGGATGTGACGGTGCAGGCCGACCGACCCGATCATCCGATCGAGAGTCGTTTTTATCTCGAAACCGCCGCGTGGCAGCAGCGGCTCCGCGGCCAGACGGTTCCCTTGCCTGCTGTGGTCTTCGATCCCCGGCCCGAGACCGAACTGGTCGCGCCGATTCTGGAGGAGATCGACGCGTTCGCGGGTCCACGCCGGCACGGCGAGTTCCGCGGTGAGATTGAACTGCGACTTTCGGATGCGCTTCGACTGCTGCCGGAGTTGGCGGCATCTTCGCGGGCGTTGGTGCTACGTCAGGCTCTGCTGGCCCTGGGGTTTGACGAAAGACGGCTCACTGTCTGGCGGCTGGAGCACAAGCTTCTGCAGGCGCACGTATTCCAGCGCTACGCTCCGGACAGCATGCCCGAGACGTGCGGTTTCGACCGGCTCACGTACGACGTCCCGCCCGCCGATCTTCGTCGGCATCTGCGTCGAAGGTTCCCGGGCGGGTTCGTCATCAAATCGGCTCTCGGCGACTGCTCCGGCGTGGAAATCGATGCCAGAACGGAGGCTGCACTCGCGTGGCTCGAGGCCGGCCGTCGATTCATGCCCGGTGTCGGCAGGATCACCGACGAAGAATTCGTCGTGCAGGAGCGAAAAAACATCCGGCGCGAGTACCGGGTTCACACCATCGAAGATCGCGTTATCGAAGATCTCACTGTACATCGGCATCACGGCTCGGTGGGCCCCGGGGAGCGGGCGAAACCCAACGGATTCGTCGAGGGGATTCTCGACGCCCTGCCCGCCGGGATCACTTCGAGCGCTCATCTGGGTTGGGACGTCGCGCTGCTGGACGACGGCTCGCTGAGCGCGATCGAAATTAATGTGGGCGGAATCCACACGATATATAACGCTGGCTTTCATTCGAGCGGGTTCTACCATCACCGACATTACGGCGCGATTTATTCGGCACGGTTCCTGCTTTTTCTGGAGCGCGCCTACCAATGCCGGATCGCCGTCGTCGCGGATGCGCCCGATTGTCCCGATGAGCAGTATTTTTATTCCGAAGTTGCAGATTGGAAACAGCGTTGTTGATCGAAATCCAGAATCCGTCAAATGTATTGACACGAGTTGGGGAATCCGTTAACATTAAACCCTCTACCTGGGCCGAAAAGGAGGACCGATGGGTCAGCCCAAGAAGGGAGGATTTCCTCCCTCTCAGCCAAAGGTGAATTTCGTTGCCATCAAAGGGCGGCGAGATCGATAACGTCACCATCGCCTGGGGCGACTCGGTTGTCTGGACCAACGAGGACGACGCGGCATACACACTGGCGGCACTCACCGGTGGCCAGCCCGACCCGGCAAAGGTCTGGGCCCAACTTACGAAGGTTGGCACGCCCGGCGCAAACTCCGCGGAAATGGTCTTCACTTGGCAGCCGGGAATGCCGAAAGATCCCGTGGTTTATGAGTACGGAATGCTGCCGCCGGGGACAGCCAGGGCGAAAATCACGGCGCAGATCAAGGTCTGACGCAACGAGGTGTGTCACTACATGCAGGAGTAGGCAATTATGAATTCCCCTCTGAACGCTCCGAATCAGGATTCCAGTTCGATGATTCCGTCGCGGCGGCGCTTCATGCTCTCGGCCATCGCCTCAGCTTTCGGTCTTTCCGTGGCCGACCTGTTGTTCTATCTCCGCAATCCCGCGGCTGCCCAGGCGCCGCCTCCCGGCTGCTCGCAGTCATTCGAGAAGTTCGTGCCGGTGGCGGAGTTCCTGAGCCAGAACAAGAAACTCGCACTCACCATGACGGTGAAAGGGACGACGCGAAACGTCGCCACCATCGCCGGCCAGGGGTATCAGTGCAAGTCGATGCGTCTGCGTTATTACGATGCGCAAGTGGGCATTCCTGGGAACGGCGCAAAGTGGCCGGAGAATGCGAGCAGGCCTGGACCGGGTCCGACACTGCGCATGCGAGTGGGCGATACCGTTCAAATCAATCTGGTGAACGCCCTGAATCCGGCCTTTTTCGGCAGATCGGATTCGGCGCAAAACGGTTGCGATCTCAAGACCACGCAGAACGGCCCGCTTTATCCCGGCAATGACGATCTGCCATCGTGTTTCCATGGGGACAACGTCACCAATCTGCATTACCATGGCACGCACGTGACGCCGGATGGCAAGGGCGACAACGTCATGGTGGACGTGCCGGTGGGCAAGAACTTCGAGAACGACTTCACTATTCCAACTGATCCGCCTCCTTCCAACAGCACGGACTTCAACGTGCCCTTCAAAATGGGCCAGGCGCCAGGAACGCACTGGTATCATGCGCACAAGCACGGTTCGGTGGCGCTGCAACTGTTGAACGGAATGGCCGGCGCGTTCATCATCGAAGGGGTGTTCGACGATCAACTCGAGACGCTGATACCCGGGCTGCGCAAGACGGAAAAGGTTCTGGTGATCCAGCAACTGGGGGAGACCATCACGATTCAGCCGGGCCCTCCGCTCAACACATGCGCGGGCGGCGATCCGCTCCCACTCGTCAACGGACAACTGCAACCCACCGTCGACATGCAACCGGGCGAGATCCAGCGCTGGCGGATCATCAACGCGACGATGCAGCAGGCTTCGCATCTGACGTACCGCTTTCTCGGCGAGCAGGCGTATGCCGCTTCGAAGGGCTCGCCGACGTTTCCGGCCAATCCCGGTTACGTGCCGGCAATCAGACAGATCGCTTATGACGGGATTCAGTTGGCGCCGGAGCGATACAACGACCCGGCCTTCGGCCAATCGCAGGAATTTACGATCGCCCCAGCCAACCGGATCGACATCCTGGTCCAAGCGCCCTCGACGCCGGGGACATCGCTGCTCGCGTTTCGATTGCTCCACGGTCCGCCGCCCGCAGGCTGCCAGCCGAACAGCATTTCCGATCTTTATCTCCTGCGCCTGAACGTTGCGGGCACGCCGATGAGCCCGGCTATGAATTTTCCGACCGCCGCGAATTATCCGAAGATGCCTGCTTGGCTGCAGTGGGATGAGAACGACCCGCGCAACAACATCGTCAAAGAGCGGACGCTGAAATTCAATCAGACGAATGATCTGAGCAGCCGTCCCGCCATCGATGCCAAGGTCTACAACCACAAGCCCGACACTACGCAGTACATCGACCTCAACACGGCGGAGGAATGGACGCTTGAAAATTACTGGGACAGTTCCATTCACCCGTTTCACATCCACGTGAATCCGTTCCAGGTTCTCGAAATCTTCGACCCCCGCGCCTCCACACAGGTCACGCTGCAGGCTCCGTATAACTGGCGGGATACGATCTCGATTCCCGCGTCTGTAACGAACGGCACCACAATTACGCCAGGCCGCGTGAGGATCCGTAGCCGGTTCGTCGATTTCCCCGGGAGTTTCGTGCTGCATTGCCACATTCTCGATCACGAGGATCGCGGCATGATGCAGGAAGTTCAGATCTTGGATCCGAAGTCTCGCGTCGTACCGCCGTTGCCGATGCACCAGTAATCGGGCGGTGAACAACGGGGGCACCGAATCGAAGCGCGGCGAATTCCGGGTCGCCGGCTTTTCCCAGCATTTCTGGCGTTTTCTGTTCGCCGAAAATCTCTACGATATCGGCCTCTACATCTTTGTCCTGCTGTATAACCTGTACCTGCTCGACCTCGGTTATCGCGAAGATTTCATCGGCTGGGTGACCAGCGCGATGAGCGTCGGGGGGATTGCCGGATGCATTCCCGCAGCGGGAATCGTGCAGAAAGCCGGGTTGAAGCGGACGGTGATCGGTGCCTCGGCGGCAGTAGCCACGATGTGCGTTTTTCGGACCGCCGCGTTGGGCCGCCCGTGGCTCATGGCTACTGCGTTCATCGCGGGCGCGATCTCCTCCATCTGGGCGGTGTCGCTCGTGCCGATGGTTGCCGCGCTCACCAGCGAAAAAAACCGCGCGGCGGGATACAGCATCTGGTCTGGCTGGGGAATTGGGCTCGGCGTGATCGTGGGTTTCGTGGCCGGATCGATGACGGGCTGGATCCGGACCGCCGGTTGGGCCGCGAGCGACGTGTCCGCGCGGCAGATCGCATTGCTGATCGGAAGCTTTACCGCTTTGCTGTCACCGTTGCTGCTGATTCGGCTTCCGGCCGGCCGGCCGGCTACGCTAGGAGCGAAGATCTTCCCCCGAAACGCTTTCATCAAACGTTTTCTGGTGGCCTACTCGGTCTGGAATCTCGGTGTGGGTGCGTTCAATCCCTTCTTCACCGCGTATTTTTCGCGTCAACTCCACATGTCCGTGCCGCGGATTGGGTTTGTTTTTTCGGCAACGCAGTTTGCGGAACTGGCTGCGCTGGTAGCTGCGCCTTTTATCGTGCGCCGATTCGGCGCGGTGACAGGCATCTCGCTCACGCAGGCGGGCGTGGCTCTTTCGCTGGCGCTGCTCGCCGGGGCTCCTCCGGCATTGATGGCGGGCATCATCTACGCCGCATTCGGGTCGTTCCAGTTCATGAGCGAACCAGCCATCTTCACGCTCCTGATGTCTCATGTGGATTCGGATCAGCGAGCGGGCGCGTCGTCGCTGAGCTTCTTTGTGACGTCGGCGTCGCAGGCCGTCTCGGCTGCGCTGGCCGGGATGTGTGTTGTGCGGTTCGGTTATCGCCCGGTGCTAGTCTTCGCCTCGGTGACCACGGCAGTCGCGGCGGTCCTGTTTCATCGGCTGCTGGAAGCGAGAAGTCCCGTCACCGAGACCGCCGTCGCCGCATAGGCCTACATTTGCAGGCGCAGTTGTTCATCGATCCGGGACCCTTGCCGTCGACGGTCACGCACGCACGGATTACGGCCAGAGGGTGTATCGGCCACTGACCTCGGTCTGGGCCTGGCGACTGCAGTTAAACTACCTATGAGATGTTTGCGAGCTCTAAGTGAGCCCACAAGCATCGCGGAGGATCTCGATTGAAACGATTCCTGTTGTGTGTGTCTGCTCTCGCCGCCGTATCCTGCGTTTTCCATCGCGTCGAGGTGAAACAGGTGGTTCCCAGCGACGGCGTCGTGGTGAGCAGCCCCGTCAAGGCGCACTTGAAGGACGGGTCCACCGTGGTTTACGCCAAAGGAGTGACTGTGGCGGGCGGCGCTCTGCAGGGGGCCGGCGTGCGCTATGATTTCGCCCTGAAACAACCGGTCAACGTCACCAGCATCCCGCTCGACTCGGTGGTCGGCATGGAGAGCTTTCAAACTAAGGTGAACGTCGCCCCAACCGTCCTTGTGAACACGCTTATCACGGCCGGGGCAATTGCGGGAGGTGTTGCGCTCTTCAAAGCAATCTTCGGATCGTGCCCGACCGTCTATTCGAACGACGGAGCGGTGGAGGAGGCTGAGCTATTCTCTAACAGCATCGCCCCGTTGTTTGAATCGCGCGATGTGGGCCGCCTGCAGGCGCAGCCGGACGCAAACGGCATGCTGAGCCTCGATGTGCGCAATGAGGCGATGGAGACGCACTACATCAATCACCTTCAACTCTTCGAGGTGCAACACGCCGCCGACGAGTTTGTGTTGCCGGACGTGCAGGGGCATCCTGTCGCGGTGCGCGGTATTCGCACTCCTGCCGATATTGCGGCCCGAAACGGCCAAGGCCTCAGCGCTATTCTCGGCGCCGCCGACGGGCTGTTCTACCAAACGGAGCAGCACAGGATCGAAGGCGCCAGCGCCAGCGATCTCAATGACTGGATCGATCTGACGGCGCCGGTGCCGGAGGGCGCCGATTCTACAACGCTTGTATTCCGGCTTCGCAACAGCCTCTTAGAGACGACGTTGCTCTACGATGTGATGCTCGCGCCCGCGGGCGCCCGGTCCATCGATTGGTTGGGAGCGGGACTTGGCCATGTCTCCGCCGCCGTTGAGATGGGCCGGTGGTATGAACGCCTGGCTGGTTTGCACGTTTCCGTTTTTCGCGACGGCGCCTATCGCGAAGTCGCCCGTTTGCCCGACTCCGGCCCGATCTTCTGGCATGACGTTGCCGCGGTAATCCCTGCAGAGCGGGGAGAGACTTCGCTCCGGGTCCGCTTGTCGTTTCTTGCCGACCAGTGGCGCATCGACCGGGTTGGGGTCGCATCGGCAGCGCGCCCGGCGGAACCGAGGGTCATCCCGATTTCCGAGGTTAGGGGGTCTCGCGGACTCCGGGAAAACGAGGCTCTGGAAAGTTTGAGCGCCCCCGATGATCGATACCTCCAAACGGGTCCCGGCGACCGGTTCTTTGCCGGCTTCAACGTAGGTACCGCTCCACCTAGCCAGTCGCGGACGTTCCTGCTCTCTTCCCAGGGTTACTACACCGAATGGATACGCGGCACATGGATTCAAACCGCGTCCGCCAAGGAACCGTTTGTACCGAACGACCAGGCGGTCCTTGCCGCGTTGCAGCAATGGGCGGCTAAGCGCGAATCCTTCGAGGAGCGGTTTGTAAAGGACCGCGTTCCGGTGCGCTAATGACCATGACGCGCATAGCGGTTCTTCTAACTCTTGTTGCCTTGGCTGTCATAAATGCCTGCAGCGTTGGGATGACGGCTCCCAAGTATCCGCCCGCGCAAGGCCCGAAAGGAGTGAGTCTGCGGGTCACAACCCCGCAGGGACAATTATCGGGCGAATTGATCGAGGTGCGCGATTCCGGGATCATACTCGCGGATCAAAAGCTGCGCCTTATTCCCTACACCGACATCCTTTCTTCCCAAGTGGAAAAGACCAGTTCGCGCTATGCCATCGCGAACCGGAGCGTTCCAACACCTGAAGCCCGAGATCATCTTCGGCTGTTGAGCCGCTTCCCCTATGGCCTTTCGGCGGAGGTGATGCAGCGGCTATTAAGCGCCTACGGCCAAACCGAGCTGGCGGGACCAAACTAATGAGACGCGTTTTTCTCGTGGTTGCGGTTTTCATCTATGTACTTCGTGCGATGCCACAGGAGGACCACCCCGCGGCGGCCTTCATTCAATCTGCGCGAATGGCAACGGCGAAGTATCGGGATCGATCGGTAGCCATTGCGGAGGGATACCGGAAGATAGGAACCGACTTCCCTGGGATGGGCGAGCATTGGATCAATATCGACCTTGTCTTCGACAACAAGTTCGATCCGGCGCACCCGGAAATCCTCACCTATGCGGACGTAGCAGGCACCCCGCAACTGCTAGGTGTCGCCTACGCGCTTCCGTTACTGAAAGGTGAATCTGCTCCCGAATGGCCGGTTGGTAAGGAGGCGTGGCACGACCATTTCCGAACTTTGGAAGACGAAACAGCGCTACCCCAGCATCACACGCCTGTCTCCGCCGGAGATGCTCCCCGGATCACCATGCTGCACGCCTGGATCTGGCTTGAAAATCCGGCTGGCGTGTTCGCGGCCGACAACTGGGCGCTGCCCTATTTCCGGTTGGGCATGCAGCCGCCTCATAACGCCGCGCCTCATGACGCCCCAATAACGGCAGCCAAAGCATTGTCCCTGGTGTCCGGCGGCGCCGGCTACTTCGCCGCTTCCATCCGGGCCGCTACAGGACCGCTGACCGGCGGCGAACAGAAGCATATCGACGCCGCGTTTGCACAGTCGCATGCGGCTGTGGAGCAATTTCTGCGGGCTCGGCCCCTTGGCACACTCACGCATTCCGAGCTCGATCACCTTTCGGCAATCTGGGCAGGACTATGGAAGGCCGTCGATGCGTCTGTCAGCCACAAGATGCGACTGCGCCTACAGGAACTTCCAACACGCTAGTGCGCGTAGTTAACTGCGCGGCGTATAATCTAGGGCGGAAAGGCCGCCCGTTTTTTTCACATCGGGTAAGACAATGCGGGCAGCCGGCTGATTCGGAAGAGCCATAGTCAGGAGCCATCATGAAGATCCAGTGGGCGCCATTCCTTCTTCTATCGTTGCCGCTTTCGGCGCAGACGCCCGAAATCAGCGACGCGCAATGCACTGAGATTCTCAAAGGCGCCCTTCGCTCCTACAATCCCGACACGCGCAAACAAGCTGTCGTGGCGTTGAGCCTGGCATCCGAGAGCGGCGCTTTGCTGCCGCTGCTGATCAACATGGCGGATGACAAGGACGTTCCGGTGCGCGTCGCCGTGGCGGGCAGCTTGTCCGAAGTTAACGCCAAGCCGGCGCTGGACGCCCTGCACAAATTGCTCGGAGACAACGTTCCGGAGGTCAGTTTCGCAGCCGCCAAGGCGCTTTGGAATCTGCACGACCCCTCCGGCAAACAGGCCCTGCTGTCCGTGGTGGAGGGCGAAAGCAAGACAGCTTCGGGTTACATCACCTCGGAAATGCGTACGGCTCTGCGCATGATGCACACCCCCACAACCACGCTTCTTTATGCCGTCCGGGAGGGTGTCGGTTTTGTGCCCGTGCCCGGCCTGGGCCAAGGGATCGCCTCGATGCAGTCATTACTGACGGATCCCGGCATTTCCGGCCGAGCTACTGCCGTATTGCTGCTTGGTAAAGAGAAAGATCCGGCCCTGATTCCAGCGCTCAAGGACGCGCTGAACGACAAGAATTGGACTGTCCGAGCGGCCGCCGTGCATTCCCTGGCGTTGCGGGACGATCCCGCTATGAAGAAGGACGTAGCGCCGATGCTCCAGGACGACAAAGAAGGCGTGCGGTTGCGCGCCGCAGCGGCTTTCCTGCGGCTGTCCGCGATTCAGGCGAGCGCAGCACGCAAACCGGTCGCCAAGTCCGCTAAGTCCGGCCGCAAAAATAACTGTTATAGAGTTGTCGTTACTATTTCATAATCCGCCTTCACTGCCCCGCTGAGCAGCAAAGGCCAAATTGCTAGCGGCACCTTGTGGGCGTGCTTCATTGTCGTTGGACTTGGTG
>DATDGT010000212.1:0-1698 GCA_036521975.1 Bryobacteraceae bacterium
AGGGCGGACAGCGCCGCTACAGGGGCCGCCTGAGGAAGGACCGGAGTCCGCGCCATAGCCGACATTCCATTGCTACTTTCTCCGACTTCCGCGGTGTCTGGGCGCATCATGGCCGACCTTAGTGTGCTTCGTCCGTCCGCATACGGGCGGATTCGCGATTTGAGTGTTCCTACAACCTCTCTCCCTGCGGCCAACTAGGACTCGGCTGCGGCCACCGACTGTTACAGCCAGAGGAAATCTAGGCGCCACCTGACCTGCCCCGGAGGATTTCCTCCACGGAGATTTAGAGTCCGGCCTTCGAGAGGGCGGACTTATGAAGCGATCACGGTTCACGGAAGAGAAGATCATCGGCGTATTGCGGGAGCATGAGGCGGGCGCGAAGGCGGCCGATCTGGCGCGCAAGCACGGCGTGTCGGAGGCGACGCTGTACAACTGGAAGGCCAAGTATGGCGGCCTCGACGTGTCGGAGGCCAAGCGCCTGAAGCAGCTGGAGGACGAGAACGCGAAGCTGAAGAAGCTTCTGGCCGAGGCGATGCTTGACGCCTCGGGCTTGCGCGAGTTGCTTTCAAAAAAATGGTAGGGCCCGTCGCCAAGCGCGAAGGCGTCGCGCGTCTGCGGGCCGTAATGGGCCTGTCGGAGCGGCGGGCCTGTTTGATCGTCGGGGCAGATCGCAAGATGGTCCGCTACCGGTCATGTCGGCCCGCCGAGACCGAACTGCGAGCCAGGCTGCATGAACTGGCCAACGAGCGGCGGCGGTTCGGTTACCGGCGGTTGTTCATTCTGCTGCGGCAGGAGGGCGAGCAGTCGGGCAAGAATCGCATCTACCGGCTCTATCGCGAGGAAGGTCTGACGGTTCGTAAGCGTCGGGCGCGGCGGCGCGCCCTGGGCACGCGGGCTCCGATCGTCGTCGACGCCAAGGTCAACGCGCGCTGGTCGCTGGATTTCGTTCATGACCAGTTCGCCAACGGCCGCCGGTTTCGTATCCTCAACATCGTCGACGACGTCACGAGGGAATGCTTGGCCGCGATCCCGGACACATCGATTTCCGGACGACGCGTGGCGCGCGAACTGTCGGCTGTCGTTCAGCGCCGCGGCAAGCCAGGCTTGATCGTATCGGACAACGGCACTGAATTCACCTCGAACGCCGTGTTTGCGTGGTCGAAAGACAGCGCGATCGCCTGGCATTTCATCGCGCCGGGAAAGCCCATGCAGAACGGCTTCTGTGAGAGTTTCAATGGCCGTATGCGAGACGAGCTTCTCAACGAAACCCTGTTTTTCGATCTCGACACTGCCCGGACGAAAATCGCCCGCTGGATCTACGACTACAATCACCGACGTCCGCATTCGGCGCTCGGCTACCTCACCCCGGCCGCCTACGCGGCCAATCTCCCCGCAACATGCGCTCGGCTGCGCAACCCGGACCAGCTCCGCCGAGCGCATGTTGCTCCATCCGCGCCCAACGGCGTAAATTCACCCGAGACTCTAATCGCCGCCGGATGAAAGTTCAGGGGCAGGTCACTATTCATAGAAAGATGCTTTAAGTTATTAGATAACGGAGGCAGAATGGGTATCATTTTGCCGGAAGGCTATCTATGCACCCCGATGTATGGATATGTGCGGCAGTGGCTGACAGAAAATCTTCGTATCGTCGCTCTGATCGAACTGCCGCGCCGAATTTTCGTCAAGTCAAATGCAGAC
>DATDGT010000213.1:0-13780 GCA_036521975.1 Bryobacteraceae bacterium
TTGGCGCGTCAGGCTCTCGCTGTTCTGCATGCGTATCTGCATCCGGCCGCAGAACGCCCGGCCCGCTCACCCTCATTTCATGATCATCTTGTATTGGAAACCGGTCCCGTTTCATGATCATCTTGTATTGGATAATTCTCAACCAACGGGTTCTTCGATTCGGCGATATAATGGCTCGGATGCGAGCAAGTGCAAGTCTGGGTAGAGTTACAATCATGTGCCGGGTTGCGGACTGGGCGTTTCTTGGAGTAGTCTTCGTGGGCGTTATGGCCAGGGCGCAGGCGCCGGCCAACACCTCGGCGCTTACTCTCGCCGCGACCTCGGACTCGGCTGGAGCGATAAAGATAGACGTCCTGCGTTGGTCTACCGATGCCGAACGCGATCAGTTGTTGTCGGCATGGACACGGCCTAGCGCACCCGCGCCCGTACCCGCCGGAGGCGGAAGAGGCGGGCGAGGTCGCGGCGGCGCCGCGGCTGCTCCGGACCCAACGGACGACGCACAGCAGGATGCCGGTGCGGCTGCGCCGGCGGCCGCGGGCCGGGCCGGGGCTGGCCGGGGCGGGACTGGCCGGGGCGGCGGGCGCGGCGGGAACGCGGGCGCGGAACCCACGGCTGGTTCCACCCCTGAAAGTTCCCTGGCGGCTGCGCTGGGCAACGCCCCTACCGTCGGCTATTTGTGGTCGGCTTTCGAAGTGTCGGGCTATGCGCTGCGGTATGCGGTGCGGCTGCCCGCGCAGGACGGCGGAGAACGAATCGTTCTTATAACCGACCGGCGCTTAGGCGCTTTTAACAATTTATGGAAGCCAACTGGAACCGGCACGCCGGCCAATGACGATTTTTCCGTGATCGAGCTGCACTTGAACGCGAAAGGGGTGGGCGAGGGCAGAGTTTCTCTGACGGGAAAGATAAAGGCCGACGCCGTCGCCAAGACTTTCGCTTTGGAAAATTATGGCGATTTACCCGTTACGCTCAAAAACGTGACCCCACGCAAACCTTAAGGAGCGCGCCAGATGAAATCGTATCCGCTTACGGCTTTGTGGGTCTGCGTAATACTCGGCCCTGCTGCGCTTGAAGCCCAGACGGCGCCCGCGCCCACAGTGCCAACGCCGCCCGCGACGATCGAGGGTCAACCGATTGAAACGCGCCCGCCGGAGAAAGCCGACAACCGGCCGGCCTTCCGCGAACAGACCCGTGCGCCGTATCACGCATCAACGTCGTTCAAGATTACGACTCTGATCGATAATCTCCCCGCGCCGTGGAGCCTCGCATTCCTGCCGAGCGGGAATATCCTACTCACTGAAAGGCTGCCGGGGAGCATTCGCATCCTGGATTCCAAGGGTGTGCTCTCGGAGCCGGTGAACGGCGTGTCCTCGCTGGCGTCACCTGGTGCGGCCGACATCGGTCTGCTTGACGTGGTGCTTGACCCGCATTTCGCGACTAACCGTCAAATATTCTTTACTTTCTTCGATTTCATTGATGGCACGAATAGCAACACCTACATCGCGCGGGCTTCGCTGGACGAGGCCAAGCGTGCTTTGAGCGATGCAAGAGTCATTTTTCGAGCCCAGCCGGCAATGCCGTCCAAGAGGCTGGGCGGGAAGACTGGCGGCCGGATCGTGATCGCGCCTGACGGCACGCTGTTCGTCACGATAGGTGACCGGTCCGATTCGCCGCCGTGGGATGTCGCTCAGCGATTGGACAACGATCTCGGTAAGATCATTCACATCACGCGGGACGGCGCACCCGCACCCGGCAACCCGTTCATAGGAAAACCCGGCGTATTGCCTGAGATCTATGCCTCTGGTACGCGGAGCCAGGAAGGCTTGGCATTCGATCCGAGAACCGGGCGATTGTGGGAGATCGAGCACGGCCCTCGCGGCGGCGACGAGTTGAACGTAATCGAAAAAGGCAAGAACTATGGATGGCCTGTGATCGTACACGGCATCGATTATCCCGGTACCGCGATTGGTGAAGGTATTACGCACAAGGAAGGCATGGAGGAGCCGGTATATTATTGGGACCCTGTGATCGCGCCCTCCGGCCTCGCGTTTTATACCGGAGCCCTGTTTCCCCAGTGGCAGGACAGCGTTTTCGTCGGAGGCCTGCGCGCAATGATGCTGGTTCGGCTCACGATCAAGAATGACAAGGTCGTTGCGGAAGAATCGCTGCTGACTGATTTGCACGCCCGGATTCGGGATGTCCGCGTCGGTCCCGACGGCGCCGTCTATGTGTTGACCGACAGCGGCACTGGGACTGTGTCGCCACGCACGCCGCTAACCAGCAAGTTGCTTAAGCTCACGCCAAAATAAATTCGCGTTCGTGCACCGAATATCCAAAGAAGAAGCAGGCGAGGGGCTGAGTGTCAGGCTCGCGTGTGAAGCGGATATAACCGAGGTCGAAGATATGGTGAACGACTTCGTCAAAGGCCATCCGGCTGAGAAGCACGCGCGCTCACGTTCTGCGCTGCGCGAAGCCTACTTCGGTGATGTGCCCGTGGCGAACCTTGTAGTAGCTGTCCGCGAATTCCGGGTCATCGGAATGGGTCAATGGACGCGGATCTACGACATGTTCTGGTCAATGTATGGTGGGAACGTCGAATGGTTATACATACGGCCGGAGCACAGGGGGTGTGGAGTCGTTGTGGCGATCGTCGCCGAAATTTGTGCTGAGGTGCGCAAGGCAGGCGGCGAGTTTCTGCACGGGGGCGGGGATGATGACGTGGAGCGCCTGTACGAACGCGCTGCCATTGGCTGCCCTACGCACGAATGTCACCTTTCGGCAGAGGCCTTCCAGGTATTTGCGGACTTGGCAGGCTCAAGTCCTCGCGAGATAGTTCGCAGGCTGCCAAGCTCGGAATTAAATCGAGTGCCGGCGCGTTCAAGATCATAGGGCATCGCAATGGTGCGGCAGGTCTCGGAGCGCCGTTTTCGCCGCCTTGGTCAATTCATCCGACATTTTATAGGCCTCGCGCAGCCAGTCGGTCACAGGCGCCTCAACCTGGTCCCGGTGTGTGATCCGGATCACATGCGCAAACTTCGCTTTGGAAGTGTGATATGTGCGGCGCACTTCAGGGCGCTTCAACTCGTGGCCCAGGAACAGGCATACTTCGAGGTATTGTTTCTTCGGACGCACGAAGAGATAGCACGTTTTACGCGAAAACATGATCGCGTGGCCGGCCGCGTAGATCCGCTGCGGTCCGAAACCGGCGGCCGTTTCCCGGAGCCGCTCCCAGGCATCCCGCAGATCTTCACTGAGGTTGCGCATCAGCG
This sequence comes from Bryobacteraceae bacterium, assembly GCA_036521975.1. GTDB lineage: Bacteria > Acidobacteriota > Terriglobia > Bryobacterales > Bryobacteraceae > Palsa-187. Next base: position 3,270 of record DATDGT010000213.1, read on the forward strand.
CCGCTTCCGTAGTGGTCCAGCAGTCGTGTCGCTCGCCCGGTTCGATCCACTGTTTGCAGTGATGGCATTGCCGCCTGCGCATAGACTGAATTTCCCGCGCGAAGCTCCAGTAAGGATAGATATCAACCTTAGTCAGCCTGTGGGTGACATTAAGATCGAAATCCGTAGCATATCAGCCCTGCTCGGCGAGGTGATGTTCTCCATCCGGGCCTCCGGGGGGGATCTCATGCCGTCAAACTACCAAACGCGCAGATGCAACACTTCCCGCTGAACATGTCGCAAAAGCATCATAAGGACGTTCGCGGCAGCAGTCTACTGCTGCGAGCCCATCAAGGCTTTCAGTCGAACCAATGCCTGACGATGGGCGAGATCGGCCTCGAGCATCTGAACTTCTACTTCGGCGCGCGCGGCCCTTACGTCGAGGTTTTCCGGAGCTGAGCTCACGTTCATCAGCACAGCCATAGACGACCCCATTTTTTCCGCCATCCGGCTAAGCTGACGGGACTGCTCCAATTCGTAGTAGGATTTCTTCACGTCCGCAGCGACCTTGGCTTTAGTCAATTGCAGCCCGAGTTCGGCCATCTCGGCTTGCGCGTGAGCCTCCTTCACGGCGTGCTCCCGCTTGCCAAAATCAAAGAGGGTGTAGGAAGCGATCACGCCGCCGTAACCGAAATTGCTTGGAACGGCTGGGATGATATTTTGAAACAAGTACCCGCTCACCGCGGCAACCGTGGGGACGTATTCCAACTTCGAGATCGCGTGGGCGGCGCGCGCCTTGACCACGGTCTGCTCCGCCTCAATGATGTCGAGAGATAGGACGATGCCCAGCCTCATACTTCCCCCTTGGTCCCCCCTATGCCGCGCTCCGGCCGTGGTTTGCTGAGCCGCGACTGTGAAGGAGAGGTTCGTTACTGGAACTTTCGCAAACGGCGCTAGAAATTGAGTTCTGTATCCTTTGCGATCTCCTGAGCGATGGCGGAACGCATCGCGTTCAACTCCACGGTAGGATAGATTCCGAAACGCCCCCCCAGAGTTATGAAATTTCAACTTACAGATTGCTCTGCAGTTCCAAAGTTTCCGTCTGTCTCTTCAGGGCGCGCATGTAGGCGAGCAGCGTAAATCCGATGATCCTACCGGGAGCGACCGGCCAAGAACTCCGGACCGGGCGGGTTTCTCGGTCGCTTTCCCTTTTGTGCAGGAGCGCAAAGGAGGTGACAAGGATTGCGAACTTAACCCGCCCGGTCCTGGATACGGCAACTACGATAAGGCGAAAGCTTCGATTGTTCCCGTATCCTCATAACAGATGATGACTCTCCAAGAGGAGATGGCTTAAGATATGTCAAGTTCATTTCCCACCATGCTGCGAGCGCACAGGTACCAGTGATCGAGAGAATCGTTCGCTTCCCCGTGGACGGCCGGCTTGGCTTCGCGGCATTCCGCTCCTGGTTTGCGACCGGACACATTTTCTCAACACGATACATGCCGCTTTCACAGCGCGGGATTTGTTCTTTCCGGTATTCGAGCCGATCATCGCTCTGCGCTCCATTGCTTGCTCGTTTAGCGACGTTGAGCCCCGATGAGTAAAACAGTTGACTAAACAATCACGCACAAAAGAACATCGCATCCGGTAAACCCGCATTTTACTAGCGGAGCCCTTGGAAGGCTCTGAATCAAATCGCGGAACTTACCGTACGAGGCGCAAAGACTATATGAGACGGAATCCGGATTACTTCTGGTTTGTCGGTACGGTGACGCTGCTGGCTTTCGCCTTTGTTCTGTCGCGTCGCGAGTTGCAGATCCAGGCGCAGCAGAATCAAGCCGCTCCCGGGACAGCACAACCGACTGTGACAGCACAACCGGCTGTTACCGGGGAGCCGGGTTCCCCCGCGGCCACCACCACGATAAAGGGCGACCAGCTTCCGCCGCCGCCGCAAGAGTTCCGCGGTAAGATCGAGCGCAACGCCGCGCAATCGACGCCCTACTGGCCTGCGCGCGTCGTGCCGCCCAAAGATGCACCGAACGTTCTGCTGATTATGACCGACGATACCGGGTTTGGCGTCTCCAGCACCTTCGGCGGTTTGATCCCGACGCCAAACCTGGACCGGATCGCCGCCAACGGCCTGCGCTACACCAACTTCAACTCGACGGCGCTATGCTCGCCGACGCGCGCCGCGCTGATTACCGGTCGCAACCACCATTCCATGGGCTTCGGAGTAATCTCTGAACAATCCACGGGTTATCCCGGATACAACAGCATCATGACTCGCGATAAAGTGACGATCGGCAAAATCCTCAAGGACAATGGCTACTGGACCTCCTGGTTCGGCAAAGACCACAACACGCCCGAGTTCCAGGCGAGCCAGGCCGGGCCGTTTGATCAGTGGCCCATCGGCTTGGGTTTCGATTATTTTTACGGTTTCGTCGGCGGCGATGCTAACCAGTGGCAGCCCAACCTGTTCCGGAACACGACGGCAATTTACGCGTACTACAACAACCCGGGCTTTAATCTTGTGACGGCGATGGCCGACGATGCTATCGACTACATGAACCGAATCACCGCCATCAATCCGGACCAGCCGTTTTTCGTCTACTACGTGCCTGGCGCGGTCCATGCGCCGCACCATCCCACGCCGGAGTGGATCAAGAAGATCAGTGACATGCACCTTTTTGACAAGGGCTGGAACCAATTACGCGAAACTATTTTCGCCAACCAGAAAAGGCTCGGCGTGATTCCCAAGGACGCCAAGCTGACGCCCTGGCCCAAGGACCTGTTAAACGATTGGGACCAGCTCTCGCCGGATGAGAAGAAGCTGTTTGTTCGCCAGGCGGATGTCTTCGCCGCCTACTGGGCTTATACAGATCACGAGATCGGGCGGGTGATCCAGCATATCGAGGACATGGGCAAACTCGACAACACGCTGATCATCTACATTGCCGGCGATAATGGAAACAGCGCCGAAGGGTCGCTGGTCGGCACGCCAAACGAGGTCGCTTCGCTGCAGGGTGTCGATCTTCCCGTCGCCGATCAGCTCAAGTTTTACGATGCGTGGGGAACTGACCAGACCTATCCCCACATGGCCGTGGCATGGTCGTGGGCGTTCGACACGCCGTTCTCGTGGACGAAGCAGATCGCCTCGCATTTCGGCGGAGTGCGACAAGGCATGGCGATCTCGTGGCCGCGAGTGATCAAGGACAAGGGCGGCATCCGAAACCAGTTCCATCACGTCATTGACATCGTGCCGACGATCCTGGAAGCGACCGGCATACCTGCGCCGGACGTGGTTGACGGCATCCGGCAAAAGCCGATCGAAGGCGTCAGCATGATGTACAGCTTCGACGCGAAGAACGCCAACGCACCGTCGTCGCACCACACTCAATATTTCGAGATGATGGGCGACCACGCCATCTATCATGACGGCTGGATCGCCAGCACGAAGGTAATCCGGCCGCCGTGGGAACTCGCCGGCGCGGTGAACCAGAATCCGGCCGGTTTCCCGTACGAACTCTACAATCTCACCCAGGATTGGACGCAATACGAGGATCTCGCGGCCAAATACCCGGAAAAGGTAAAGGAGATGGACAAGCTCTTCTGGGAGGAGGCCAAAAAATATCAGGTCCTGCCACTCGACACTTCAGTGGCAACGCGGGTCGTCGCTCCGCGTCCCAGCCTCGCTGCCGGCCGCACCCAGTTTACCTGGTCGGGCGAAATTACCGGGACGCCGAACGGAGATGCGCCGAACATCCTGAACTCCTCGTATAACTTCAAGGCCGAGGTAGAGATTCCTCCAGCAGGCGCGGAAGGTATGATCGTGACGCAAGGCGGCCGGTTCGGCGGCTACGGTTTTTACCTCCTGAGGGGCAAACCCGTGTTCTTGTGGAATCTCCTCAACTACAAGCGCGTAAGCTGGCAGGGACGAGAAGCGCTATCGCCAGGCAAGCACACGCTGGAGTTCGACTTCCAGTATGACGGCCTGGGAATCGGCACGCTAGCCTACAACAACGTAAGCGGTATCGGCCGCAGCGGCACTGGCGTGCTCAAGGTGGATGGCAAGGAAGTCGCGCGGCAAACCATGGAGCGCACTATCCCCCTAATCCTGCAATGGGACGAGAACTTCGACATCGGCGCCGATACCGGAACGCCGGTGTCTAATGATTACCAGGTACCGTTCCGGTTCACCGGAAAGCTCGACCGGCTGACGCTCACGATCAACCGGCCGAAGGTCTCGCCGGACGATATGAAAAAGCTGATCGGGGCGGTCCGGAACAACAGAATGGCTGAGTAGGGTGAACGCGCGTGACCACTCACTCGTGGCACTTTTCCAAGGGGTATCACTATGAGACACATCTGTACGAACACAGCTATGCATCGGACCTTTGCCGCCGGAGTGTTTCTGTTCGCAATCGGCAGCGCGATGGCGCAGAACGACTATCCGAAAGGAGAGTTCGCTCCAGATTTTATGTACATCTACACTAGTCCAATACTCGGAGCTCAGAGTGGCTTTGACTGCGTCGGCGGGGGTGGCACAGTCTCCTACAATTTCAGCAGCGTGGTGGGCGTCGCGGCCGATCTTGGCGGTTGCACGGGACTTGGCCTGAATAATGCCTACGGCAACGGCAGCAGGGTCAGCGGAAGCGCGTTTACATTCCTGTTTGGACCTCGCATCACGTTTCGCCACTGGGGTAAGGTGCAGCCGTTCTTCAACCTGTATTGGGGAGGCATGGAGGCCCGCGTTGGTTGTAATAGCGGTAATGCGGCTAACGCCTGTGGTGCACTCAGCGTTGCGCAGCCGCTTCCGCTTCCCAGTTCCACTATCGTAAATCCAGTATTGACCAACCCATATGGCATGAGCTTCTCAAGGACGGCTTTCGCGATGACTGTAGGAGGCGGAATGGATTATAAAATTAACAAAACGTTTGCGGTCCGTCTGTTCCAGGCCGAATATCTCTTCACTCGCTTCGGCAATAGCTGCGGATTCGCACTTTGCAACAACAACAACGACACTAATAGTCAGAACAGCTTTCGCCTGGAGAGTGGCATCGTGATTGGCTGGGGCGGCAAGCGGTAGCCCGCATGACGCAGCCACGCCAACAAACTAGTCAGCAACGAGGTAACCATGAAGAAAGTCAAATCCACCATGATCGTGATCCTGGCCACAACGTTTTCCATCGGGCTAGCCGTTGGGCAGCAAGGCTCCGGTGCAGGTCCCGACCCACAGGAGATTAGGGCCAAGCTGGAGAAGATCTCTGCGGAGCTGAACCTAACGCCACAGCAGAAGGTGCAGTTGCTACCCATCTTGAAAGAGGAAGCGCCGGAGCTGAAAGCCATAAAGGAGAATGCCTCCCTCAGCCCTATTCAAAAGGCCAGGCAGTTGAGGCAGGTCGGCGCGGCGATTGATGCGAAGGTTCTTCCGATACTCAATCCGACGCAACAGGGAAAATGGCAGGCGATGCGCGAACAGGAGCGCCAGGCGATGATCCAGAAGCTGAAGCAGAAGTGAGGCGATGATCTGGCGCCCAGCCATGCGCCAATCCAGCGTCTTAAATCCCTGCCAGTCATCCACCTGGGGCTGATACGTCAGGAGCGTGGCGCCGTCCTTAACCCACCGGCGCGGCCAGCCTTCATCCGCCGGAGATCCCTGAGCACCCGGAGATCCCTGAGCACTAGGTCCGGCCGGAGCCTGGCCCGGCGCGGGACCGGGAGCCGTAGCCCCTACCGACGCTGGTAATTGGAGTTCTGCACCAGTACCTGAATTTCCTTCTTCGGGTACTCCAAGTCCACTTGGGCGGGATAGGTAGGACCTTGCGGCAAGCTCTCGTAGCTGATCGTGAGATTTACCGGATCGCTCTGGTAGACGCTGTCGATTTTCACTTGCCTCGTCAGGTAAGTATTTGGATCCACCCAGAGGGTTACCCGGTCGCCCGGAACAACCACGCTGCTCCCTTGAATCTGAACGGTCCCTTCCATCTGTCCCTGACCTCTCGAAACCTCGGCGCTTTGCACCAGCGCTTGCATCTGATTCTGTTTCATATGAGCATAGGACTGCGCGAGTTGCCCCAGGCCTTCCAGCGATTCCTTGAATTTCTCGGTTTTCTTCTCCACGATCCGGCGCTTCACAGGACCTCCCACTTGGTCCTGCGTTGGAGACGTGCTTTCGACAACCGTCTTTTGGAGTTGACCGTTGGCGTCATAGCGAACGTTCTCCACCTTGACGTTCTCCACCTTGACCTTCTTCGTCTCTCCCCTCAGTTTCAGCTCCGTGCGGCTTGTCCAACCGTACTGCCGTAGTTGTGCGGCGTTTTGTTTCCGCGCCTGCGCGAACTTTTCTTTCGCTCCGTCCTGAGCGTGGGCGACGAAGGCGGCCAGCAAGAGCGGCGCGATGAACATGAGAGATTGTCTTCGTTTTCGTGTCATACACCTAACCTTCCACTCACTGTAATGATTCGTCGAGCGGACGGCCCGGGCCAGATTTTGTACGCCGTTTTCGGGTGACTGCCTTTCATGGACCAGCAGGCCCTGGAAGTCTCGCGCCGCGGCACAAAAACCTCACAGTGATCCCCTCACAGTGAACCAATGAGCAAATGCCAATGGGGTTCGAGAAACGAACGCCCAAATATCCAAGAAAAGACATCCAAGAAAAATGGATCGGCGCGATGGCGATGGGAATCCACCTGGTGAAAAGAAACTGCGCAGACGCAAAGGAGGCAGCAGACCACGAGCCTGCGACACAAATTATGAGAGATGCTTTCTTCCGCCGGTGCTCAAACCCAAAACTGAAGAGGAGTAACGTTGAAATATGCCAATGACAACGCCAAGGGAAGTTTTTGTCCACTTGTTGAGCGGTCTTCGCCATGGAGCCGAATCCAGCCTGAAGGTATACGAGGAACTGGGTCAGCTAGCCCAGGATCCCGAGATCAAGGAGGCTCTGGATGCACGTGAGTTCATCTCCACTCAAATCCTGAGCAGGCTGGACGAATGCTTCCGGCTGATCGGCGAGAAGCCTGTCCAGGTTAGCGAGCGGCTCCATGAAGTCTTCATCGAGGATTTCCTGAGAGAACTGGGCGAAATAAATTCTCCTTTGGCGCGGCGGATCTTCATTCTGGCCAAGGCCAGCCGTTTCATGCACCTTCGAATTGGAGAATACGTCGCTCTGATCGCTGCGGCGGACATGACCGGACATCCCGCCGTCGGCATGCATCTTGAAAGTTGTCTGGCAGACAAGCTGGCGTTTGTGGAACGTACGAAGCGGCTAATCCGCGAGCGCTTATTGGAAAAGGTCGCGGCCTAGGCCGCGGCCTATATGTCCGGCCCATTGGGCAACGCGCCCGAGTATATAGAGGCGCAGGGTCTCAACGGCCGGCAGGGGCGAGAACATGAATAAAGAAAACCGCAAACAAAGAATCGTTCATGAACTGTGGGAGTTCCTGACTGTATTCCTGTTTCTCGCTCCCTTTTTCGCGTCGTTCGCGACTTATCGAGTCTATCTGAAGGGCGGATCCGGCGAGCTCCTAGCCCTCGGAATAGCCATGGTGAACGCGCTGGTGTTGGCCAAGATCATTCTCATCGGCGAAATGGCCAGGCTTGGCAGGAGGTCCGAGAACAAGCCTTTGTTCGTATCTACCATTCACAAGGCCATCATGTTTACGATGCTGTACCTTGCATTTCATGTGCTGGAGGAAGGCGTGCGCGGTGTCCTCCATGGACACAGCTTCTTCCGCCCGCTTGTTGTGGAAAAGGAAGAGCTTCTCGGCATCGGCTTGGTCCTGTTCTTCGCGATGATTCCTTTTTTTGCCATGCGGGAAATGCGCCGCGTAATGGGAGCGGACAACTTCCGCCATCTCTTCTTCGGCGGAAATCGGCCGGAGCAGTTCAATCAGCCGGCGGTTGGAGTGAGCGGCTCACGCTTTAGTCCCGATCGAGTAACTTGCACAAGGTAACCGTCCGAATCGTGAAACTCGGGTGTCCCTAACCACCTCCGGCACTTCGATTTTCGCGTCCGCTTGCTCCAGATCTAACGTTCTACTAACCCCAGAAATCTTTTCGCGCCGCGACGATTTTGGAGGGCGGACTTTAGTCCGCGCGGCGCTTCAGCGCCGCTCTTCGGCAGCGAAGCTGAAGCCTCGCGCAGGCTTAGGCCCGCCCTCCATGACTCTGTTTGCGGCGAAGCCGCGCTGTGCCACCATCTTGCCCAACCCGACTTATCACCAGTGCCTTTGATGCCGATAAGAAGGGTGGCCGGGCCAAATGGCACCTAGCTTTTTCATCGCCGCCTGTTTGTCACTCACGGTGGTTTGGGCGCAGAATCCCGACGCGGAGTGCGGCGATGCACTTCCGGAACGCGCGCAGTATTCAAGCCGATTACCTCCTTGGTGCGGCCTTGTTGGTCCAGGAGAAGGTCACGTCGTTGAATCGGCTCCGCCTGGCGGAAGCGGTGGAGCACCTCAGGATCGCAGCGTCTAAGCTTCCACAAGCGCAGGCATTCCTGGCGGCTGTACAGGATCGGCTTGCCGAAAGCGAACATCATTGATTGATACTGCACTGGCAGGCGAGTGTGCTGGCTTCTGAGTTTATTCGTGACTAGAGCGCAAATGGCGCCTAGCTGCCGCGCGGTTCAACGGCGAGAGGCGGACTGGGTCGGGCGGCCCTACCCCAGAACCGCCCGGCCAGCCGGGAGCCGCGGACCCTTGAGAACCTCGGCTCCCCACTGACTATCGCGCGATCCCGGAGGGAACGGGATCAAGGAGAATTTATTCGTGACGTAGCGCGTTCATCGGTTCAATCGCGCGGCCCGGTCGGCCGGAATAAGACAGGCCGCCCGAGCCGCGACCACGATTACCGGTGAAGCAGAATGATCCCCAATGTCACCAAGCCGACGCCTGCGATTCGTCCTGCGCTGGCGCATTCCCGGCCACCATTCCCAGTAAAAACGCGAGAACGGATTCCGAGCCGGGAACAAGTATGCAAATGACTGCCATCTCCGAATTTTTCATCGCCAGCGCCTGAAAAGCCGCGCTGGCGATGAACAGAGCGGACAGCACCGCGCCAGCTCCCGCCAATCGAAGCGCGCTTCGGTCCGGAAAATATGCCCAAAATCTCGCTTGACTTTGGGTGGAATTCCGAGCATAATCCCGATGTACTAAAGAAAAGCTGAGACCCGGCTGCCTACGCAATTATTCACGCCGTGAAGCCAGCGGACCGGAGCCATTCGTGCCACATTTTGGAGGATCGTGGAGTCCGCCCCAAAACCGTCTGCTGCTTGCTTTGCGAGGCCCTGAGCGTGCCCGGTTCCGTCAGAAGCTCCAATCCGCGGTTCTCCCGCTCGGTCAGGTGCTTCACGAGCCGGGAGAGCGCCTCGAATACGTTTATTTCCCGACTAGTTCGCTGATTTCTCTGGTGTACACGATGCGGGATGGCGCAACCGCTGAGATGGGTTTGGTTGGAAACGATGGAGTGCTAGGAGTGGAACTCCTACTCGGCGGCGAAACGGCTCCCCATCGGGCGATTGTTCAGATTGCGGGGGAGGCATTGCGAATTCCGGCGAGACTCTTCCAACACGAGGTGGCCCCAGGGGCCGATTTGGAACGCGTCTTGCTCCGATACACGCACTGCCTTTTGACGCAAATATCGCAAAGCGCTGTGTGTAACCGTCTGCATTCCATGGAACAACGTCTCTGCCGCTGGTTGCTGATGTGCCACGACCGGAGCAACCGCGGGGAGTTGGTCATGACCCAGGAGTTGATCGCCAATTTGCTGGGCGGGCGACGCGAGAGCGTGACTGTGGCTGCGGGACGCCTCCAAGACGCGGAGCTGATACACTACCACCGCGGCCGCATCAAGGTCCTCGACCGGAATGGGCTCGAGTCGAGCGCGTGCGAATGCTACGGTGTGGTCCAAGCGGAAATCGACCGCCTATTCAGCAGCGGGCCCGGATGGCTATTCAGCCAGCCCGACGAGGCCCTCCGAGCCGCCAAATGAGAAAGGCCCTTAGCTGATCGAAGCTGTCCGGCCCCGTCATGTAAAGTCATGTAAATGTTGCGCCCGGCGTGCACTTCGGCGCCTTCTTCGAGAGTGACGACGCAGAATAGCCGCGAGCCGGAGGCTGTAGGTTTTGTAACAGTAACGTTTCTAACGGAGCAGGGGCCGAGTGTCTGTGCGGTGAAGCACGGACTGGTCGTAAGTAACAGCCCGCAAAGCCTGAAGCGGGTAAGCTCCACCCGCGAGCAGTAACTTCTTTGTAATGCGGATGCCCGCGGGCCCTTTGCGGGTGGCGAATTTCGGAGTTATGTGCGCTACCGCACCGACGATCCCCGACGTTGTCCACTAATCTAACTGGTGAGCCGCGAGGGCGACCTGTGGAAGTCCTTGGTTCCGAACACTCGCGTCCAAATTAGCAGCTTGAGCGCTTCTCGCATAGTGAAAACGCTGCACATCGGCCAGGGTTGAGCCGAGGCAAACATGCGACGCGTCGGCCGTGGCCGAGTAGGTGCCTTCCGAGTTTTTTGAGGGCTGCTGT
>DATDGT010000214.1:0-16873 GCA_036521975.1 Bryobacteraceae bacterium
CGCTCACGCCGGTCTGCTACGGGGAGATCGCGCGCTCCATGCGCTGCTGGGTCTGGACCGCTTCCCTACCGACGACACCATCCGCAATCTATTTCGCCGCTTTGGCATGGGTCAGGTACAGCGCCTGTTCGAGCCGCTCGCAGAGTGGCAGATGCAGCGGATGCCGCAGCGCAGCGAAGGCTACACGCTGGATTTGGATTCCACGGTGTTCGAACGCTACGGCCAGCAGGAGGGTTCGCTCAAGGGACACAATCCGCGCAAGCATTAGCGAGCTCGCTCTTGCACCGGTTTTTCAATCGGTAGCTTCGGCACCCTTGCGCGCGAGGCCGAGGCGCGTGCTTGCGACCGGATGGCAGACTCTCCGCTAGAATCAACCAAGGAAGAAACATATGACCCTTTCCCCATCCTCACGCTGGTTGGCCGCCATTCTGCTGGCAGCCTCGGCGTCCTTTATCGTGTATGCTCAATCGAAGCTCCCGGCCGATCTGGATCCCCAGTCGCGGGCCCGCCTACCATATCTGAAAAAGTCCGATTTAGACGCGAAGGGCCAAAAGGTTCTCGAGACCTTCGCCAGTAAGGATGACACCCTGCGTGGTCCTCTCGCGTTCGCTGCTTACAATACCGCCGTTGCGCAGGCCCTGCTTGATCTCCACAACGTCGCGGTGCCTGGCGGAACGCTCGATCCTCACACACGCGAACTCGCGATTCTGGTCGCTTGCCGCGAAACCAACTACAACCTCGAGTGGAACGCGCACGAGGCCAGCGGTCTCAAGGCGGGAATCGACGCCAAGGTGATCGATACGGTCCGGTACAACCGTCCGCTCGCGGGTTTGAACGAGAAAGACGCAGCCGTCATCCGCTTTGGCCACCAGATGTTCCACGATAAGAAAATCGATTCCGCCACCTTCGCGAAGGCCGTTGAATTCTGGGGCAAGCGCGGCACGATGGATATGGTGGCTGTCATGAGCACATACGCAGTAAGCGGCTATTTCGCGATCGCCGTCGATGAACGCTCTCCCGAAGGCAAGCCCGAGCTTCCGGGAGTAAAGTAACTTCTGAGAAACTCGCGCACACCGGACTCGCCGGGCGCGGCCACTTCTCCCAAGTTTCTCCTTCGTTTGACGCCGCGCCCGGCGGCCTGTGCGCTTCATACCGCGACCGTGAGCATCGGCGGGGAATGCCGGATTGACGGTTCTCAATCCACCGTTCGCTATAATCCCGTCATGCCGCACATCGAAAAACACAAGCCCGGCTCGTTTAGCTGGATGGAGTTGGGAACCAGCGATCAAAACGCCGCGAAACAATTCTACGGATCTTTGTTGGGCTGGAAGTTCGAAGACCACCCCATGGGGCCCGACCAGGTCTACACGATGTTCGGATTCGATGGAAAGGATATCGCCGGCTGCTATTCCACCTCCCTCAGTCCGGGCATGCCGCCCAATTGGGGCATATTCATCGCGGTGGAAGACACGGATCCCGTCGTGTCTCGCGCGGAACAATTGGGCGGCAAGATCCTCAGACCCGCGATGGACGTGGGGGAATATGGCCGGATGGCCGTGATTCAAGACCCGACCGGCGCGGTCTTCGATGTCTGGAAACCGAAGAGTCATAGCGGGATGGGCGTCGCCGGGGAGAACGGAACCCTGTGCTGGGCCGATCTGATGACGGATGATCGCGAGGGCGCCAAAACATTTTACGAGGGCTTGTTCGGCTGGCGTCTGGATCCGGGAAAGGGGAAAGATCCTTCCGGATATCTGCATATTCAGAACGGCGAAGATTACATCGGCGGCGTGCAGACGAAACCGAATCCGCAGGCGCCCCCGCACTGGCTTCTCTATTTCCAGGTCGCCGATTGCGACGCTTCGACGGCGAAAGCCAAGCAGCTCGGCGCTCAGGTGTATGTCCCGCCGATGACCATTGAGGGCCAGTTGACATTTTCGGTACTCGCCGATCCGCAAGGCGCGGCGTTCGCGCTCTTTCAGCCGGGACATTAATGGAGGCGGGACATTGATGGAGGGCGCCGCCGGCTCCGGGATGGAGAGCGGATCGGGCTCCGCGCTCCAGATTTCGGCCGCCTACTGCGACGTCAGCCTGCCGGTCCCGCTGGATCAGTCCTTCACGTATCGTCTCCCCGAAACCATGCGGCATCGCGTGGCTCCGGGCTGCCGCGTGCTGGTTCCGTTTGGAACGCGGACCCTCGCGGGGGTGGTGCTGCGCGCCCACGATGAAGCTCCCGCAGGCGGCGCGCGTGAGGCGCTCCGGCTTCTCGATGAGGAACCCGCGCTCGAGGAAGACCTGCTTAAGCTCGCACGCTGGATCGCGGACTATTATTGCTGCCCGCTCGGCGAAACGTTGCGAGCCATGACGCCGCTGGCCGGCGATCTGCGCCAGAGCAAGGTTTATTCGCTCACCTCCAGCGGCCGCGATGCGGCACGGCAACTCCATTTCGGCGATGCCGGCGATGACGCCGGATCGCAGATCCTGCGGCTGCTGGATGCGCGCCCCCTTTCGGCTTCGTACCTTTTGAAAAAACTTCCCCAGGCTCGTGCAGCCTTGCGATCATTGGAAAAGAAAGGCCTGGTGGAGATGGAGAGCCACACCGAGGAGCGCGATCCTTTGCGTGCCTCCGCGGAGCGGCTGCGGGTTGAGTTTCGCGCGCGCGCCGAAGGGGAAAACAAGCGCCCAGCGAATGCGTTGTGCGCGGAAACAAAGTTGAGAGTCTCCGAGCGCGAGCTTCTCGCCTATTTGGAACTGCACCCGGGGTCGCACAATCTCGCGGCGCTCGATTCCTCGGTGGCCAAGGCGAGCGCCGCGGCACGGTCGCTCGCGCGGCGCGGGCTGGTCGCGCTCACCTTGGAACCCCTCCACCTCCCCTTCGGACCCCCGCGTCCTCCACACACGCTCAACGACCGCCAGCAGGCGGCGTTTTCTTCCATCGCCGAGGCAATAAAAACGGGAGGGTTTCATGCGTTCCTGCTGGAAGGCGTCACCGGCTCGGGCAAGACCGAAGTCTATTTGGCGGCAATCGATGCGGCATTGGCACGGGGACGCTCCGCGCTCCTGCTGGTACCGGAAATCGGTTTGACGCCCGCCGTCGCGGGACAATTCCATCACCGCTTCGGCGAGCGCGTGGCCATTCTGCACTCCGCGTTTCTCGATTCCGAGCGCGCGCAGCAATGGCGCAGAATCCGATCCGGCGAGGCGCGCGTGGTGGTGGCGACCCGCTCCGGGGTATTCGCGCCTCTGCGCGATCTGGGACTCATCGTCGTGGATGAGGAGCACGACCAAAGCTATAAGCAGCAGGACACGCCGCGCTATCATGGCCGCGACATAGCCGTGGTGCGGGCGCGCGATTGCGGCGCCACCATTGTGCTCGGTTCCGCTACGCCGAGTCTGGAAACGCGCTACAACGCCGAGCGCGGAAAATACCGGCGGCTGGAGCTGCCGGAACGCATCGAGCGCCGCCCGCTGCCGCGCGTCGAGTTAATCGACATGCGCCAGGAATTCCTCGACACGCGCAAGCAGAACACGTTTTCCCGGGCGCTGATCGCCGCGGTGGAGGAGCGTCTGGCGCATGGCGAGCAGGCCATGCTGCTGCTCAACCGCCGCGGGTTCGCCAGTTTCGTGGCGTGCCGTGCTTGCGGCGAACGAATGGAATGCGTCAATTGCTCCGTGACGCTGACCTATCATCGCCGCGACCGGCGCATGCTATGCCACTATTGCGACTATTCGGCGCGCGTTCCCACGCGCTGTCTCAAATGCGATAGCGAATATATTCAATTCCTGGGTACGGGATCGGAGCGCGTGGAGGAAGATTTGCATTCCACGTTCCCGCGCGCTCGCATCGCGCGTCTGGACCGCGACACCGTGCGTGGCAAGCGCGACTACGAAACCATTCTGGCCGGGTTTCGCGGCGGAGCTTACGATATTCTGGTCGGAACGCAGATGATCGCCAAGGGCCACGACATTCCCAACGTTACGCTGGTGGGGATTGTCAACGCCGACGTCGGCCTGGGGCTGCCGGATTTTCGCGCAGCGGAGCGAACCTTTCAGCTCCTGACCCAAGCCGCGGGCCGCGCCGGACGCGGAACCGCTCCCGGCATCGTTTTGATCCAGACCCTGAATCCGGACCACTATGCCGTCCGCTGTGCCGCCGCGCAAAGCTACGAGATGTTTTATCCCAAGGAGATCGAGTTCCGAAGATTGATGTGGTACCCTCCCTTTGGCGCGCTGGCAAATGTCGTGGTGCGCTCGAAGAGCGAGGAGGAGGCGCTGGCCCGCAGCGGACAACTGAGCCGCATTCTCAATCCGGCGCCGGAAGGCGTGAAGGTCCTGGGACCCGCGCCCGCTGCCGTCGCCCGGCTCAAAACCGAGTATCGATATCAAATGTTGGTGAAGGCGTCCAGCCGGAGGCGCTTGGGCGAGGTGATGAAAGACCTGCGCCGTTTCGCGGTCGCGGAGGGCTGGAATCCGGCGACCCTGCTGATCGATGTCGATCCGATGAGTCTGTTATGACCATGGCGCGCGAGTCGCCCGGCGTGGCGGCGGTTCATCTTTTGAAAATCGACCGCAATCTGCGCGTCGCCATGCGCTTTTTCGGCCGCGCCACCGGATCGGGTGACATTCGCGAGCTCCCGCGCGCCGAATGCGTCTATTCCGGCATCGATTATGGCGTGTTCAACATTGCGTTTCTGACTCAACCCGTGGCATCGGCCATGGATCTGGCCGCGATTCTGGACGAGTGCCGCGATTATTACGCGGGCCTCCGTGTGCGCTGGTCGTTCTGGCTCGGCGAGGATCTCTTGCATCCTGCCGGCCGTCGCGCGAGCCGCGAGATTTTCCATTCCGTCGGCATGCGGCGAATCTCGAGCGCGCCTGGAATGATCGCCGAAACACTCGCGCCGCCGGCGCACGCGCTGCCCGAGATAGCTTGCCGTCCAGTGAGCGACAGCGCGACGCGCTCGGCTTTCGCCGGCCTCACCTCGACGTGCTTCGATATCCCCTATTCGATCGCGCGCGCCGTCTACGAACCTGAATCGGCCTGGAGCGGAGCATATCGCGGCTTCATCGGATTCGCGCGCGAACGCCCGGTGGCGATGGTGGCGCTGGTTCGCGCGGAAGGAGCGCTGGGAATCTATTCTTTGGGGACCTTGCCCGAATACCGCCGCCGCGGCTATGCGGAAGCTCTCCTGCGCTCCGCTGTGGGAGAAAGACAACCCGGCGAGCTGTTAGTGCTGGAATCGACGGAGCCCGGCTATCCCTTGTACCGCCGCCTGGGATTTCGGGAAGCCGCGCAATTCAGCGTCTATTTAGTGAAGTAACCTCCGCGATACCCGATGTCCGGGTGATGGGCGAGAATCCGTTGACACCATATGGCGCGGCGGGCCATAATAGCTATTGAAGGCTAGGCTGCTGTTCCGCCAGCGCATCGATTACGACGACGGTGCGATTGTGGAGATGAAGCTGTGGCGCGTGGCCTCGCCGGTTGCAGCGTCGAGGCACGGATTGAAGTATTCGCTATTTTATGGCCGGCCGGGTGTTCGAGAAGTCGGCTATGACAACGAGCGCGGAAAGGGCGATCACAGACATTTCCAGGGCGCGGAGACCGCATACGCATTCAGCACGGTTGAAAGGTTGATGGCGGACTTTTGGATGGACGTCAGGGCGTTAAGAGGCGGCAGATGAGCGCAGTGAAGATCACCGTAGGCGGCACGTTTGAGGAGGACGCGGCGCGGCGTTTCGTCGACGCCTGGCGGCGGGCCGAGCGCGGACAGAAGTTCCGGGAAAGGCGTGTGGCCTTTGAAAGCTGGGACGCGCTCGCCCGCGTTCTGACGGGGAGGCGAATGGAGTTGTTGCGCTATGTGCGGCGGCACAAGGTCCCGAGCATTCGCGCTTTGGCGAAGGCGCTCGGACGCGATTACAGCAACGTCCATTCCGATGTCAGGGCCCTATCGGCAGCGGGCCTTCTGGATGACGCCGACGGGACCCTGCGCGCCGATTACGACGCCATCGAAACCAGGATAGCGGTCTGACCGTCCGATGAATCCAAATCACCCGTTCGCCAGCCATCGCGAGCATTCTGGACTATGCCGCTCTCGCACGCTCTGAGGCGGGTGGTCCCGACCGCCTGCGATAAAATAACAGGTGCGTAGTCTCGCGCCAGGGTAAGCACGTGGACTGAAATATGATCGAGATTCTTCCGTCCATTCTCTCGGCCGATTTCGCCCGTTTAGGCGAACAGGTGGCGCAACTGGAAGCCGCCGGCTGCCGGGTGTTGCATCTCGATGTCATGGACGGCCACTTCGTTCCGAATCTCACCATCGGACCGCCCGTCGTGGAATCGCTGCGCAAGATCACCAAGGCCATCTTCAACGTGCATTTGATGATTGAAGATCCCGATCGATACGCGCCCGCTTTTATTGAGGCGGGCGGCAATCAGATTTTGGTGCATCAGGAAGCTTGCCGCCACCTGGACCGCACGTTGCGGATGATTCGCGCGGAGGGCGCCAGCCCAGGAGTGGTCATCAACCCCGCCACTCCGGTACCCGCGCTGGATGAGGTGTTGGATCTCGTTGATTCCGTTCTGGTGATGAGCGTGAATCCGGGATTCGGCGGACAGGAGTTTATCCCAAACTCGCTCCACAAGGTTCGCCAACTCGCGCGGCGCAAAACGGAACGAGGATTGCCCTTTCACATCGAGATCGACGGCGGAATCAGTCATGAAAACGTTGCGGACGTTATCCGCGCCGGTGTGGAGTGGGTGGTGGCGGGGTCGTCGATTTTTCACACTGTGAATCCAGGGAACGCGTTCGAGGAGATGAGGCAAATCGCTCATGAGGCAGTTCTGGTTCGTGTCTGATCCGCGCAGCGCGGAGCGTTTATCGAGACCTGCTAAGATAGGGGACCAAATTATGCGCAAAAGGACCGCACTTGCCGCTCTGCCGGCCGCGATGGTGTTGACCGCTTCTTGCGGCTTCCATCACGCCAAGTACGAGAATCCCATCAGTAAGGATACCCAGCAGCCGGACAAGATTCTATTCGATAAGGCCGTTCACGATATCGAGCACGGCCGCTACGAGGTCGCGCGGCTGACCTTGAACACGCTCATCAACACATACGACACCAGCGAGTACCTGGCCAAGGCGAAACTGGCTATCGCCGACAGTTGGTTCCGCGAGGGCGGCATTCAGGGCTTGACGCAAGCCGAAGCCGACTATAAGGATTTCATCCTTTTCTATCCCACCATGCAGGAGGCGTCCGAATCGCAGAAGAAACTCTGCGATATTCACTATCGCCAGATGGACAAACCCGACCGCGATCCCAACCAAGCTTTGCGCGCCGAGCAGGAGTGCAAACAGGTTCTCACTTCGTACCCGAATTCGAAGTTCGCTCCGGGCGCCGAGCAGGAACTGCGCGATATTCAGGAAGCGCTGGCCGAAGGAGAAATGCGCACGGGCGATCTGTATTACAACAAGGGAAGTTGGGCCGCCGCTGCGAACCGCTTATCCGGCCTGGTGGACACCTATCCGCTGTATAGCCGCGCCGATGAAGCTCTGTGGAGGGAATCTGACGCTTACAGCCACATGGGTCCGCGCTTCCGCCAGAAATCCGGCGACGCATTGGCTCAGATCGTCAAAGAATATCCGTTAGGCGCCTACGCCGACCTCGCCAAGAAAAAACTCAAGGAGATGGAGCGGGACGTTCCCGAGCCGGATCCGGCGGCAATCGCCCGCATGAAATATGAGCAAGAGAATCGCACCAAGCCGGGAGTATTCAGCCGCGCCACCGGCTTTGTCAGGCCCAACCCGGACTTGAGCCAGGCGGCGAAGACCGGCGCGCCGCAAATGAACAATCCCAAACAGAACATTCCTGCCAACGTTCCCGTTCCAGCGGAGACGGCGGCATTCACGGGGGATGTGACAGTCGCGCCAGTGAACGGCGGCGCCGGGGCCCTCAACACTCAACCCGACGCGCGCACCGCGCAGCCGGCCGCGCAAGCGTCGACAACCCCCAACACCCTCACTGCTCAATCCGCCTCGCAGACTCCGGAAGACAACGCCAACAGCAAGGGCAAAAAGAAACCCAAGAAGAATCAGAAGAATCCGAAGAATCAAAACAACAATCAGACCAACCAGAATGCTCCGGCTCCGGCCCAGACCACCCCGGCGCCGGCCCAGAACGCTCCCAACAATTAGGATCCAGGCGCGCAGCCTTCTGAGAAAGTCGCGCACAACGCACTCGCCGGGCGCGGCCAAATCCGCCGAGTTGGTCTTTCTTTTCGGGAGATTCGGGGCTGGTCACAAGGGCCGTACGTACGCCGCGTCGATTTCCAATGCAACTGATCGCCCGAGCAGCGTGATGGAAACCACCAGCCGGCAGGCTCCTTTGGTCCGCAACAGAATGCCTTCCACCCCGGCGAGTGGGCCGCGCCGCACGCGCACACGCTGGCCGGCTCGCAAGAAGGGCCAGGGCTCCACGCCCGACTGCGATTCCACTATGCGGCGAACGGCCGCCAGTTCGCAATCGTCGATGGGCAGGGGCCGATTCTGGTGGCCTGCTAACCCTACGACGCCCGTAGTCGCCAAAACCGCAGTTCGCGCTTCCAAAGAGATGTGACAAAACACGTAGCCGGGAAACAGGGGGAGTTCGATCTCGCGCACCCGGTCCGACCAGGCCCTCCGGGTGCGGTAGCCCGGGACATATTCCTCGATGCCCTTGGCGCGCAGCAAGCGGCTGACTTGATGCTCGAAATTGGAGCGCACTCTGAGGCCGAACCAGCGCACAGGTGAGGGGACAGCCTCAATTGTTTTCCCCATCTACTTCAAGATCTCGATGCCCGCCGAGGCATCTTGGAGCGCGGCCCTTTTGGCGTCCACGGAAACTGCGAAGGCCCGGACCACGTCGATGCCGTATTTTCCCGCTTTGGTCTCCGGCCGCGCCGAATACTTCAGGATAGCCACCGGACCATTGGGAATACGATTGACGCCCCCGATCAGGATGCATCGCCAGAAGCTTTTTTTTTCGCCCTGAGGATTGAATTGCATCCGGCACTGGATCGCCTTCCCCCCGCTTTTGGCGGCTTTGCCCGGGGCCGCGCTGCCCGCATCGATCAGCAACGCATCAGGAACCGAAAAATCCCATTGCAGCGCCGCGGGTTCTTTTCCTGGCGGGGAAGCGATCTCCAGGGTCACGGCGCCGTCTCTGCCGCTGACGCCGGGGAGGGCGTAAACGCGCAATGCCTGGGCGCCGAGAGGCAACGTTAAAAAAATACCCGAGAACTGAAGGAAAATTTTCGGGAGATATGACCGCATTTATGTCTTATCGACAAGAGCGATTCGCATTCCAAAGCAGCGCTCCATGTACGGAATCAATTGGGAGGCGAATTCCACGGCTTGCTCGACGGCTTCGGGCTGGTCGGGGACAATAATCCGCACCATCGCTCCATCCGTGCGTCCATTCAGGGCGGCGTCCCGCATCAGCAGAAATTTCCCCAGATATTCGCTGGCGATAATGCGCGAGCCCGTTTCGTACCAGTACAACACCACTTGGCGCTCGTTACCTTTGTGAATGAAATACTTGTTCACGGTGACGCGGCCATCGCGCAGCGGAACGGTAGTCGAGTCGTAGTTCCAGATCTCCCAGCCGCTCCCCGGAAGACAGTGTTTAGGCGAATGCATGCTTTCGCCCGCGCGCTGCTCGGCGTAGTAGGTGATCAAGAGGCTCAAAGGATTGCCGTTTTGGCTATACACTCGGGAGACATAGTCACTCAGCACCAGACGCTTCAATTCTCTGGGCTGCAGCGGGGCGTCCTGCTGCGCGGAGAATCCCGCCAGGGTCTTGGGAATGGACTCGAGCGGCTGCACGAGAGTTTGGGGATGCCGCCGCTCGGTGAACGCCGAGGCCGCCAGGGTAGCCGACAGAATCGCCGCCACGCCCGCGAACGACCAATTCGCGGCGCGAACCAACCGGGTTTGACTCTGGAGAAACTTGCGCACAACGGACTCGCCGGGCGCGGCCGAGTCCGCCGAGTCTCTCATTCGTTTGACGCCGCGCCCGGCGGCCTGTGCGCTCTTCGGCATCTTCAGCTCTCCAAGATCCTGTGGGTGGCCTTGGCGATCCCTAAGAACCCGATAAAGCCCACCACGAAAACCATCCAGCCGGCGAAGGTGTGATAGAACCCCTCGGCTAACCGTTGATTGTAATCCGCCAAAATCGCTGTGCCGCTCACGCGCAACACATTCACGGCGATCGACAAAGGAGCGCTCAGAACGAACAGAAGCGCGCGCGCCGGCAAGCGATCGCACAAAAAGCGCCCCAACAGAATCGCCGCCACCAAAAGCGCGGAAAACGAATTCAATCCGCTGCACGCTTCGTCCACGCCGAGCGAAATATGAGCCAGTTGGATGATATTGCCGTCGCGGTAGACACTCACGTTGCACATCTGTGCGAAGCGGGCCGCCATATCGGAGGCGAAAAGCTGCAGGGGCGCGGTGGCCGTGTTGTAGACAATCGCGGGCAGCGGAATCATCGTGGTCAATAGGATCAGAGGGAATAAGAGGCGCCGCAGCCGGGCTTTGCCCCAGTACAGCCAGATCAATCCGGCCAGCACGAAAATCAAGGAAACCCGCTGCAAGAAAAACTCGGCGCCGAGCTTGCCGGCAAAAAAGATGAGACATCCCGCGCCCACCAGCCACAATCCCGCGCGGCTGGGCGCCGAAGGCGTCGCGAGCAACGAATCGCGATCCAGCCACGTGAAATAGAGCGCCAGGGGAGGGAGTAGCAAACCTTGCGAATAACTGGGATCGTTCCACCAGTCGTCGAATAGTCCAGCCAGCGTGCGCGCGTAGATCCAACTCACCAGCGCGGCAAGCACTCCGGCCTGCAGTAAGGCGCTGGTGGAAACGCGCAGACTCGAATGCCGCAACGGCGCAGCTTCTGCCGCGGATTCTTCCAGAATCGGCATGAGAGAATTGCACGTAGCAAATCTGTCACCATTCAGGTATAACTCTAGCTATAGGTTCGCGATTTCTAGATTAGCGGCCAGACGAAATTTTAGCATTGAGCGCGAAAACTTAGCCCGCCCCGAGCCGGGGTGAAACACCTCAGATCTCCGTTTTGTTCCACGGCGAAGCGGTGGCCCCCGAATTGCCCTCCATTGCCCGAAGAGCCCGTTTTTCAATGCTCCGCACGCTCCTAAACCAGCGGTCCAGGACCGCCACTCTCCACCGACTCAGCGCACAACGCAGCCCGGCTCGGCGGGGAGTCAGGGATTCGGGTGAGCGCACGGTCCCGCGCCGGGCCGCGTTGTGCGCTGCGGCGTTCGCCTTGCTGCTGGCGCCCACCGCCCTGGCGCAGCTCGTCACTCTCTCCGAAGTCACAAATGAGCTGAGCCGCTCAGGTTTCGCCATCTACAATTTCTCTGTTTTCGAAGTCTACAACGATACCCGCGGTCCTACGCTCAACTCGACCGGCCAGTTGATTCCCGACTATTCGTATCACACCTATGCCAGCGGCGCCTCTGCCTCCATCGGCTGGCGGACGCGCAGCGCCTCAAAGTTTCATTTCAGCCTTCGACTTACTCCGTCCTACTTGTATGAAATTTCCTCTTCAGGATTTATCGGCCACTCGTTTACGCCGGGCAATAGTTTGACGGCCAGTTGGGCCGGTAACGTGGGCGCGCGATGGAACGTAAACGGGAGCCTTTCGGCGTCTTTGGGAAATTTCAACCAGCTTCTGCTCTCGCCCAACGCCGAGCAGGTTCTCACCGGCACGCCCGGCTCGGCCTCCGAATTCGGCGAAACGCTGCTGACCGGAACGAGCGCGAATACGGAATTAACCACTGCCGCCAACAGCGCTCAGTCTGTGGTGGCGGGTCAGGAGAACTTGTTGTATGGCGGATTTCTGCTCACCTCCACGGCGACCATGTCCGTGACCTATGCCGCGACGCCGCGCATGCATATTTCGGTTTCGGCGAGCGGCAGCCGCACGCAAAGTCTGCCCGACCCTTTCGCCCCCCAAACCCCTTATCTGTTAAATCAAACCACCAGCGTAAGCGGGAGCCTGACAGCCACCTACCGGCTCTCGGAGAGAACCAGCGCTTTCTTCACGGCGAGTTATGCCCGTCCGGTTTCTTCGCTTTACACGACGCCCAACGCGTCGATGAACGCCGGACTGAGCCGCCGCCTCACCGAGCATTGGTTTACCGGAGCCTCGTTGGGCGCCGGATACATTTTGCCGGGCCGCAACGGAAACAATATCCAAGGTTTTCAGCGTCTGGGATACCAAGCTTCTCTCAGTATGGGATACCGGCTGCTGAGGAGCTCGTTCAGGGGCGGAATATCGCGGTCCGTTTCGGACAGCTACGGATTGGGCTCCAGGGCGACGCTGGGCGCGTCGGCAGGCTGGTACTGGAGGCCGCTGAGAGGGCATTGGGGCGTCAGCGCGGGAGCTTCCTGGATAAACCTGGAAGGAGGGTCCTTAGCCAACAAAGGCTACAGCTTCAACGCCGCGATACGCGAATCGGTTAGCCGCCGCGTATTCGGGTCTCTGGGCTTGGCCTATGCGTCAGCTAACGGACTCATCGGTCCGGGGGGCGTCTTCTATCCCCGCACCCAGACCGAAACCGTGCAGCTCAGCCTGGGTTTTCGTCCCTATCTGGGCTCGCCGGACGCGTCTCGGCCTGCAGGTCCGCTTGGGGTTCCGTGACATATTTCCAAAGCGCCGGCCCCCCTAGTCTCATGATCCGCGTTTTTCGCCAATACGTCGCCGTCCGAAGCTTCCTGTTGATGATCCTGGAGGCTCTGATCGTGGGCGCCTGCTTGATCGCCGCCGTGTGGCTGCGCTTCTGGCACGCTCCCGTGTACGGCGAGGTCATGCTGGGAACGCCTTTTTTCTGGCTGCGCGCCTCAGGCGTGGCCTTTATTTTCCCCATCGTTTTTTATTGTTGTCAGCTTTATGATTTCAGCACGCTTCGCAGCCGGGCCGACCACGTGATGCAATTAATCCAATCGGCCGGGTACGCTTGCATTCCCTTAGGTCTGCTTTACACCGTCTGGCCGGATCTTATGCCCGGGCGGGGCATCGTGCTGATCGGCATCACGCTGGCACTACCGTCGATCGCCGTGTGCCGGGTGGCGGTAGCGTCAGGCGTGTTGGAGCAGAAGGTCTTGATTTTGGGGATCGGCGAATTGGCCCGGTCGGTCGCGGCGGCGCTGGCTTCCCGCGAGGACTTGCGCGTCACTGTCGCCGGATACCTGACGGGCGGAGAGCCGTCCGCCAGCGCGCCGGAGGGCGCTCGTATTCTAGGCCGGGTGGAGGAACTGATTCCCATCGTCCGTTCCACCCAGGCCGACCGCATCATCGTCGCGCTGGAG
Source organism: Bryobacteraceae bacterium (assembly GCA_036521975.1). GTDB lineage: Bacteria > Acidobacteriota > Terriglobia > Bryobacterales > Bryobacteraceae > Palsa-187. The sequence continues at coordinate 13,374 of DATDGT010000214.1, forward strand.
GAGCGGCGGAAAGTACTCCCGGTTCGCGACCTGGTTCGTCTGCGGATGGAAGGCGTGCGGGTCGAAGACGCCCAGTCCGCCTTGGCCGAGTTGAGCGGCCGCGTGGCGTTGAACGCCATTCAGCCCAGTTGGTTCGTCTTTTCCGAGGGCTTTCGCCGCTCCGATCTGATGGTTTTGATGAAAGATTCCATCGACCTGATCTGCTCCACGACGGGGTTCTCACGAAAATAAAAACGCGCCTCTTTGGAATCAAGGCGTTGCGCGGCCTGCTCGCGCGTGGACTCGGCGCACGATGCGCGGCCATTTTCATCGTCGGGGGTGCACGGCCCCGGTCATAGATGTTTCGTTTTGTCTTTGCCGATCATGGCGGCGGCGGCGGCGGCGGCGGCCATCAAGCTGGATTCCCCCGGGCCGGTGATTTACCGCCAGCGCCGCGTGGGGGCAGGCGGGCGCTGTTTCGAGGTGTACAAGTTCCGCTCCATGCGCACCAACGCCGAACAGGACGGCGCTCAATGGGCCACCGCCGACGACCCCCGGGTCACCCGGGTGGGCGCTTTCTTAAGAAAATACCGCCTGGACGAGCTTCCCCAGTTTATCAACGTAATTCGGGGCGATATGAGTTTTGTGGGTCCGCGGCCGGAGCGGCCGGAATTCGTCGAGGAGTTGCGCGCCGCGATCCCCTACTACGATGAGCGCCACACCGTCCGGCCCGGCATTACCGGCTGGGCCCAGGTCCAGTACGAATATGGCGCCAGCGTCGAGGCCGCTAGCCGTAAATTGGAGTACGATCTCTATTACCTGAAGCATATGTCCGCCTTGTTCGATATGCGGATCATTCTGCGCACCGTCAGGACGGTGATCTCGGGGAAGGGCGCGCATTGAAGTTATGAGTTATCAGTTGTCAGTTATCAGTTTTCAGTTGTCTGCTTTCAGTTGCCGGAGAACTGAGAACTGGGAGCTGACAACTGATAACTTAAGGGGCCGTCGGAGGTCAAGATCGATGTTTAGGATATCGGCCAGGCAGGCCGTGGCGGCATTGGCGATGACGTTCGTTTTCGCCGCTTCGTGCTCCCAGCGAGCGGACGTGAGGAAGCTGCGCTTCATGGAAAACGGCCGCCGGTATTACGATAACCACGATTACTCGCGCGCCATCATTGAATGGAAGAACGCGGCAGAGATCGCCAACGGCGATCCCGAGCCGTTCTATTGGCTGGGGATGGGCTATTTCAAGGCGGGCAACAACCCGTTGGCGGTGGATGCCTTTCGGAGGGCTGTGGCGGTAAATCCCAAACACGCCGCCGCCCAACTCCGCATGGCCGAACTGCTGACGCTCAGCAACGATCCGGACCTGTTGCAGGATGCGGTCAAACGGCTGCAGATCGTCTTGGACACGGCGCCATCGGCCGCCGCGCTTAACGCCATCGCCCTCACCGAGCTCAAACTCGGCAACGAAGATGGTTCCGAGAGCTACCTTGAGGATGCGCTCAACCGCTTCCCGCAGTCTTTATCCTCCTACGTGATCCTGGCCAAGATGATGATCTTTAAAAAGGATCTCGCCGGCGCGGAAGACGTGCTGAAACGGGCGATCGCTGCCGTGCCCAACTCCGCCGACGCCCGGATTGCCCTGGGAAATTTCTATCTTGCCTCCAATCGTTCTCAAGAAGCGGAAAAGCTGTTGCGCGAGGCTTTGGATCTGGATAAAAAGAGCGGCTTCCCCTTGTTCAATCTCGCCATGCTCGAATACCGCACAGGCCGCAAGACGGAAGCCGAGGTGCATTTCCGCCAGCTCGCCAAGTTCTCCGATCCCACGCTGAAGCCCTTGCACGCCATCTATCTGTTCAAGGAGGGCGACAAGGCGGGAGCGATCGCGGAGCTCGAACGAATTGTCCGCGAGAATCCCAAAAACCACGACCTGCGCAGCCGCCTGTTTGCGGCCTATTGGGCCGATAACCGCCTGGATCTCGTCGAAAAACTGCTGGACAAGGCGGTCAAGGACAATCCCAAGGATATGGATGCGCTGCTGCAGCGGGGCGAGTTGTACATCGCCGTGGGCCGCTACCAGCAGGCTCAGAACGATTTGGAAAGAGTCGTCGAGCTACGTCCGGAAACGGCCGTGGTGCATTACGTTTTGGCCAATCTGGCGCAATCTCGCGGCGACGATACCGGTTTCCGGCAGGAGTTGACGGAATCCTTGCGGCTGAACCCCGGCCTTCTGAAAGCGCGCATTGCGCTCGCCAAACGGCTTAGCGAAGCGAACGCTCCGGATTCGGCGATCAAGCTTCTCGATGAAGCGCCCGCGGTCGATCAGAACAAGCTCGTTCTGCTGGCGGAGCGCAACTGGGCGCTGCTGGGGGAGAAGAACTACGACCTACTCGCCAAAAATCTGAAGGCGCAACTGGCCCAGGTTCGCGCCCCGGATCTGCTAGTGCAAGACGGTTGGCTGAAGATGCGGCAGCGCGACTACGCGGCGGCTAGCGCGTCGCTCGAAGAAGGGTTGCAGAAAGCGCCGTCGGATGCGCGTGTACTTGTCGCGCTAGCGTCCCTTTACAATGCCCAAAATAAGGGCACCGAGTTCACTGAACGCATCCGGCAATACGCGCAAGTGAACAAGTCGCCCGAAGTCCAGTTCTTTGCAGGCGACTGGATGCGTCAAACCGGCGACCGGGACGGCGCGCGAAAGTTCCTGCTAGCGGCCAAAGCGGCCGATCCTGGGTTTCACGAGGCGGATCTGGCCCTGGCGGCGCTCGATATGGAAGAGGGGAAGCTGGATAGCGCCCAGACTTGGCTAAAGGATCTGGTCGCTCTGCGCGACCGCGACGCTTCTTTGCGCGTCCAGATCGCGAACCTGGAAATTCGCCGCAATCGGATTCCCGAGGCCGTCGCTCAGTATCGTCAGATCCTCCTCGCAGACAAGAACAATATCTACGCTTTGAATAACTTAGCCTATCTGCTGACCAGCCTGAATCAGCCCGATGAAGCTTTAGCCTATGCGCAGCAAGCCAAGGAGCTAGCTCCGACCCTTGCGCAAGTGGACGACACCCTCGGGTGGGTACTCTATCACAAAGGCATTTACGGAGAAGCGGTCAGCTATCTGGAGGCAGCCGCCAAAAAGAGCTCCGATGCCGCGATCCAGTACCATCTGGGACTCGCGTACTACAAGACCGGCAGAAGCGACCGCGGCGCCCCGATTCTCCGCGCCGCGCTTCGGGCCGCGCCGGATATGCCGGAGGCCAAGCTGGCTAAGCAGCAGCTTCAGTAGTCTTCAGTCTTCAGTCTTCAGTCTTCAGTCATCAGTTCTCAGTTGTCAGTTATCGGACTGTCAGTGTTGCCCGGAGAGCCTCGGGCGAGGCGGCCGAGGACTAGCCTCTCTTTCGCAGTTCGCGGGGTTGGCGAGGTGTAAGTACTTCAGAATCAGTAGGAGCACCTAAAAGGTCTTCACCACAAAACAGGCTGTTCCGGGGAGGACGGTGCGACTTGCGAAGACTTCATGCGCGGCGGAG
>DATDGT010000215.1:0-16459 GCA_036521975.1 Bryobacteraceae bacterium
GGGTGTTTTAGTGTACGCGGGGTTCGTCAGCAACTCGGGTTCCGCGTCGCTTCAAGATCTCACAAAAAGGAGGGCATTTGTTTTGGGGCTCTACCGAACCTGACCGAAGCGGTCTACAAAATTATTTTGGACACGAGTGCCGCGTACACCGTTGACTACGCGGGTATAGAGGATAATATCGAAACGCGTGTTGACCATCTGAAGGAACATCAGAAAGCCAAGGAGTGCAACCAGACCGATCATCAACACCAGGACGCGTGGTAGATGGAAGATGTCGGTTTGATCTTTGAAGGCGACGGCCCAGATGCTAGAGGGCACAGCGATCAACCCGAGATAGAAGCGAAAATTTAGGCGTAGTCCGTTATGAAGGTCGAAATGCGCGGACGCTATGGTCTGGTACTCCGAAAGCATGAACTCATCGCTAACGGTCTTTTCTTCCGGGTTCGGCATATCACTCTTTCGTACCCAACCTTGCCATGATGCGGTCTACGAGTAATTTGGCGACGACCCGATTGGGAGCACATTCATAAATGAGTGAAAAGACTTTTTCGTATACCAGACGCTGCGGCTTGGGAATATTAGCGAGAGCGGTGGCAGGCTGATCACTGTCCCCCAACTTGCGAATCTCGCGGTTCAATTTCTGAATTTCACGGTCCGCGCCAGTCTTTTCGCTCTCGTCGAAGAGGCCTCCGGTAGCAATCTTCTCCAGCTCTGGCATTTGACCGCGCACTTCACGCAGCAGCCGAGCGGATTCGGCCCGGCTGACTGCTCCCTGCTTAATGATGGCCAACTTCTCGCGCCCGACCTCGACTTGCCGCAGAAACTCCCGGCTACGGTTGCGCTTTATCGAACTGGTTCGGCAACGCCTGCTTAGCTCGCGCGCCAAGGGCGTCAGATGCGTGAGAAGATTTTGATAGTGTGCATTCTGCTCGAAATGGTCCCGCCTTCCGTTAGGAAGAATGCGAGCATCGACCACATGGATCTCGCCGACGGTCCAGCTATTAAATCGCGGTTCCATGAAAAGTTCCTCAAAGATGCGATCGTCGCCGACCTGGATATTTCCGCAGCGAACGCGTAGCCCTTTGATTCCGGTTGCGGGGGCCAGCGCGCCCGCATAGCCGTGATGTAACACCCAGCCGACAGCGGCCACGCCTCCGTCGAGAGCCGGTACTGTCACCGTCTCAAAGTCCTCAAACTTGTCCTCGCCTCCGGGTCCCACGGGTATGGTATCCCGATGTGGGCGATAGGTGGGCGAGTCACCACCGTTCAATTCGATCCGAAGTTCGCCGAGCTTGACGTAGGGCTTCAGAGCGTCGCAGACTTTCCCGCCGTAGCGGAAGTCCGGCGAGAACGGTACCGGCGCGACCTGCGAGAGGTAACGTGTCACGGCGGTCGGGTCGAGTAATTGGTCGTTTCGGTGGCGGATCACGCCGCGCATTTCCACTTCGAAGAAATGCCCGGCACCTTTACCTGGTTCCAGCGATCTCGTCGAGACCGTCTCCATGACGACGTCGCGCAAATGATGATTTGAGTCGGCCGCCCGCAAGAGTGCCCTGAGTTTGCGGCAGTCCCAAAGCATCTCTGAGATAGCCGGCTCGCCCTGCGCGCCACTGCGAAAGAGCAGTTCCTGACAGTAGCCCAGGCCAGCCAGCCGCCCGACCCCTCGGAACCCGCGGGCGTTACGGCCGCGTTTCGTGCTGGCACCAAAGGCCACCAGCAGTTTGACGAATTCCGCCTTGGAAATTCCGGTGCCGCTGTCGCGAATACGAATTGACCGTTTCGGCACGTCGATCTCGATTTCAACACGACCGGCTGCGCGTTCGCCCAGCACCCCGAGAGCCCGCGCCTCGTCTATGGAATCCGCCGCGTTCTGGATATATTCGCGGTAAATCGACATAGGATCGACGTACATCGAGCTACTCAGCAGTTCGAGAATGTCCTTGCCGATGACGATGCCGTCAACGAGCGCGGCCCACGGCGTCTCCTTGTTCGGTCGGATAGATGAGAGGGAAATCAGATTTGCGCTCATGCCATCACCGGTTGGGCTTTCACTTTTTTGCGTAACTTGAGCACGACTTTAGTCTCGCGAGCTTCGTCATCGGAGAGCCCAGCGTCCTCAACGAACTCCTCCTCTGGCGGAGCCCCAATGACCGCCAGGAAACCTTCACTGTGGGCCTTTTGCAGGCCCCAGATACGGGCTTCTTCCGTCTTTGAAAGCGGCTTGTAAAACTCAAGGATGTCTCGGACCTGGTGCGATTCAGCACGTCCGGCCAGATTGCCGAACTCCCGGGGATCGCAAGAGGACAGAAGCGCAACCAATTCCCGGCGGTGTTCCTGATTGAGCTTGGCCGCGGAGGTGAGGTACTCGTGGAATTCCGCCGCCCCCCCGTGTTTCTCGTACCAGTCACGGTTGAAAATAAAATGGTGCGGACGCAACATGAGGGCTTCAAACTCCGCAACGGTGTTGCCGAAAGCCCGCTTGAAAAAACCAGGATCGCCGCTGACCACGCCGTGCGTCGCCTGCAGGATGATCTGCAGCGACCGAAGCTGGTATTTCGTCCACTTGTCGCCCACATGGGATCGGTCGGCGAGGTTTGTCGGTTGATAGCGCATGGGAAACGACCAGATCCGAATGCCCAACTGCTCGTTAAGCTGGACGTTGAGCCGCATCCGCTCGAAAAGGTCCGCAGGCGAGTCATGGAAGTTGTAAAGCATGTAGTTGGACATCTCTGAGAGTCCGAACTCGTGGGCGTAACGGACCGCCTGTTCGTACGGCCCCCGCAGGCCGAGATGATCGAAGGCGATACGAAGAGGCTTCACGCAAATCGTGGAGAGATCTCGCAGAAAGGCGCGATCTCGACACAGGATGCGGGCATCGACTCCCTGATTGAAGTCAACGCGCCGCTGTACTGGCACCTTGCCCCGGCTAAATTTGGCGCCAGAAACAAAACCTAGATCCCGGATTTCAGCGATGATCTCATGAAACCGGGGCGAGGCGACAATGTTATTGTCCATAAGCACGAGGTCTTTCTTGGGCCCATAGAGCTCGTCGATACCGCGAACGATCCCGGAGATGGAATCGGTGTCGCGCTGCTTGCCCTCCAGCTTCGGTACGCCGCAAAAACTGCAACTGCGAATACACCCTCGCGAGGCGTAGACGAAATAGGCATCGTGCACCGGGTAGCGGTAGCTGATCTGATCGAGAATACTGTAATCGGGAATAAGATCCTCGATCGCGCCGCCATTCAGGTCATTGGAATACAGTTCTTCCGAGAAGGCATCGAGCTGCAGTGAGGTCGCTGGAGGTTGGTCAAGCAAGCCCTGGATGAACCGTACCCCGCGCCAGCGCGGCTCTCCGACGAACTTCTCGTGCATGAGCGAAGCGGCAATGCCGCCGACGAACACCTTATCCGCATCGCCGTTTGTCACACGCAGCGCAAAATCGATCGATTGGGCTATGCGCGCGAACTCGAAGGTGAACAGCGTCGTGATGTAAATACGGTCCCACGCGGTGCCCAGGACGCTTTCATCCTCGCCTTTAATGAAGCGCACCCGGTCCCGCTTACCATGTGGTCCATGGTATTGGGCGATCTTCATGAGCCCCAGGGGCGGATATTTGTTCTTGTACCCTGGTTCGATTAGCAGGATATTCTTATCAGGCACGCGGCATCACCTTGAGCCTCCGGTTGCTTCGCACCGAACGGATGAAATTCAGCGCTGATTTCACGCCAGCTTCCCCGCCCAATCCGGCAAGCTTGCCTGTACTGGACCAGTCGATGTCCGTGATGAATTCGGAAAGTCGCGCGAGGAGGAATTTCTTGTCGCATGTCTGACCGGTGGTCTCGGACTCCTGATAGAGATCCGCGGCTATGGTCATCAGGGCGTAAACGCCCACGCCTTTGTTAACCAGGTGTCGCCGGGGGTTGTCCCATTCTTCGCGTAACAACACCGAAACCGCTACCCAGAAAGCGAGCACCACCTGGGCAGCCAGTTCTGGCGACCGCTTGGAAAGGATTTTGCTGAACCGCAGGAACCGCTTGATGGCTTTTTGCATCGTCCGCAGCGAGGCGCGTCGCATCAGCCCGGACGTGCTGCCACCCCCCAAATCCAGCTGCCGAAACCATGGTGACTCTGGATTGTGATTCAGGTGCAGGGCAATAAAAAGTTCTGGACGCTCAACAGCCAGATCGCTGGTGAGGCTGGCATCATGAAAATCAAGTAGGCTCGTGCTTAAACCCTTGGCCTTGCTGTTGATGACATTGAAAACTTCCATCTCCTCTTTTTCGGAGAGTCCGAGGAATGTCATGAATGGCAGAGTAATAGAGAGGTCGTTAAGGTAACCCAGCCGGTGCTGACAATCGACTTGCGCCAGAATCTTACCGGCATCCGAACGTATCCGTAGAATTGCCCTGCCATCTTTGCGTTCTACAAGCTCCCAGGAGGAATTCGTGCACGGCCGGATATTGAAGGTGAGGGGGATGGTCGAACTGTCCGCTTGCTGAATATATTTCCGGAAATCGAGGCTGTGCTGAGGGTTGAAACGCCGTTGATACCCCCGCCCCGTATCCTCGTCGAGCACATCAGCAAAACTCAAGCGATGCAACAACTGTGCGGCGGCAAAACCGATAAACACCCGTCGCTGCGCCGAGAGGCCGACGATTCCGGCGATTTCCACGTCAAAAGATGAAGCGCTACGTTGCACAATTTGCAGGCGAACACTGCAAGTTTACGCGATGCACCGCGGCATAGTCAAGCTGTCGGCGCGTTTGCGTCACTTGCTAGCTGCCGGCGTTAGGCCCCCACCCGAACCCAGCTTCGGTTGCTGAAACGCTTTGTCAACCAGTCTTCCGTCGCGGGCTTCCAACAGCCCGAGATTAATCACTTCTACGAGAGACTGCTCACTGATGGTGCTGTGGGCGATGCTGGGCTGGTAAACGAAGTCCGTGACGAAATGAATCATCCAGGAATCGCCCGTCCCGGCATAGACGATGCCCGGACGGCAGCGCACGCTGAAGTGCTCGAATTCACCGAACTCACGACACAGGAAGTTCATGTAAAGCCCCTGGCGAGCAGCATCGGGAATGTCCGCATTTCGATACCAGGACACTACGCCGTCGATCTCCGCATGCAGTTTGCTGTCCAGCGCAGCGCCTTTGAGCCGCATACCCAAATCAGCCAGGAACTTGTCTTTCTCTTTCAAGGTGTCGCCGTCGCGTAGATGCTGGGTGACGATAAGGATGAAACTTTGCTCGTAGGCGGCCTGGTTGGCAACCATCTTACGGAAAGCTTTGGGCCGTGATAGATCCGAATACAGAAACCCGCCAAAATAGTCGAGGTTGATCAGGTCGTACGGCCAATCGGGCGATTTTTGGTAGGCGTCCCGACCACGGAGAAGGATGTCATCGAAGCTCCCGTAAAGTCCATGGAGGCGATGCTCCAGGTCCTTGACGTTCGCATTCAAAAACATGAGGTGCTGCTGGTTCTCCGCGCGCTCGATACCCGTGAACCGCCCCAGCATCTGCTGCCACGCCACAATATCAAGCATCTGCCATGCTGGCAGCCCGAGATATTTCAATGGCCGACCCAGCCGACGAAACCAGGCCTCGATGACGGGCGTATCAACGGCGCTGCGGATATACTCTTTGTTCGGATTTGAATTGAAGGGCTCGTCGTTCTTCAAGATGCCCGCCCGCTTAGTACTTCTTGCGTAGCTCGCCATAGATCTTACCGGCGACCCGGTGATATTCGTCGGTATCGGTAAAGTGACCCTGAAGGGTATCCATAATGATCTCGAAAACCTTCCGCGTCTTTGGGGCCATCTTCAGCTCGGCTGCGATGTCCGCGACACTTTTGGCCTTTTTCAACAGCTTGGGATCGGCCAAATCCTGTTTGACGGTTGATCCCAGGTTCTTCACTTTCTTGATCTGATTCAGGATGTCGGTGTCGCGACACCTGCCTTCGCGGCGGCGCAGCCGGTCCAGCCCCTGGGTCACGTGTTCTCGAACGGCCTTTAGGTCCGCCCGGTCGATCTGTCCCGTCGTTAATCGCTTCTGATATTGCTCCAGGCTCTTCTTGACCTTCTCAGCGGTCTCAAACGCCTGGCGGTTGTCGCTTATCTTTTGGGCTTCGCGATTCAAGGTGCTAGAGATGGCGTCGCGCGCCTGGCTGTAGAGCTTCTCGCGCCATTCATTTTCGACGAAGTTGGAGCGATCGGTTGTCGGCAGAATACTCTTATCGACGATGTGGATCTCGCCGGTAAACCATTGGGCGCGGGTGAGCGTGGTCGTCCAGAGGGTCCTTTGCGGTAACGAGCGGTCGCCGATGGAGAAGCCAAAGAGTTTGTAAACCAGACCCGCGAGACGGTGCTTTTCCTCCGCGTCTTCGCCGTCAACGGAGAAGATCCTGCCGGCCGGTCGGACTTTCCCCAGCATCTCCCGCCCTTTGCTCGCGTACCAGCAATAGGCCAGCAGTTCCTGTGGTTTGTCAGGGTTTCGGACTTCGATGAACTCTGGTGCCGAAAGCATGGTCTCGTTCGAGTAAGGCTTGTGGATGCGGATACGCTCGCCATTTGAGGTCGCTAGGTAGACCCCCTTGGGAGAGTAGTCGGGCAAATTCTGCCGCAGCTTCGTCGAGATCAGCGAGCCATACCGAAACTCGGCGTCCGGAGCGAAATCTACTGGCGCAATGTCGGCGATGTACTCCTTTAGGTCATCAACGTCGAGGATATCGAGGCAATTCTCGCGGACATCACGTAGTTCCACCAAGGTGTAGTGTGACTCCGGGTCATCGGCATCCGTCGTCCACAGGCTGGTATGGCGGTTGATGACGACCGAGGCAGGTTCTTGCACCCCGGATTTCTTTTTCTTGCTGACATCCTCGCGCATTTCGCCAGCGCGAAATTCGAAATGGTGCAGACGCGGGTCCCCGTAAGAGGTCGAAGTTACCTTGAGCTTGTCCGCCACCGCAATCCCCGCCAGCCGACCGATGCCTTTGTAGCCTGCCTCTTCGCCTTGCTTTTTCTCCGAGTAGGCTATCCGCTTGAGCTTCGCCATCTCCTCGGTGTCCATGCCCGTACCCGTGTCAAAGATGAGAAGGCTACGACCCTGGATCGAGACCTTTATAACCGGCTCCCACCGATCCTCAACTGTGTCAGCAATCAGGCGATAGTCATCCAGGGCATCGCTCGCGTTCTGGATATATTCCCTGATGACCTCAAGTTTTCGCGGATACAGATCCTCCGAAAGGATCAGCACGGCGGCGGCGTAGACCAGCTCTTCTGGAACCTCCGCTTGGACCTTGGGGGCGCGGTTAGTCATGGTGTTTCCACAGGGTGGAGCGCTTGTTGAAGTCGGAAATCTTCACCGAACGGCCGCGATTTGAGGTGATGAAAAATGCCTCACCCTGCGGCAAAGAGGCGATTGCCTCGTGAATTTGCTCGGGTTCGTTGTAGTTCGAGCACTTGGCGGCAAGGAACCGCGAAACCTTCAATTGGGGATCGGCCGTTTGGAACACCAGCTTCGATGCGCTATTCGCATACGCCGCCGAACTGAAATCACCCGGCTGTTGAGAGGCGAAGATCAGCCCCAAGCCAAATTTCCGCGCCTCGCGCAGGAGACTGTCCACCGGCCCCCCGTCGCGAAAGGAAACGTGGTGCGCCTCGTCCAGGACACAATACAGTCGCAACGGGTGCTGGCCTTCGGACTTCAAATAAAAGAACAGGTGCCACAGCAGTAGCTCGACGACGACGCGCTGCGTTCGCCCTTCGAGTCCACGAAACTGGAGAATGTGAACTCGCTTCTTTGGGTCGTTGATGAGTGCGTCCCAAACCCAGGGGGTCCCGTCGTTTTGGAAGGAATTGAGCATAAAAAAGGTCGTTAGCCGCGCAGCTACACTCTGAGCGTTCTTGTAAGAGGGGTAATGTTTTTCCTCTGCGAGATTTTCAAGCTCTTGTTGCAAATTCGACAACGTCGGGGGCGGCCCTTCCCAGCTCCGCGGATCAGACGCCCTGATGTTGCGATGTTCGAAAAGATTGATCATCGCATCGATGAGGACCTTGCGTTGAATGTCGCCGAGGCGGTAGACAGCGTCAAACACATCGGACACGCGGGTGGCGACTGTATTCGGGCCTTTCAGATCACGTGGAAAGATTTCCACCGGATTGATCGCGAGGCCCTTTTCCCCGATTAAATACTCCTGCGGATTTGTGAATCTGCGGAAATGCCGGTCCAAGCCCTCAACTTCAAACCCCTGCCCATAATCGAAAATCAGCGACGGGATGCCTGCCTGCGCCAACTCCGCCACCAGACACTGGGTAGCGTAGGTTTTACCCGAACCGCTCTCACCCATGATCATCAGGTGCGGATTTTGGGAGAGCTGCGGATTCCATGGCACCCAATATGCGAGATCGCCGTACTCGGATTCTTCTCCGACATAAACGCCGTCCTCGGCTTCGGATTCCTCAGTGGCTTCCGACAGCGGTGGAATTACGGTGTCTACCTCCTCTGCCGGCGCAAACTCAGCCTCACGAGGCTTTTCCGTTTCAATATCGCGCGGGCTGGGCTCAAGCCGGCCCTCATCTTGCAACCGCACATGTGCCACAATAGCCGCGACCTGCAGCCGCTTGAGATTCACCAGTTCTGCAATCTCTTTGTTGGTCTTGCCGCTTGCGCTCAGAAGCAGGATCTGGTCTATGAGGTTATTTGAAATTTTTGAGCTGGGCATGGTGCGAAACACACCTCGGAGCCGTTTGAAGAGTCCAAATTTTTATGTGCGGCGCGAACATGTGACATCTCTCCAGCCATCGAACACAAACCACCGCGGCCAACGTTTGTCGCGAAACAACGCGAGATTCCCGGCAGAACATCGTCGGTTGCTGTCGATGAAAACGGTAAGTGTCTATTAAATCACACTTTACGAGCCGTGTTGCGCCTAGGATCACGAGCACGCCTAAATGCGCGTGTCGTCGTGCCGCTGACCCAGACTGGGCAGCGAACCAGACTGAGACTATGGCGTTTTCCAGGGATTGATAACGGACGCACCGGCACTATCGAAATCGCCTCGATCACGAGTGACCATCATCAACCCGTGGTCTAGCGCTGCTCTCGTGACCCGCGTGTGGCTAACAGGCTGCATAAGCATGTTCTGCCGAACTTGAATTGACTGACGGCATCTCGTCGTACGTTCGCCCGTGCAGCGTCCTCCCGGTCCTGTCTTTTCGGACGCCGCCCCACTGCTTGAAAAAGAACGGGACCTTATTCCGCCGACACTGCCCATGGATCGCCTCCACCCACTCCGGGAACATAGGTCGCGCGCCGGGCCCGGATTCCCCGCCAACGATCACCCAGTGAATTCCTTTTAGAGGCAGATTCTCAAGTGGCCCAATCAGCGGTTCGCAGGATAGAAAGCGCACTCGCGCCGGAACCGCAGCGAGGTCGGTAATTCGGCCCATGACGCGCCCATCCTCGACGCTGACGCCCATCCAGACGTTCGAAGGCCAGGCCAGCCGCTGGCCGATTTCGCGGAGCCTCTCACTGCGCTTCGTGAGGATCTGAAAGGTATGCTGCGGGCAGTCACGCATTGTCGAAAAGACGCGCCGAATGAAATCCTCCGGCACGGCCTCCTGAAAAAGGTCGCTCATCGAGTTGACGAAGATGATCCTGGGCTTCCTCCAGCTTTTTGGCAGATCAATGAGGTCATGGTGCAGGGTAGGCTTGAACGCATTCTGATATCGTTCCGCCCCCATCGCGAACAGGCGGTTCGCCATTCGCTCGGCATAGCAATGTTTACAGCCCTGACTGACCTTCACGCATCCGGTCACCGGGTTCCACGTGATTTCCGTCCATTCGATGTTCGATGTCGTTGCCATGCCCCCTCCTCATTCCTATTAGTCGGTCAATATGTCTTTCGCGATCCTGATTGCCGTGGGTGCGCCGCGGGCATTGGCGGCGGCAAAGCAAAGAGAATACATCGGGCTGGATTTCGAATTTCGTAAGATCAATCCACCGGCCACCCCGGCAAAACTTGTCCGCAGCCGTTGGTTGATAAATCAAATATCGATACTATCCTTCGTCCGCGGATCCGCCCGGGTCAGCCGTGGGCGCAGCACAGGACTCCGGCTGATTTACTGGATATAATGCCTGCGAAGGAGGTTCGTGCGAATGCGGTTTCTGATCGCGAGCATACTGTTATTCGAGCTGGTCGCCTTCGGCCAAGGAGGTGGCGGAGTCCAGTTCCGCGATTGGGGCGCGAAGCCCGTCGAGCCACAGCCCAAAATTGCTTGCGCGCAGTTGCGCTCCCTCACTAGCTACGAGCTTACCGTCATCAGTGCAACGACGATTGGGGCGGCCGCCAACGTTCCCGAGCATTGCCGCGTCTCGGTGCTTGTCGCGCCCGAAATCCACATTGAAGTGAACCTGCCGGCCGCCTGGAACAGCCGTTTATACATGTTTGGCAACGGCGGATTTGCTGGCGAGTCATTCGAAGCGCCCAACCGAATGAACACAAGGGCCACTGGGTTGCGCAACGGCTTCACCACGGCCGCGACAGACACCGGCCACTCCGCAGCCAGTGAGCCCGGTGCAACTTTTGCGGTCAATCAGCAAAAGCTGGTCGACTTCGGATTCCGCTCGCTGCACATGACGGCTGTCGTCGCCAAGCAACTGATTGCCGCTTACTACGGCCAGTCTCCATCCAAGTCCTATTACGACGGCTGTTCACTCGGCGGGCGCCAAGGGCTGATTCTCGCCCAGCGATTTCCTGAAGATTTCGACGCCATCATCGCCGGAGCCCCCGCCCTCGATCAGACCGGGACCATGCTATCGCGCGCCTGGTGGATGCAGGGCCTGGCTGATGCGCCCATCCCCGCCTCCAAGCTGAAGCTGCTCGCCGAACGCGTTTACCAACAGTGCGACGCGAAGGATGGATTGAAGGACGGGCTGATTGACGATCCCCGCAAGTGTGGATTCAAACCCTCGGGTGACCTGCCACGCTGCCCCGATGTGGATCAGCCGGACTGCTTCACGAGCCCTCAGATCGCCGCGCTCGAACGCATCTATTCGGACGTGATTACCGGCGGGTCCGATGTGACTTCCGGCGGCAAGCGCTTCTTCCCGGGTTTTCCGGTGAGCGGAGAAGCTGGCTGGAACACACAGATCGTTAATGGCCCGAACGGCGCCGGCGTCTGGACGCGATACGCCGAGACGTTCCTCCAATATGAAGCCTACCCGGAAAAGGACCCGAAACTGCCGCTCGCTAAGTTCGACATCAACAAAGACCCTGCGCGCACGACTCTCGCCGCGCAGATTCTCAACGCCACCGACACCGATCTCACAGCCTTCAGGCAGCACGGCGGGAAGCTCATTATGTACTTCGGCTGGGCCGATCCGCAATTGAATCCGATGATGGGTGTTGAGTATTACGAAAAGGTCGAGGAGAAGATGGGCCCCTCCACTCGGGACTTCTTCCGCCTCTTCATGGTCCCCGGCATGTACCATTGCGGCGGAGGCGTTGGACCGAACGTGTTCGACGTCGCAACTCCGCTACTCAAGTGGTCTGAATCCGGAGCGGCGCCTGACCGGATCACCGCGAGCCGCATTGAGGACGGTAAAGTGGTGCGTACTCGCCCCCTCTGCGCCTACCCGCAAGTAGCG
The DNA here is from genome assembly GCA_036521975.1 of Bryobacteraceae bacterium. GTDB lineage: Bacteria > Acidobacteriota > Terriglobia > Bryobacterales > Bryobacteraceae > Palsa-187. Next base: position 11,649 of record DATDGT010000215.1, read on the forward strand.
CGCTACGGGGGAACCGGCAGCATCGACGACGCGGCAAACTTCCAGTGCGCTCGCCCGTAAGGCGAGTCCTTCACGTACACGTAAGGAGTTGCGCCGGCGGCAATGGAATCAATGGTATGATCGCGGCATGTTAAGGAGAAAGATCATGAGCCTCACCAACCGTGCAACTATCGGGAAGCCAGTCCTCATCGGAGCGCTGATCGCGCCGGTCTGTCTTTTCGCTCAGGCGGGACGCGGCCCGCAAGTCACGTCTCTCGAAATCTCGCCCGACCGGCGAGTCACGTTCCGCGTCGCCGCGCCCAACGCTCAGCGCGTGACGCTGATTGCCAGCGATATCCCCGCCAGCGCCTTTCCTTCCGCAGCCTCCAATCCGGCGGCGGCGCCGGCTCCGGGCGGAGGCGGACGCGGCGGAAGAGCGTTGGAGAAGCGCGACAACGGCGTTTGGGAGCTCACCGTTGGCCCCGTCGACCCCGGCGCCTACCGCTATAACTTCAGCATCGATGGCGTGAACGTTCTGGATCCGCGAAACACGTCCATCAGCGAGTCCAACACTCAAAACTGGAGCCTGTTTTACGTGCCTGGGTCCGATTTCATGGACACGAAAGACGTTCCACACGGCGCCGTGGCCAGCGTCACATACTATTCCAAGACGCTGCAGCAGTTTCGACGAATGCACGTCTACACGCCGCCGGGATACGAGACCAGCACCCGCAAATACCCTGTGTTCTACTTGTTGCACGGCGCGGGTGATTGCGACGATTCCTGGACTTCGGTGGGGCGCGCCGGGTTCATCCTGGATAACTTGATCGCCGTGGGCAAAGCCAAACCGATGATTATTGTCATGCCGCGGGACACACTAATCAGACGGGCGGTGCGGCACCGGCTGGACAACCCGCGCGCCCCGCGTTCGACGATGACTTCGTACACGATTTCGTGAACGACATCATGCCCTATGCCGAATCGCATTACCGGATTCAGGCGGACCGCGCGCATCGCGCCATTGCCGGGCTTTCCATGGGCGGGGCGCAGACGCTCTACGTCGCTGTCCCGCACCTGGACAAGTTCGCATACATCGGTGTCTACAGCTCGGGTTTATTCGGCATTCCGGGCGGCACTCCGGCCGGGGGACGCGGTGGAGCGGCCGTGGCCTCTGCTCCGGCGGCTCCGAATCCGGTCATGGCCTGGATCGAAGAGAATAAAGCCACTCTCGATAACGCCGGGCTGAAAAAAGATCTGAAGTTGTTCTGGTTCAGCACGGGCAGTGACGACGGCCTGATCGCCACTTCAAAAGCGACGGTGGACTTGTTCAACCAACACGGCTTCCATGCCACGTTCCAGGACAGCGCCGGCGCCCATACCTGGATCAACTGGCGCAATTATTTGAACGAGTTCGCACCGCAGCTCTTTTGACGAAGTCTCGGTTCTACTCCTTGCTCCTGCAAAAACGGGGCGAGAACAGCCGAAAATGCTAGCTTGATCGCCTTGTGCCGGCTAACGCCGCGCTGGAACCGGAAGATCGAGAGTCTCCAGGACAATTCACGATTGTTCCCGAATCGTAGCCGGCAAAGAGCTTGCCCCACTCCGTTTGGAGCGCCCTTCTGACCCTGGCTCGGCCGACGAGGTTGTACCAGAAGACGTCGTGATACAGGATTGAAGCCGCGTACGACCAGGGAGCGAGCACGCTGCGCAACAGGAAGCGCTCCAGCCGATGCAGAGGACCCCAATAGATCGCCTTTTGCCCGCGGCTGGCGAGCGTGTTACCGACGTGAAAATGAAAATTTACGTCTGAGACGTCTTCGCCAACTACTTCAATGTCTCTTGGATCGCCGCACCCCAGCCCGCGCTCGTGAGCGAGGCGAATGAACTTGATCGAAAGGGGATCGAAGCCCATCATCTTCGCCGCCACGGCGTCGATGGCGACCATGTCTCCGCCGGCCAAAATATAGTTCTTCACATTTGGCGTCATGCATCGTGGCCCCGGGCCATCGCCCGCGAAGGTGCCATCCATCACTGCAAACAGCCCGGGATGAATTTCCTTCTGAATGGCAAGCAAGTCCACGAGCGTCTCGTGAATTACGCTGTGAGTCCAATGACGCTTTTCGAACAAGAGACCGCCGAAAGCGTTCTTCATGGCGCCGGTCATCTGCGTGAAGATGTGGGTTTTCATCGTGGGAAGGTGAACGACGTTGGATCCGACCAGCCGCTTGGGGATGCGAATGCCTTCGGGATACACTTTGTCGATCGCGAGCATTTTCGCCCTCGGCGCATAGCGAATCCATTCTTCGTTCTCCTCGTAAAGGTGGATGTTCCGCAGCCCGTATTGCTCCAGCACCGGCTTGAGTTTATTCGCTCTTTCGCCGCGTTTGGCGCTGACCACAACGGTGCGGTTATGGCATCCATATAGCTTCTCTTTGTCGTAACCGTCCTCGAGGAGTGTGGAAATCACGCCCTCGAGCTGCCAGGGCGTGGTGGAGCACGCGGGGTAGAAGTAGTGCCAGCTTACGTTGATCTTGAGAGCCGTCTCGTATTGCTTGGGCAGAAAGCGTTTGTAATCCGCCAGGCGCATCAGCAGCCCGTAATCGCGGATCACGGTCGGCGGAGCGGTCTTCAACACTGCGACTCTAGACATTGCCACATTTCCTTTCACACCGCGGAGATGCATCTCATGGCTCCATGGTTGAATCTTTACTGGCCGCCCGCAGCCGCCCAGACTTTGACCGGTCCCTCCAGTTCCCCGTTCGGCGCCTCAGTGATGAATCTCACCAGATCCGCTACTGGAAGCCGTGCATGGCCCTCGCAGGAAGAGCTTGCTCGAGTTTCTACATTTCGTGCAGTTGGGTTGGGCAAGATGGTGGCACAGCGCGGCTGTGCCGCAAGCAAGATTCCTTAAGCCACAGATAAACGCGGATGCACACGGATGAGAACGCGGGACTTCCACCAAAATCGTCGCGGCGCACGAAGATTTTAAACTTTAGTAGTACAGGCTTTAGCCTCGCCAAGCTCCCCTATAGGAGCTGCAACCTGGTAACCAACCTAACGGAGGAGGACGCGGCCCTAAATGACGCGACACGGTGGCGAATCGCGCGCGACACCACGCGCCCCGCAGCCGTCTGATTTTGAAGCATTTGTTTCCGCGATCGGTGAGGAAGCTGCTCCCTTCACTGGGCCATATGCCGGATTCGCTTGATTCGAAGATATGGCGATATACAGCTCGGGCGTCGGAGCAAAAGTTGCACAGCGGATTATGTAATGCAACACGCTTATGTTGATCCGATCGAGGCTTTACGGGACCGGGAGATTCTCCAGGTGGCGGCCCCATTCTTCGTCTTTCGTGCTCTGGTGCTGGCTAGCCCGGTGTGGTACCCCTCGCTCCCGGACGCCTTGCGAGAGAAGCTCCTCAAATTCATCTTGGCGGTGTTGGAGCAAGAATCGTTCGATCCACGCCAAGTCAACGCCTACTGTGGAATCTGCCGTTAAATCTAAACCGGAAGCATTCGCCGTATGGATCACGGGCCTTCCGGCTTCCGGCAAATCGACCATCGCTGCGGCGCTGGTGAAACAGCTCGCTTCACGTGGCGTAGACGCGGCGTTGCTGGAATCGGACGTTCTGCGAGAGGTATTCGTCAGCGGACCAGTATGACGCTTCCGGGCGAGACACGTTTTACCGGCGGATGGCCTTTGTGGGGCGGCTGCTGATGGAGCATGGGGTGCCCGTGATCTTCGACGCGACCGCAAACCGGCGCGGCTACCGCGACAGCGCGCGGCGCGAAATTTCTCGATTCCTTGAAGTCTATGTGGATACACCGTTGGAAATTTGCATGGCTCGGGATCCGAAGGGAATTTATCGTATGGCTAAGGCAGGCCAAGCCGCGACCGTGCCGGGATTGCAGGAGCCCTACGAGCCACCCCAGGCTCCCGATCTGGTCGTGCGCGGTGAGAATCCGGAAGAACCCGCTCGCCGGATTGTCGAGATACTCGTCGCGAAGCGCTTCTTGAGATAGGCACGCCAATGCGCCATGAGGATCTAAAATTCTACAATGGAAGGTCAACACTTTCATGGTGGAAGCCGCTTAACGAGGCGGTATCACATTAGGGAGGAGTCGCATGGCGAAAACAGCAGTTGGATTATTTGAGAGTGCCGGGCGCGCAGACGAGGCCGTGCGCGAGATCGAGGCTCTGGGGATTCCGCGCAACGAGGTTCGGACAGTGGCAGAACCCAAGACCTTCGAGATCACGGGCGTGATGAGCTTTCCGCGGCTCGATTTTGAGGTCGACTTAAGGCGGGAGCTTGCCAGGATCGGAGCGACCAAAGCCGAGGCTGAAGCCTACATCGATGGATTGCGGCACGGCGGAGCTTTGGTGTTCGCGACCGGCGCGGAAGACGACCCCAAGGTGGACGCGGCCGCGGACGCCATGAACCGGCTTGGCGCAAAAGGGCTCGAGGAGACAACCGGCCCAGAACCGCGTTTGCCTCATGCGGCTCGTGGCGTGATGGGTCCGGCGGGCGAGAATCCCGTTCTGACCGGCCGAGTTCGGCAGTCCGGCTGCGCATCCGTGTTCGTGTGGTAGCAGTGTTGTTTCTCCGCGCCAACGGCCGCAAGCCCGGCGCCGTGTCGCAAAGAGGCTCCCATGTCTCCCCCCTCAGCGGCGGAGGCAAGACGGAAGCGTATCCTAGCCCAAGTTCGTCACGCGACCGTCGATTCTGAGATTTTTTGGACTTGCGGTGAGGGCAAGTGACGTGTTCCCAATAGCCGCTTTTGAAAAACGCGATGTAGTGTAGACTGACCCTCTTGTGCGTTTCCGCAGTCCAT
>DATDGT010000216.1:0-7828 GCA_036521975.1 Bryobacteraceae bacterium
ATCCCACCGGTCTCAAACCGAACCGCCGACTCATCTCATCGCTCGCTCTCAAACCCGGCAAGATATTGCCGCGGTGGAACTACACCATTGCACCCAATCTGTGAGAATCTGTGGAAGTTAATTTTGCGTGGACCCTAACCTCCCCGATTGCTTGGCAAGTCTTCGCGGGTTACATTGCCGCGTCTTTGTGGTTGACTCCTACAGTACCGACAAGACACCGGAAATCGCGAGGGCTTACGGCGCGGTATTTACTCAACACCCGTTTGAGAACTACTCCGCGCAGCGAAACTGGGCTCAATCCAATCTGCCTATCGATACGCCTTGGGTCCTTCACCTGGACGCCGACGAAAGGCTCACTCCGGAGCTTGTGTCGGAAATCAATACAGTTCTGAAATGCGCCCCCACCGAGACCGCCGGTTTTCTTCTTCGGAAGCGGACCATCTTCATGGGACGATGGATTCGCTACGGCGGGCATTACCCTTCTTATCATCTGCGGCTATTTCGGGCCGGCCATGGCCGCTGCGAAGATCGTCTGTACGATCAGCACTTTCTAGCAAAGGGAAGCGTCGAGCGATTGAAGCACGACTACCTGGATGTAGTTGCGTCATCGTTCTCCTCCTGGAGTCTTCGCCACGTACGCTGGGCTGCGATGGAATCGAGCGAAATGCTCGGTATTGGCGACCAAGCCGGGCAGGTGGCCGCGGATCTGAGAGGGAACCCGATTCAGCGCCGCCGCTGGTGGCGCAACAGCTACACACGATGGCCTTTGTTCGCGCGTGTCTTCTTCTATTGGTTCTACCGGTATTTCGTGAGATTCGGCATCCTGGATGGGAAGGAAGGCCTGATCTTCCATTTCCTCCAAGGTTTCTGGTTCCGTTTTCTCGTGGACGCAATGGTGTGGGAACGGAAACGCTCGAATTCTTAAATTAAAGGCGCTGTGTATGCGGGCACTCTCTGCTGCTCGAGGCGCGAAAACCCCTCCCAACATGAACATCCTCGGCCTCAACGCCTTCCACGGTGACTCTTCGGCGGCGCTGCTGTGCGATGGCCGGCTCACAGCCGCCGTAGAGGAGGAACGCTTCAAACGCATTAAGCACTGGGCGGGATTCCCGGCGCTCGCGGCGAAATGGTGTCTCCACGGAACGGATCAGGCCGAGCTAGGCCATATCGCCATCTCGCGCGACCCGAGAGCGCATCTTGGACGCAAGGTTTTTCGCATGGCCTGGCGGCCCGCGGACTGGGGCCGGCTAGCGGATCGCGTCAGGAACACGATGAAAGTGGCAAGGTTGGCATCCGCTTTGGCGGAGTCCGGCGTAGCCCGGCCCGATCAGGTTCGGATTCATCACGTGGAACACCATCGCGCGCATCTTGCCAGCGCATTCTTCTCTTCCCCTTTCGAGGAAGCCGCAGTCGTCTCTATCGATGGCTTTGGCGACTTCAGCAGCGTGATGTGGGGCGTCGGACGAGGCAATCGAATCCACATCCGCGGCGCTGTGTGCTTCCCTCATTCGCTAGGCCTGTTCTATACGGCGTTCACGCAGTTTCTCGGTTTCCGGAAGTACGGAGACGAATACAAGATGATGGGGCTGTCCGCTTATGGCGAGCCTCGTTTTCTCGACGAGGTGCGCGATGTCGTGAGGGTGGAAGACGATCAGGTACGCCTGAATCTCGACTATTTCGTCCACCACACCCAAGGCGTCGAGATGACCTGGAACGATTGTGAACCGGGGCTCGGCACGGTCTACTCTTCAAAGCTTGCGCGGACTTTTGGAACGCCGCGGGCACCTCGCGGCGAGATCCTCGGCAAGCATGCTGATTTAGCCGCTTCCGTGCAAGCGCGATTGGAAGAATGCTATTTCGAACTGCTAGACACAGTCCATAAGAGAACCAAATTACCCGCGGTCTGCTTGGCTGGGGGGGTGGCTTTGAACTGCGTGGCCAACGGCAAGATCTTCGACCGCACACCGTTCAAAGACGTTTATATCCAAGCCGCCTCGCACGATGCAGGCACATCCATCGGCGCGGCGCAGTACGTCTGGCATCACGTGCTCGGCAATCCTCGGTCGCCTGCCATGCGGCATGTTTATTACGGACCGGAATACAGCGAGGCCGAAATCCGGGCGGAACTGGATGGAGCGGGCATTGTTTATCAGGCCTTGAGCCCAGAGGCCCTGATCGAGCAGACGGCTGACGAAATCGCGGGAGGCAAGGTGGTCGGGTGGTTTCAGGGCCGCATGGAGTTTGGTCCCCGAGCATTAGGCGCTCGCAGCATCCTGGCCGATCCTCGCCGTCGCGAGATGAAGGACGTTCTTAACCAGCGGATTAAACATCGCGAGCACTTTCGGCCATTTTGCCCATCCGTACTGGCGGAGGCGGCGGCTGATTTCTTCGAGACTAGTTATCCTTCTCCCTTCATGGTGCAGGCATATCGGATCAAGCCCTCCAAGCGAGCCCGAATCCCCGCGGTCACGCATGAAGACGGAACGGGCCGCCTTCAGACTGTGGAGCGAGATGGTAACCCGCTTTACTGGAGCCTTCTGAAGCGTTTCGGAGAACTCACGAGTGTTCCGATCCTGATCAATACCTCCTTCAACGAAAACGAGCCAATCGTGAATACGCCCGCGCAGGCTCTCGATTGCTTTCTTCGGACCCGTATGGACACACTCGCCATCGGGCCGTTCTTAGTGCGCAAATCGAATAAAGCCGATCGTGCTGAGAACCAGCGGGTTGTTGCTCAACTGTAGTTGTCGCCTGCCTCAAAGTGGACATTCTTCTGCTAAATCAGGCCTTCTATCCGGACGTGGCGGCCACGGCGCAATACGCTTCGGATCTTGCCGCAAAGCTGGTCGAGCGCGGGCATCGCGTCACTGTCGTCGCGAGCCGCCTGGGTTACGCAGATCCAGGCGCCAGGTTCGCAAGGTCCGAACGCTGGCAGGGCGTACAGATTCTGCGTTGTCCGGGGACTTCGTTTGGCAAAGGCGCCAGGTGGAGAAGAGCCGCCGACTTCGCAACGTTCTTCGTAGCTTGTGCAGCGCGAGTTGCCGTCCTGCCTCGCTTCGACGCGGTTGTGGCCCTCACTTCCCCGCCGTTGATCTCCGTTCTGGGCGCCGTGGTCGCGCGTCTGAACGGAGCTCGATTTATCCATTGGATGATGGATCTCAATCCTGACGAAGCCATCGCCGCTGGTTGGCTACGTCCCGGATCTAAAGCTGTTCGAGCCCTGAACGCCGCACTCCAATTCAGCCTCCGCAGATCGGATCAAGTGGTCGCCCTGGACAGATTTATGGCGGATAAGCTCACGCAAAAAGGCGTTCCGGCGGGCAAGCTCGCCGTTATTCCACCTTGTCTCATGATGACACCGTGGCCTACGATTCCGCTGGAGCGGCAAGGTTCCGCAATTTGCATGGACTGGAGGGCAAGTTTGTCGTGATGTACTCGGGAAATCATAGTCCATGCCACCCCCTCGAAACTTTCCTCAAGGCAGCGCTACAACTACGAGATCATTCCCGAATAGCGTTTTGTTTTGTAGGCGGGGGAAGCGAATTCCCGCACGTGATCCAGTTCGCTCGAACGCATGGTCTGGCCAACATCCGCTGGATTCCTTACCAGCCTTTTGCTACTCTCTCTGCTTCCCTGTCTGCGGCGGATTTGCACGCCGTTGCGATGGGCGATTCATTTGTCGGAATAGTACATCCTTCCAAGGTGTACAACATCCGGCGCCTCGGAATCCCCTTCCTCTACGTCGGACCTTCCGCGAGCCCAGTCGCGGACTTCACCCCGGCCGGTTCTTTCCGTCATGGAGACGTAGACGGAGTGGCCGATTTCATCGCGGCGGCTTCAGAAAAAGGACTGTCTCGCTCTGCTGATGGCAGCAGCAAGCCCGTTCTGCGACAGTCGCTGGAACTCTTGATCTCAACTATCGGAGGCTAGCCCGGATTCGAGTTCTTCTGGGCTGGATCGGTTCATGCATCTCTTAATCATTCTTGCCGGCGTATCGTTATTGTTGGCGATGATATTAACGCCCGTGTGTCGGAACTTGCTCCAACGGTATGGCTTAGTGGATCACCCCGATGAAGCTAGGAAGCTACATCAGCGGCCAATTCCGACGATGGGTGGAGTGCCAATCTTTATCGCCTACGTCGCCAGTTTCGCCGTGTTGTTCATCGGCGGATTACGAATGGAGCTAGGCAAGGTCGATTTTTCGCTTGCGCTTCGGCTCGCCCCCGCCATCGCAATCATCTTTGTTTTGGGCGTGCTCGACGATCGGTTCCGGCTCCAACCGGCTCAGAAGCTGATCGTACAAGCTCTAGCTGCGGGATGGGCGTACTGGGCTGGGGTCCGGATCACGAGTTTCGCGGTGGGATCAGTTCCTTCCCATTTGAACATTCCGGTAACCATCGCTTGGTTGGTGGTTTGCACAAACGCATTTAACCTCATTGACGGAGTCGATGGCCTGGCTGCGGGTGTGGGCCTATCCGCCACTGCGACTACGATGGTTGCCGCGCTGGTCGAACACAATGTATTGCTCGCCACAGCGACCGTGCCGCTAGCCGGCGCTTTACTGGGCTTTGTGCGTTACAACTTCAATCCAGCGACGATTTTTTTGGGGGACTGCGGTAGTTTGACGATTGGATTCCTCCTCGGCTGTTTTGGAGTAATCTGGAGCCAGAAGTCCGCGACAATTCTTGGCATGACGGCTCCTCTGATGGCGCTGTCCATCCCCATCCTGGATCTGTGCTTATCTATCGTCAGACGGTTCTTAAGACGACAGCCGATCATGCGCGGCGATCGCGGACATATTCACCATCGCCTTCTTGATCGTGGGTTAACTCCCAGGCGTGTGGCGCTGCTCCTCTACGCGCTGTGCGGAGTCACAGCCGTTTTTTCACTCTTTGAGAGCATAACTGTGAATCATTATTCGGCGGCAGTCATCGTTGTGTTCTGCGGGATTGCGTGGGTGGGAATTCAGAATCTTGGCTATGCGGAGTTTGACCAGGCGCGTCGCCTGATTTTGGCGGGTGGCTTCCGGCAAGCTCTGAACTCGCAATTGGCGCTGCGCGCGTTTGATACATCGCTCAGCAACGCCCAAAGCGTCGATGAACGTTGGGCGGTCTTGCGGCAAGCGCTAAAGGAATTCGGATTTGTACAAGTTTACTGGCGCTCGACAGGGAAGGTTTACCACGACGCGCTCTGGCGCATGAACGAAGGCACCAGTTGGACGCTGGCAATTCCGCTGGGAGGCGGCGATTACATCAACTTCACACGTGTCGCCAATATGGATGATCGAACGATCAACGTCGGCGCGCTCGTCGAGATCCTCCGGAAAACCCTCATCTCTTCAAGCCCCATCGCTTCAAACGAAGAGACGCCCAACCTGACTTTGCAGCTTGAGCGGCTATCCAGATCTCTCTCTGAGGAAGAGATTCACAGGGAGTGGACAACGACGCGAAACGCTTGAGGCGGCGGTTGAGTAACGGTCCGGCCGTTCCTCGGGAACGACGGCCATAGTGGCTGCGCCTCAAGGCCAGTTCTCGTTACCTGTTTCGATCTGGATCTCCGCGTAAAGGGTGTTCGTAGCCAATACCAGATCCGCAGGCGCGGGCTATCGATCAAGAGCGCTTCCCATTGCGGCGACTCTGTCGGGCGGGTGGCGTGGGCGGGCGAGAACGATTCTGCTCATGTTTGCGGGCGCTACTCGGCTACGCGGCGGCGGCGTAGTCCCCGAAGTCAGACTGGAGCGCCCAGGGCGGTGCGCTCGAGGCAGAGCGTCGAGTAGTCTGAGAATCCTATCCTGCGGCGGCCGTGCTCGATCACAAAAAAGCAGTACAACATCCGGAACGTCGCCGTGGGCACCGTGAAAAGATCGAACGCGACAATGGCCTCGCGGTGGTTGCGAAGAAACGCCAGCCACTTTTGGACCGGATCACCCCGGCGCTGAATTCGCTGCAAATACCGTGCGATGGTCCTTTCCGCCACGGTGAAGCCGAGCTTCTGAAGCTCGCCGTGGATCTTCGGCGCGCCCCAGTCGGGATTCTCGTGCGCCAGTCGCCGAATCAGGACGCGGATTTCCTCAGCGATCCGCGGCCGGCCGCCGCGCGGCCGGGACTTCCAACGCCAGTACAGGCGGAACCCGGTGCGATGCCACTGGACCACGGTCTCCGGCTTCACGATGACCAGCACATCCTTTCAGCGAGCCCATGCGATCTTGCTGCTGCTCGCCAGCCTCGGCGTGCGGGGCCGGCGACGTCATCAAGCTGAGTTTAGATGATATCGATTGGGCCTCCGGGCAGATTATCATGCACGGCAAGGGCGGGAGATCGGCCCCACTACCATTGCCGGCCGGCGTGGGGACGGGCCCTGGCCGCCTATTTACAGCGCGACCGCCCGCCTTCAGCGAATCGCCGTGTGTTTCTTCGGCACGCGGCTCCGTTAACTGGGTTTGCGAACTCATCGACACTTTCCTCGATCGTCAGACGCGCTCTGAAACATGCCGGCATAGAGTCGGCGCATTGTCAACCCGCAGGCTTCCATACCGGATCGACCTTCGTCAAAACAGGAGGTATCATCTCCCTGAAATCTCCATTAAAATGAAAACCGCATCCAACCGGCTGTGCCGGCCGCGGAGGAGAAGAAGAGAGGAGATCTATGCGAAAGATGATGCTGTTCGCGAGCGGAGTTCTGGCGTTTACAATTGTGACCGTCGCTCCGGGCCAGCAGGCCAAGCGCGTGGACGACGCCGCGCTGCGGAATGCGGGAAAGAGCGGTGAGGACTGGCTGAGCTATGGTGTGACTCCCCAGGAGACCCGCTATAGCCCGTTGTCCCAGATCAACGCGGGGAATGTCAGCCGCCTCGGTCTGACGTGGTCATACGATGTGGGAGCCGGCGGGGGGAATCAGGAAGGTACCCCGCTCGAATGGAACGGCACCATTTACGGCATCACGAACTGGAGCGTCGTGTTTGCTGTAGATGCGCGCACGGGAAAATCAAAGTGGCGCTGGGATCCGGAGGTCAATCAGAAAGCCGTGCGCCCGAAGATCTGTTGCGGCATCGTGAATCGCGGCCTCGCGATCTACGAAGGTAAGATCATCTCGACTGTCATCGACGGACGGCTGGAAGCGCTCGACGCCGGGACGGGCAAACCGATGTGGGAAGCACGCGTCGCCTATCCGCAGGACAACTACACGATCACCATGGCTCCCCGCATTGCCAAGGGGAAAGTCATCGTGGGCGTGAGTGGCGCCGAATATCCGGTGCGCGGATTCTTTTCGGCCTTCGATGCCAACACCGGCCAGTTCGCATGGCGCTTCTACACAATTCCTGGAGATCCCTCGAAGCCCTTCGAAAATCCGGCGCTGAAGAAAGCGGCCGAAACCTGGAGCGGCGATTTTTGGAAATTGGGCGGCGGCGGTACGGTCTGGGACGGTGTGGCGTACGACCCGGACGCCAACCTGGTTTACGTCGGAACGGGCAACGGCGGCCCTTGGCCAGAGGAACTTCGCAAGTCGAAGGGCAAGGACAATCTGTATGTTTGCTCCGTGCTTGCCGTGAATCCAGACAATGGGGAGCTCAAGTGGTATTTTCAAATGGTCCCGGGAGACTCATGGGACTACGACAGCGTGCAGCAGTTAATGCTTGCGGACCTGACGATCAAAGGCAGGCAGCGAAAGGTGCTGATGCAGGCGAACAAGAACGGCTTCTACTACGTGCTGGACCGCGTGACCGGGCAGTTCATCTCGGGCCAGCCGTTTGCGCAGGTGACCTGGGCGAAAGGACTCAACGAAGAGACCGGCCGGCCAATCGTCAATCCTGAAGCGCATTATGGTATCG
>DATDGT010000217.1:0-24368 GCA_036521975.1 Bryobacteraceae bacterium
GTGACTCCCGAAGATCGGATTGCGAGGATGCGGTCCTCGCGTCTCTTCTGTATTAACGCAGGATTTTCGGGGTCCCCAAATGGGGTGCGATCTAGGGCGGCTCAAGCCGGGTTCAGTTTACCTGCATAATCCGGCTAACACCAACCAATAACTTCTTCTCATCATAATCCAATTTACGTTTACCTACCCGTTATCTGACCGATAACTGACAACTGATGACTGAGAACTTACTTACCTACTTACCCGCCTTCTTTTCCACCGCTTTCTCCTCGGCCACGCGAGCGCCGTGCAGTGTGTTGCGGAGTGAATAATTTGCTTCGTGGCAGGCATATTCAAAGATCGGTCCGTCCACTTTGGACCAAGCCGTCTCCGCGGTCCATGGCTGGGCCCAGGTCTCTGGATCGTCTACCGTAAACCGGTATAGGATCGTGTCCGCGTCGACGCGCGTAAAGCGTTCCACCACGTGCAGCTTGTCGCCGGATCCGTGGAAGGAATTGCGGGCGGTAAAGTTGGTGGAGTCCACCACCAGTGTGTTGCCTTCCCAATGGCCGATCGAGTCGCCTTTGAATTGGCGTATGTCGACGGCTAGATGCGGGCGGCCGTCAATGGGGATGACCCGGACGGAGTGGTCCATCTCGTGCATAATGGCCACGACTCCCGCTCCCTGGACAATCTGCAGATTGTTGTTGTAGCCGCCCGAGATGTAGGGCACGGACTCCTGGGGTACAACGATGCAGCGCGCGCTCAGCCCAAGGTTCTCCGGTCCATCCAGCTCATGTCCCCGGTTCTTCGCGGCGATATCGGCGTTTCTCTTGCGCGCTTCGGGTAGCATCGGAGGTAAGGTTCCCTGCTCCCCCACGATCAGTGAGGTCCGCCGGTTCCAGGAGAGCTTGGCTTGGGCGCGGTCCAACCCGTATTGGGTATAGTCGTAATGCACATCTGCGTTGGTTCCAGGCTCTGTCGGGCGACCCTCCTCTTTGTTGAGCGCCAAGCGGTCCTGGTCTTTTTTTACCAAGCCCGCCAGTTCCGCGTCAGTATAGAATTCTTGCGCACCTAGTTCTTTGGGGCGTTCGAGGGGTGTTTCGGTGCTGTTGGTCCAGGTTCCCTGAAGGTCCGGGTGGCCATCGGGCGTCCGCGGGGCCGTCCAGGCCTTGTTTGTGGGGACGGTTGTTTTCACGGCCTTCGTGGCGGCCGGCGCGGCCTGTCCCGAAGCGGGCGTCTGCGCGCAGAGCATGACCAAGGCCGTCAGAGCGGCGGCAGTTGAGGCGAGCAAGCGATGGCCCATTCGAAGCCTCCCTTCTGAAATGGCGGAGCGTCGCGCCATTAGACTGCCCAGAATAGAGCCATGATGTGAATAACACGTGAACGAACCATGAATAGTGGCGGGCGAACAATTCCTGCGTGCCTATAAGATCGGGGCCGAACTCCAGAATCGTACCTACCAATCTCGCCGCATGTTACGCGCCGGTGATGAAACGGTAAAAACTACCTGTAACAACAATGTAAGTCGTTATTCAAGATACGTTCACGGTTGATTCACACCAGTGCGCGATTCTTGATAGGTAGAAAAGGAGGACAACTTGACCAAGAGACTTGTTTTGGCGAGTGTCATCTGTTTATCGGCAATCATCTTTAACAGGGGCGTGACGCCGTTGAATGCTCAAACCCCGGTGTCCTTCAGCAAGGACATCCAGCCGATACTGGAGCAGAACTGTTGGAACTGTCACGGCCCGTCGATGCAGAGTTCCAGGCTCAACTTGAGCACTCTCGAAGGCGCGCTGCGGGGTGGCGCGCGCGGGTCCGCCATTGTTCCGGGACAGGCCGAGGATAGCAGGCTCTACCGCATGATCGCAGGTCTGGATAAACCGGCGATGCCTCTGGGCGGCAATAAACTCACGGACGCGCAAATTGCCACCATCAAGAACTGGATCGACCAGGGCGCTCACTGGGATGCCGGCGCCGCCGCAGCAAAGGTTCCGGCCGACGCGACCCACGCGTTCGTGGATCTGGAAAAGGTTCAACTCCCTCCCGGGGCCCGCGATTACTGGGCCTTCAAGTTGCCGGTCCAGGAGCCGGTTCCCGCCGTTGCGCAAATGTTCTCGAATCCCATCGACCGTTTTCTGGAAAAGGCCCGCCAGGAAAAGGGCCTAAAAGCCGCGCCGAAGGCCGATCGGCTCACCTTGCTTCGCCGGGCGTATGTGGACTTGATCGGTCTGCCTCCGTCGCCTGAAGAAATCGACGCCTTCATGAACGACACTGCTCCGGGCGCCTGGGAACGAGTGATCGACAAGTTGCTCGCATCGTCGCACTACGGCGAACGTTGGGGCCGCCACTGGCTGGATGCAGCACGCTACGCAGACACGAGCGGCTATGAGAACGACACGGACCAGCCAAACATGTGGCGATATCGAGACTACGTCGTCAAGTCCTTCAATGACGACAAGCCTTACAACACTTTTTTAATGGAACAGATCGCCGGCGACGAGATTCCCAACAGGACCGATGACAGTCTGATCGCCACCGGTTTTCTGCGCGCGGGTCCCCGCGTACGGAATCATGAACACGCCAATCCGGCACGGCGCTACGACTACCTGGACGATGTGCTGGGCGCGATCGGCAAGGGCATGCTGGGACTGACTGTTCAATGCGCGCGCTGCCACGACCATAAGTTCGATCCGATCACGCAAAAGGATTATTACTCGATGGAAGCGTCGATCTTCGGTTACGTGGAGGTCGAGTATCCGCTGGGACCGCGCGAGCAAGCGGATGCCTACATGAGAAAGATCACCGAAATCGGCGAGAAGACTGCGGATTTAAAGGATCAGATCGACGAAATCAACAAGCCTTACCACGATAAGCTGGCGCTCGAAGAGATTCGGAAGAAGTATCCGCCAGACGTGGTTCGCGCGGTCGAGAAGCCGGAGAGCGAACGGACGCCCGGCGAGAAGTTGATCGCCATCCAAGTGCTCGAGTCGGGCTACAGCAATCGGTCGGCCGCTGCTGTCGACAAGATCATGAGTTCCGAAGACGCGGCCAAAAAGAAAGCGCTGAACGATCAGATCGCCGCTCTTAACGCGGAAATGCCGGCGACGCCGCCGATGGCGTCGATTGTTACCGATGGGGATTGGCGCAGCGTAGGCTTGGGCTATGGAGACCGTAACGAGGGCGCTTGTCCGAAATGCGAACTGGAGTATGTGGGGGCCGGAAAATTCCTCGAGTTGGGACCCGGCAAAGCGAACTACAAGGTCCCGCCCTCATACTTCCTACTGCGCGGCGATCCGGACAGCAAGGCATATCCCACGAAGCCCGGTTTTATCAGCGTGATCACGCAGGGAAATCCACCCACAGAGCTTCCACCCGCTGACGGACGGACATCGGGACGCCGGCTGGCGTTGGCGGAATGGCTGATCTCCCGAGATAATCCGCTGCCCGCGAGAGTGATCGTCAATCGCATCTGGCAGGGCCATTTTGGAAAAGGAATCGTACCCACACTGGACAATTTCGGCAAGATGGGCGAGCAGCCCACAAATCAGGCTCTTCTCGATTGGCTCGCTGTGGAATTCATGAACAAGGGCTGGAGCATTAAACAGATGCAGCGTCTCATCATGACGTCAGAAGCCTATCAAATGGCCTCGGAGGTTAACGACGCCGCCAGCGCGAAGATTGATCCCGCGAAGATTGATACGGATGACACGTACCTGTGGCGGTACCGCATTCAGAGACTCGACGGAGAGATCATTCGCGACAACATTCTGTCCGTTGCAGGCTCTATCGATTTGACGATGGGCGGTCCGGCAATCTTCCCTCACGTCGATGAATCGTTTATCAAGTCGCTGTTTCGCGGCATTTATAGAAATCAGGAAGACAGCCCCGACGTGTGGCGGCGAAGCATCTATATTTACGCCAAGCGCACTCTGCCAAATCCTATGCTGCAGGTCTTCGACTTGCCCGATATGAGCCAGTCTTTCGGCGCCAGGTACGTATCGACGGTTCCGACGCAGGCGCTGCAACTGATGAACGATGATTTCGTCCTGCGCCAGGCGCAACTGTTCGCGGATCGGCTCAAGAAGGAGGCGGGCAATGACGTCGCCAAGCAGGTCGATCTGGCCTACCGGATCGCGCTGACGCGGCCACCAACAGAAAGGGAACGATCATTGGCGACCGACATGATCCAATCGGGTTCGCTTGTCGACTTCACGAACGTCATGCTCAATCTGAGTGAATTTTTATACACGAGGTAATCGAAATGAAAACTATCTGGAATAGACGCGATTTTCTGTTTCGGTCCAGTGGCGGCATCGGTGGGCTGGCCCTCGCTCAAATGCTCCACGAGCAAAAACTGCTTGCGCAGACGCCGGCCAACGACGTTTGCGCCGCGGCTCCCATCGGCGGTAACCCCCTTGCGCCAAAACCTCCGCATTTCAAGCCTCGCGCGAAAGCCGTCATCTCGATCTTCAATACCGGCGGGGTCAGCCAGATGGAGACCTTTGACTACAAGCCTGCGGCCGAAAAATATGCGGGCCAGGTTTTGACCGGCGATGTCCGCGTCCACGACGGCCGGCCGGGTCCGATCATGCCGGGCATTTTCAAATTCAGTCAGTATGGACAATGCGGAAAATACGTTTCGGAGATCTTTCCGAACGTTGCCACGAAAGTAGACGAGATCGCATTTCTGCACTCGGTGTGGGGAAGGTCCGACGACCATGTACAATCCACCTACGAAATGCAGACCGGGCAGCTCCGCATGGGTTATCCCAGCATGGGAAGCTGGATCACATACGGTTTGGGGTCGGAAAATGCGAACCTGCCCGGATTCGTCGTGCTGCAGGACGCGCGCGGTGGCCCGCTCGGCGCATCGAACAACTGGCTATCGGGCTTCCTGCCTTCAACGTTTCAAGGCACTCCCTTCGGAGCCGCTGACAATCCGATTGTCGATTTGAAGCGCCCGGCTGGGGTGACGGCGGATCAGCAGCGCCTCCGCCTCGATATGCTGGCGAAGTTGAACGAGATGCACGCACAACGCTATCCCGGCAGTTCGGAGTTAGCGGCACGTATTTCCTCCTACGAACTCGCATACCGGATGCAGGGCTGCGCGCCGGAAGCCGTGGACATCAACAGCGAGTCGGCCGCCACCAAAAAGCTGTACGGATTGGACGAAGAAATCACCGAACCATTTGGCAAGCAATGCCTTATGGCGAGACGATTGGTCGAGCGCGGCGTCCGTTTCGTGCAAGTCTTCTCAGGCGGTTTGGGCAGCCAGAATAGGGATACCTGGGACGCCCACGCCGGCATGAAGGAGAACCATTCGCTCCATGCCAAGGAAACGGACCTGCCTATCGCAGGTTTGCTCACAGATCTGAAGGCGCGTGGTCTCCTGGATTCCACTTTGGTGATCTGGCACTCCGAATTCGGCCGAATGCCCCTCTCGGAAAATGGCGTAGGCCGCGACCATAACCCGGGCGCGATGACGGTCTGGATGGCGGGCGCGGGCATCAAGGGCGGCCAGTCGATCGGAACGAGCGACGAAATCGGCTACAAGGCGGAAAAGCAGCCGATCACCTATCATGACTTGCATGCAACGATATTGGCTCTGCTGGGCATCGAACATACCAAGCTGACGTATCGATACAATGGCCGCGACATGCGGTTAACGGACGTCGCCGGCGAATTGATTCCGCAGATTGTCGGGTAAGTTGTCAGTTTAGCGTACCCGTTCCCCAGGGCCGGAGGACTGGTGACTGACGACTGATAACTGAAAACTTTATTTGGGCCCGTACTTACTCGCCAGATAATCCACCAGAAGCTCGACGTCCCGCTGGGACACGCCGGCATCTAGGCCATTCATTCTGGTGACGATGTCGAACCATTCTTGCTTCGTCGCCTCTGTAGAGCGGATCAAACCAGCGTCGTGACAGGAAGAGCAAATGCCTTCGATGTACCTCTTGGCTATCTTCTCCTCGGGGCTCTCAGCCGTCGCGGCCGAACTCCCGGGACCGAAGTACTTCGTCAGATACTCGGTTGCCACATCTACCTCTTTGTCGTCCAACCGAGCGCCGTATCCCATCATCTTGACGACCAGCTTTTTCCATGCACCTTGGCTCTGCTTCAGGCTGACCACCGTTTTCAAGCTGTGGCAGCCGGCGCACCGCTCTTCGAGGAGTTTCTTACCTTCGCCCTCGGGCAACTCCTGCGGCGCTGCTATCGACAGGGTAGCGAGAGCAACAGTCAGGACAAGCCAGATCGCGGTTCTTCCTAACGTGGTTGTAACCTCAACACGTAACATAGCACTCTGAGGTTACGGGAAGATGAACGCCCCCGCTCCGTATACGCAGTGTTTACCGAATCGTTATCACAACGCAACCGGAGCCCACCTACAATTGACAAAAGTCTTGATCTATCGCCCGTCCGCAGGAAGCAGTTGTTGCATGAAGTTCAAACCAATGTCGTGCGCGCCACGCGACGGCAGGCAAATACAAAAGCTTGGGCTTACGGTGACCGCGGAACCGGGGCCTGAGCATCTTTTTGAAGGAGCTAACCAAATGCGATCTGAATTCTGTCGAAAGCGGATACGGCTCAACGCCGGTGTGTTTCTATTGGCCAGCGGCTTCTGTACGCATCTTCTTGCGCAAAACGCGTCCGTGAGCGGCGAGGTGCTCAATTCCGGCCAAGCTGCGGTTCCAGGCGCCGCCGTCACACTTCTCAACACAGACACGCAGGTAACGCTGAAAACTGTCAGCGATGCCAGCGGCCTGTTCGTCCTGTCGCCGCTTACTCCCGGGCGGTATCAAGCGACTGTGACTGCTGAGGGGTATTCGACTTGGGTCGAATCCGGCATCGTGCTGGAGGTGGGTCAAAAGGGTGAGCTGAATCCGGTGCTGCAGGTTGGTTCCGTGAGGGAGGCTGTTACGGTAAAAGGCACGGCGCCGGAGATCAAAGCGGAAGACTCCGACCTGAGCACGGTGACCGAAGCCGCTCTGGTCGCGAACATCCCCCTGGATGTTCGGAATCCCCTGCAAGAGGTCAATTTTACCGTCGGTGTCACGCAAAGCAACTCTCTGACCGCCGGGACGAACGCTTCCACCCAAAGCACCACCAACACCTTCTACATCAGCGGTACGAAGGAGGGTGAGTCGGACATTCTGATCGACGGGGCAACCGATACCATCAACTACGATACCCACGCGGCGGGCGATATTCCCGGCTTGGATGCCGTGCGGGAGTTCCGGATCTACACCGCCGCCTACTCTGCGGAATTTGGCCACACCGGCGGCGGCATCGAGAGCTTTACGATCATGTCAGGCACCAACGACCTGCATGGAGGGGCTTGGGAGTATTACCGCAATGACGCGTTCGATGCCAATGGCTATAATGCCGATACCGCGGGCCAGCCGAAGCCTTCGTTTTCAAGAAACCAGTTTGGAGCCCAGATAGGCGGCCCGGTAGTCATCCCCAAGCTCTACCACGGGCGCAACAAGACTTTCTTCTTCTTCTCCTACGAGGAGCTTCGCGACAGCACCCCCGGTGCCGGATACACAACTACCGTGCCCACCGCTCTGGAAAAAACAGGTAATTTTTCGCAGACATTCAACCCCAATGGCTCGCAGTTGGTTATTTATGATCCATCCACACTCAGCGGGGGAGTTCGCCAGCCATTTCCCGGCAATATCATTCCCCCCACGCGATTAAATTCCGTGGCTGAGGCCCTGCTCGCGGAGTATACGCTGCCCAACCAGACCGGCGTGGGCGGCAGCGATGAGAACAACTTGTTTTCCGATGCTCCCAACAAGGACAACGACTACAGCTACGATATCCGGATTGACCATAGATTCTCCGACAAGCAGAGCATCTACGGCCATGTCGACGAATTCAACAACCACATCTTATACGGGGAAACCTTCGGACAACCGAGTTTAACTCCGCAAAATTCAAACGATTACATTCCCGGACGCAACATCATGGTCGGTCATACGTGGGTATTCTCACCGACCGTGGTCTTCGATCAGCACGTCTCTTGGGCACACATGGAATCGCATCGCGGCTCCGTCGATCCCCTAGGGACTGCCATGTTCGGCATTCCCGCTTCGGCGGCGCCGGGCATAACGGCGACCTTTACCCCTCAGGTAGAACCCACTACCAACCAGCTCGGGGAAATCGGTAATTCAGAACCTTACGAGCGAAACCCCAACTCCGTCTACCAATATGCCGCCTCTGTTTCGTGGGTGAAGGGCATTCACCAGATGAAATTCGGCACAGACCTGAGGCTCTACCGCGACCAACTCTGGGATCCGCAACTGCTGACTGTGAACACCTCACGGACATTCACCGGCGGGCCCAATGCGAGCTCGCCCGCGGGAACGAGCGGAGATGCGATCGCGGAACTGCTGCTCGGCCAAGCCACGGTGACCAGCGGCTACGCTCCGAAGGTGAACTTCCGGCACCCGTATTACGCGGCTTACGCCCAGGATGTCGCGAAAGTCACGCATAAGTTGACCGTTACATATGGTTTGCGTTACAGCTATGAGGGCGCCGACGTAGCATCAGGCAATGAATTGAGCTACCTCGACACCACCAGCCCATCTCCGATTGCCGCTCAGGTTCCATTGTTTCCGAATCTCATCGGCGGTGTCGGGATTGTAGGTCTGAACAACGGGAGCAGGGCCTTGCAAGTTCCCGGCAAGCTCCATTTCGAACCGCGGCTGGGTGTGGCCTATAGCATCGATGCGAAAACGGTGGTGCATGCCGGCTTCGGGATATTCTGGCATCCGACGGCGACTTATCAGACGAATCCCGCATCGTACGGATTTACGCGAAAGTCCACCTCAATCGATGCCGGAACCGACGGATTCAGCGCGCTCTATAACCTCTCCGACCCGTTTCCGTCCGGCCTGCCCACTACCTACGGTAACAACCCGTCCTCTTTGCCCGGGAACAACACCGGAAGCGGACCTCTTAGCATCGAACTGGGACAAACCATCTCGGGGAATCCTCGCCCGCAGGCTGATCCCTACCAGGAAACCTACTCGCTCGACATTCAACGCGGGCTGCCCGGGGGGTTTGTCGTCACCGCGGCATACGTCGGCAGCGAGGGCGTACACCTACTGGGCGCTGTTCAGCTTAACCAGCTCACGGATGCAGACCTGGCTCTGGGAAAGGGCCTGAACACCGTTGTGTCTAATCCCTTCTATAATGTCATCACCGACTCAAGCTCCTTGCTGAGCAAGAGTACGATACAGGCAGGCTACCTGTATCGAGCCCATCCGCAGTTCCTGAACTTTGAAGTGCTGAACAGCGGCTGGGGACACTCGACCTACCGGGCCGGCCAACTGACACTGGAGCACCGGCTCGGCCGGGGTCTCTCTTTACTCCTGGGTTATACCTTCAGCAAAAACATCGATAATATTGGCGAATTAGGCACCTCCGCCAGTATTCAGAACAATGGTTGTCTTAGCTGCGAGCGGTCTATCGCCGACCTGGATCAGACCAACGTTTTACGGGTCAGCGCGTTGTACCAACTTCCCTTCGGCCGGCAGATGCAATTTCTCAACCACGGGGTGCTTAGCCAGGTCCTTGGAGGTTGGGAGCTTGGCGCCACCTACCAGTACAACACGGGTCAACCCATTTCCCTCACATCGCCGATACAGTCGGCTTCTCTCAGCACCACCTCGGGGATGCGCCCGACGCTGGTTCCCGGTCAAGGCGTCACGCAGACGATAATCAACCCAACCACGGGTGAGGTGTCCAGCTTCAACCCACAGGCATTTACAGAGACGGGGACGTATGCTTTCGGAAATGCCCCACGGTACCTTTCAAATGTGCGGTATCCACCCTTCTCGGACCTCGACGCGCTGCTCCAGAAGAAGATCACGATCAACGAACGCATGGGTATCACGATCCGTTTCGAGGCACTGAACGCGCTCAACACCGTGGTCTTTGGCGGTCCGGACGTCGGTGTAACGGATACCAATTTCGGCTATAACCCTCATACCCAGACGAACACCCCGCGTATCGCTCAGGTAAGTGGACGGTTCACGTTCTAAACGGGCCTCCCGGTGAATGTGTTCGAGGGTGAAAACGCCGTTGGCGATCCACTCTTTCAGGCGCCCGACCCGGCACAAGTGTAGGGCGCCATCGTCACCTTCGAGCCGGGTGCCCGTACCGCATGGCATACGCATCCGCTCGGTCAGATTTTAATCGTCACGGCGGGTCGCGGATGGGCGCAGCGTTGGGGCGGACCGGTCAAGGAGATCCGGCCCGGATATATCGTTTGGTTCCCGCCCGGCGAGAAGGATTGGCACGGGGCACGCCCGTCACAGCCCTAACGCACATCGCCATTCAGGAAAACCTCGATGGCAACGTCGTCGATTGTCGGACTTCGGGCCCGTGGCGCTGCTGCCAGCGCCAGATGGGGGTATGGTCCACCGCCAAACCGCGCGCCGCCATTAACTCCCCAGATCCCGCAGACTCAAAAAAAAACGGCAGTACCACCGCACGCAGGTAACGATAATGGTCGGGTCAAATTGGCGCTTGCGAAACAAGGCCGGTCGTCGGGATCTCATGCCATCAACCCACCAAACGCGCAGATACAACACTTCCCGTGCAAGCACCAGTTCTGCCACGTTATGTTTGGACGCTAGAGGTTATCCTTCCGCAACGGCGTCGCCTGTTTTTGGGAGAGTGTTTTCAATGATCTCGTTCTTTCAATCTAGCGATTCCCTGAAAGCACTCACCTTTTGGATAGACTCACCATACTCTAATCTCCTGCGCACTCTGCAACGTATCCTTCGTAGATGACCTTGAAATTGTTGCAGTTTCGTCGCTGGGGGGATCGCGCATAAAACCGTGATCAACAATGGTGTCCTGATTGCATCAGTCGAGATGGGAATTCTCAGAACCACTAAGGAAAGGAGGAAAAACAATGAAAAAGTTCAGTATCCGCGAAGTAGAGACGCTCAAGACCACTGCCGCTCTTTACCCCAAGGGCTGCGTTCTTAAGGCTAATTTTTAATCTTTAAGCTGTGTTGAGAGAAAGCCGGCATCTCCAACACAGCTTCATCACCTCAAGCGATTGTGAAAGCGACAACGACAATGAATAGTTACAAACAACACGCGGTAGTAGACGTTCGGCCCTTTACGCAGCAACGTGATGGCGACGAAGTAATCATTGGTTCACCGGAAACGGGTGTGTTTCTCGTTGTTGAACCGGAAGCCGCAGAAATGCTCCAAGAACTCGCCTCCGGCAAGACCGTCGGCGAGGTTTCGGATATCTATCAACGCAAGCACGGCGAAAAACCAGACCTTGACGATTTCCTCACTTTATTGGAAGCAAAGGGCCTGATCCGGACTCCCGGTCAAAACTCCTTGGCAGACCGTGAAAGACTAGAGACCCCGCACGAATCGAAGCGCCACTATCATTTCTCCACTTTTCCAGAATCGACCGCCAGGTTACTTTTTGGAAAACCGGCACTCATAATTGCGATTTCGCTGATCATATGGGCAATTGCAACGGTCATCTCAGATCACACGCTGGTCCCAGTACCGGCCAACCTCGTCTTTGAAGATCATCTTACGCTTACCTGGACAATCCTTGTCATCCTCAACATCTCCGCCGTTTTCCTCCACGAGATGGCACATGCGATCGCTGCCCGTGCAGCCGGCGCCCAGTCGCGCATCGGAATAGGTAACCGGCTTTGGTACTTGGTTGCCGAGACCGATATGACGGGACTGTGGGCTCTGCCGAAGCGAAAGCGATATGTTCCCTTCCTGGCAGGGATGTTATGTGACGGCGTTTGCGCTTCACTCCTGATCCTCCTTTTATCATCTCAACATGCAGAAATTGTCGCACGCTATCCCTTTCTGGCTCGCGTGATGCGTGCGATGATCTTTACTTACTTTATGGCCATCGTATGGCAGTTCTTTCTGTTCGTACGAACAGACCTCTATTTTGTTTTGGCCACGGCGTTAAATTGCCGCAATCTACTCGCCGATACAGAGGTCTTTCTGAAGAATCAGTTAGCGCGGTTCATCTCAAGAATCGGCCATCAAGATCAAACTCATATTCCACTGAGGGAACGCAAAGTGATTCGCCTTTACTCCGGCGTCTGGATTGCGGGACGCGTGTGCGCGATTTCAACGGTTCTGTGGGCAACCATACCGGTCAGTTTGGGTTATTGGCACATTGTGTCGAGTGTAGTATCCCAGGGCTATCAAACGAATCGGGCGGGCTTTGTAGACGGTATCGTTCTAACCCTCTACTTTCTTGTTCCGACCGTGGCGGGCTGTGTTTTGTGGGTCCGCAGTATTGCACATGGTGCGAGGAGTTAACCACAATGTCCGGACAGATAACGATCATCGAAGCTGCCGCCACCCAGATAAGGCGTGACTGGCTTGCTGTTCAACTCAAAGCCGACGATCAATGTGGCAGACGCACATTCACTCTGTACTGCGACTTTGATGCCGGCGGACCGTGGGCCGGCGCCAATGAATTGTTTGCGACGTTGTTGCCGGAAATACAGGCCAAACGGTCCGATCTCATGGAGCGCCACTCAATGGAACTCGCCAGCGTTCTGCCTGAACTCAGGCGGACCGTGGCAGTGACAAATCCGACTCTCACCGACCTTTCCGATGGCCCGGAGCGGACCCGCAATTACCCGGCAGATCGCGCCTATCGCATCGTCCATGGACTAATTGATCTGCTGGACACCTGGAAAAGTACGTTTAACCCAGGGGCGCCCTGGACCATCGGATGCGACTTCTACGACCGCGCCGGAGCGATGGGCAGCCTCTTCTTCACGCATCTTATGCGGCGGCGAGGCAAGCAGTTGGACTTGCGACTGGTGCTGGCGGTGGAGCACGGGAAGGCCGATCCGGTACGAAGTTCATTCGATCCGAGTATTCAGGTAGATACACTTCGCTTCCACCTACCCCCTTGCAAGGCTGCCCAACCCGATTCTTGCGAAGCAGAGCGGGCAGCCCTTGAACTAGAACGACAAATTGGTGCTGACGTCCTCGAAAGGCGAATTAACCTCCCTAAACTGATCCAGCTTTGGCGCATCGCCGGCCGCCCAGAGAAGCTCCTCGCCTACAAGCATTTCGGCCTCGAGGTCTATAACACGGCGGGTCTGTATAAGGATGCTCTTCGCTACGGAGAGGGGTTACTGGAGTTGGCCGCGGAGCAGAGGCCCGGCGACCTGCCGGTGAGGTGGTCGATTTTTGTCAAGCTGATCATGTCGCACCTTGGGCTGAACGATGCTCAAGCGGCCATCACGCTAACAGAGGAAGAAGGCTTCAAGATTGCCGACACCTGCGCCGAATGGCGCGCCGACCTTTTCTACTACATGGCGATGTTCCACGCCAGGTTTGTCAAACCGCGCAATCTAGACAAGGGTGAAGAGTATCTCGAGCGAGGACTGATAGAGATCGGGCGAGCGAACTTTCCCGAGGGACAGTATTACTTCAACGTCGTTTTCAACCGCAACGGGCTTGCCATGATCCGAACGTTTCAACGGCGCTTTCAAGAGGCTGTTGAGCTTTGCAAGAAGGGCATTAACATGTTGGAAACCCATCTCGGTGCCGGTGAGCACAGGCTTCACCGTTCGGTCCTCTACTACAACATGGCTCAGGTCTACCATGCCATCGGACTGGAACACGAAGCACTTAAGTACTATTCCGTCGCGATGGAAATGGACCCGAACTACTCCGAATACCATAATGAGCGCGGCAATGTTTTCCTTTCACTGGGGATGCTCGAAGACGCCAAAGCCGATTACTTGAAAGCTATTGAGCTTAGTCCACCGTATTTCGAGGTTTTCGCTAACCTGGGTCAATGTCACCGGCGTTTAGGCGCGATGAGCGAGGCTATTGAGTCCTATTCGCGTGCTCTTGATATTGAACCCGATCAGATGCTCGCGCTCCTCGGGCGGGCGAAGTCTCATGAAACACTGGGATGTTCAGCGGCGGCAATAGAGGATTACAGCGCCGCATTAGCTCTCGATCCGAATCAGTGGGAAGCGATCGCCAGCCGCGGTGTTCTGTTCTATGAGGCGGGCGAGCTAGCCGCGTCACTCGCTGACTTCAACGACGCGATCAGAATCAATCCTGGGGTGGCCGATTTGTATCACAACCGAGCAACACTTCTCACGGATCTCGGCAGGATTAGGGAAGCCGAAGCGGATTTGGAAACAGCACTGTCTTTAAAACCGCCAGCCGCGGACATTGCCGCCATCCACTTTACCCTTTAAAAGTTAGCGGGTCAACATGACGACTTTACTCAATGAGATGAAGCACGCGGTCCGTTTACAGGCGAAACATCCGGGCTTGACAATCATCACTCTGATTATTCTGGCGCTAGGCATCGGGGCCACCACCGCTGTGTTCAGCGTTGTCAATACGATCCTGCTTGAGCCTTTGCCGTACCCGAAAGCAGACAGGATTCTTATTCCTTGGCGATTGGCGCCAAAGAACATTAACCTGGGGTACGATGAGATCCCTTGGGGTATTGATGATTTTCACGAGATGGCTCGCGACTCAAGAAGTTTCGAATACCTTGCGGCCTTCAGACCTGCTTCGTTCAATCTGGTTGGCGCTGGCGACCCAGTCTTTGTGGAAGGAGTGCGAGCGTCGGCCCAATTCTTTCACGTCTTGGGAATATCGCCCGCTATCGGCCGGATGTTTACGGCCCAAGAGGACACTCCCGGTCGAGAACACGAGCTGATCCTCAGTTATGACCTCTGGAGCGAACGGTTCAACAGAGATCCCGCGGTTTTGGGCCGATCTGTCAGTTTAGACAGTCAGTCCAACACAGTTGTTGGGGTCATGCCCAAAGGTATTGCTTTTCCCCGTGGAGAGGAATTGCCTGCCAGCTTTGGATTTTCGTCGCGTCCTCAGATTTGGATTCCCCTTGCGCTTCCGGCAAATCGGCCTCCCAACTATCCTGACGACCTGGCAGTCATGGGACGGCTCAAGGAGAACCGAAGTGTCGCAAACGCACAAACGGAGATGGATCTATTTCGGGCACGTATGGAGAATCAGGACCCAAGTTCACGCGGGTGGTACACCTCGCGTGTAACCTCACTCGTCCGGCAGGTGACTGGAGGGACAACCACGCCCTTGTTGCTTACTTTGGCCGCCGTCGGTCTGGTGTTGCTGATTACTTGTTCAAATGTCGCGAATTTGCTGCTCGCGCGCTCTATTAGCCGCGTACGAGAATTCGCCCTGCGCGCGGCTTTGGGCGCTGGGACACAGCGCTTGGCGCGTCAACTCTTGATTGAAAGCATGCTGGTCGCATCGACTGGCGGCATCGCGGCGATCGGAGTGGCCCAAGCTGCAATTCGGCTGACCAAGCTTTTTGGCCCTCCGAGCATTCCGCGACTGCAAGAGGCCAGTCTCGATATACGCGTGCTTGCGTTTGCTCTGGCCACAACAATCGCCAGTGGTGTCATTGTCGCGCTGGTGCCCGCGCTGGCGATCCTGAAGCAGGACCTCAATAAGTCGCTCCACGAAGGCGGAAGAAGCCAGGTGGGAAACTCACATGGTTCTCGAATCAGCAATGCGCTGTTGACGTTCGAAGTTGCTCTTACGTTGGTCCTCGTCATTGCGTCCGCTCTACTGGCGCAAACCTTTTTGCGATTGCGCAACGTCTCGGGCGGCTTCACGTCTGAAGGCGTGCTTACATTCGGGCTTTCACTGTCTGCGACCCGGTATCACGATGCGGCAGTGACAAACCTTTACCGCCAGGCTTTGGACGGCTTCCGCGCAATTCCGGGTGTACAGTCCGCCGCGTTAGTCTCCACTATCCCCATGGACGGTGCGCCAGATGGGGTTGCGATCGACATTCCAGGCCGGCAGAATTCCAACCACGAGAACCTTTTTGCTAATTATACCATTGGATCGCCGAGTTACCTTTCCACAGTTAGAACGCAGCTCCTGCGCGGACGTGATTTCCACGAAAACGATACTGCTCATTCCGTACGCGTAACCGTCATCAACCAAAGCATGGCCGAGAAATACTGGCCGGGCGAAAATCCGCTTGGACGGCAAGTGGCAATCGGAAGTCCGGAGGGCCCACGCTTCCTGATCGTCGGAATTGCAGCGAATGTGAAGCACATATCCCTCCGCGAGGAAACGGGCCCCGAGATGTACATACCCCTTGCGCAGAATCCGTTTCCACCCGCGCAGGTGATGCATTTTGTCCTTCGCGGCAATTCCGAACCCGGGCTGCTGGCAGCGAGTGTGCGGTCGATAGTGCGGTCGCTCGATTCCGATTTACCTGTTCTGAGGATCGCGCCGCTGAAAACGATTGTGGATGCTTCGTTGGTCTCTGAACGCTTTTCGATGTTCTTGCTCGAGGGGTTTGCCGGCATGTCCCTCTTACTGGCCGCTTGCGGCCTATACGGAGTCACGTCCTACTCAGTGGGACAACGGACGCGTGAGATAGGTCTTCGGCTAGCTTTGGGAGGGGAGCCATGGAGTATTTTCCGCTCGATTATCGGCCAAAGCTTTCGTCTGACGGGCTTGGGGGTAATTATCGGCTTGGTGGCGGCGTGGGGCGCCGTTAGACTGATGGCTGGATTTCTGTATGGAGTTAAGGCCACCGATCCGCTCACCTTCCTCACTGTTTGCTTGCTAATGATGGTCACGGCTTTGTTGGCGTCTTACTTGCCTGCAAGGCGAGCCGCGAAAATCGACCCCGTGATTTCTCTTCGCCAGGATTGAAACGGAACTCGGTCAATGCGCAATATAAAAAACCAATTCACCCGCGCGATAGTTCTCGGGTTATCGGGAAGCTTACGTGAATTCTCGTCGTCCCAGTTTGCCCTAGAACACGCGATGACCGCACTCCACAATGCGGGGTGCCGCACTCGTATTTTCGATATTCGACGTACCGGCCTTCCGTTTTGCAACGGCGACCCTGAGGGGCAATCACAAACGGAGCCCGGCGTAAAGCAACTGCGCGACGCGGTCGCGCAGGCACACTGCTTAGTTCTAGTTACGCCGGAGTACCACGCCGGCATGAGTGGTGTCCTAAAGAACGCTTTGGATCTATTAGACAAGAGGCAATTGCAAGGGAAAGTGGTCGGCGTAATCAGTGTACTGGGCGGTAATCACAGTAGTGGTGCGCTGAGCGATCTGAGCTGCGTGATGCGTTCCTGTCACGCGTGGGTGAGTCCCGTCCATATTGCAATAACACGGGCGAGTTCACGGTTCGTCAACGGCCAACTATCGGACCAAGAGCTGCGGCTTAGATTTGACGAGTTCGCCAACACGCTGGCAGACAGCACAGTCCGGATTTGTGGGCTATACCGGGGCGAGATAGACCTCTGCAATTCGTCTGCGAACTCGTTAAAAGGCTCATCGAGTTCGGTTATCACGCGTTTAGTCAGTTGCAATCAACGAGGAGGGATATTATGAACATTTCAGGCGTCCGTCGCGGACTGATAGTACTCGTGAGCGCCGTGTCGGTTTTGTATTCTCAGGAAAATCAACAACCTAACACGTTGCTGACGGTACCCCTTCACCGAGCATTCGGAAATGCGATCAGGCAGCATCGCTCGCTGCAAGTACCTTTCACTCAGCTTCCGAATAACGCTGCCTGCCTCGTCGATTACGGAACAACGTGCTACACTCCCCGGGAGATTAGCAGAGCTTACGGACTAGAACCGCTGGAGGAAGCCGGAGTCAACGGAGAAGGTCAGACGATCGTAATCGTTGTGTCTTTTGGCAGTCCTACTCTTGCGACGGATTTGAAGACATTCGATGCGCAATTCGGCCTTCCCGACCCCCCGTCGCTTCAAATTCTTGCGCCGTTGGGCACGGTCCCCTTTGACCCCACTGTCATTGATCAGTTGATCTGGGCGGGCGAAACCGAACTCGACGTAGAATGGGCTCACGCCTTGGCACCTAGGGCGAACATTGTGGTACTGACGAGTCCAGTTGATGAGACGCAGGGGTTGCAGGGGCTTCCGGAATTCCTGCAACTCGAACAATATGCGTTGGATCACCATCTGGGGCAGATTATTTCGCAAAGCTGGGGCACTGCGGAGAATTCGCTCTTCGATGCCGCCGGCAAAGAGTTGATGAATCAGTTTGAGGCGTTTTATCAACAGGCCGCGGCGGAGCATGTGACAGTGTTGGCGGCGGCGGGTGATACGGGGACACAAAATGTCGATGCCAACGGAACTCCCTATTCATTGCCGACTGTTCTGTTTCCCGCATCATCTCCGTCTGTGATGGCGGTCGGCGGTACTACTCTCAATCTGGATGCGAATAACGACCACCAATCCGAGACCGTTTGGAATGACTCTTCAACTCAATCAGGCGCATCTGGTGGTGGCGTGAGCCAATACTTCGTGGAGCCTTCTTACCAGAGTACGCTGCCACCCTCGACGCGTGCACAGCTTAGCGGCGGCCGGGGGATTCCCGATGTGGCTTTCAACGCGGACGATAACACTCCGGTGTGGGTCTATTTTGGCTTCTTCCCGGACACGACTCAAAACAACTTTTACGCTGCTGGGTCAGGTACCAGCGCGGCGACGGCTCAGTGGGCCGGCATTGTCGCCGATGCGAACCAGTTGGCAGGTGGTCCTTTGGGCCTTTTGAATCCTACGATATATGCAATAGGGGCTGGGGGTATCCAAACATATTTCTTCCACGACATAACGGTTGGAAACAATGCTTATGGCGGATTGCCGGGCTACCAAGCAACGCCAGGATATGACTTAGCATCAGGCTGGGGCACTCCTAAGTTACAAGCGCTCCTGTGGGAGTTGTTGAACGCGCGTTACTAGGGACGCCGGAGTGCGTGCAGGAGCGCCAGTGGAGCGCTCGTTGTGCGGGCAGGGTGACGAGTTCGTGGATCTATGCCTGCTGCATTGTGCCGTCGGGCGCGATGCCGTCTGTGCGCGTGTCCCGGGAAGGCCGAGGCAGCCGCGCTTGCGACTGGGGTGTGGCGAGGAAGCTGCGGCCAGCCAGGGAAACTACGTCTCCAGGGTACGACGATGCTCCAGACTGGCGGACATGCCCGCCGCAGAGCGCCCGCACCACGTCGAAACTGACCCACTATTTGCCGCTCGCGCGCTTATAGATAAGAGCGACGCTGTCCTTTGCAAAAATCTGGGAGGAGACCAAGCGAAAATCGCGCTGAGGGAAGCCCCCTGGGAACCCAGGAGTGCCTTCGCCCAGCAGAACCGGAACGATCCCGAGGTACAGCTCGTCGACTAGGTCCGCCTGAAGGAACGCGCGGCCGAGCTCGCCGCTCATCAGGAAAATGTGCTTGCCTTTGCGCGTGCGAAGGCGGCGGATGAGAGCGGCGGGCGATCCCTTTACCACCTCGAATCCATCGCGCTTGCCCGGCTGCCACGTACGCGAAAATACGTACGTCTCCAGACCGCCCGACTGATATACGCCGCCATGCATCTTCATGGACAGCTCCATGGTCTTGCGGCCCATGATCCCGACGTCGATGGTCTTGAAAAAATCGCCCATGAGCTTTTCCGACTCTTTGTCCGAGATCAAAAAATCGACCGAGCCATCGGGGCGGGCGATATAGCCGTCGAGGCTCATACCGAAGCCCAGGATTACTTTTCGCATGACTGAAGGCAGGCGCGAGGCGCGCTAATCCACCGCTTGGGGCGAACGCATCTGGAATGGCGGGCTCTCGACGATGCCCAAAATGATCGACGACCAACGATACTGGCTCGCCGCCGCATCGCGGACGATCTTGCGCACCGACGGCTGATCGTAATACTCCAGCCGCCGGCCCAGCGCATACGCCATTAGCTTCCCCGTGACCGTGCGGGGGAATTGCTCGGGATCGGAGAGCAGCAGCTTTCGCAATCCGGGGAGTCCATCGATTTTCGCTCCGCTCGCCGTGGTTCCCGTGGCGTCCACCGGCTTCCCGGATTCATCGGTGGTTCGCCATCCTCCGATCACATCGTAATTCTCGAGCGTGAATCCCAGCGGGTCGATCACCGAATGACAGCCGTTGCAGCTCGGATTGGTGCGGTGCTGCGCCAGCCTTTGGCGCATGGAGGGCGGAATCGCGCCCGGTTTGGTTTCGAGCGTCGCGTTGACACCAGGGGGCGGTGGCGGGATCGGCAGCCCGAAAATATTATTTAGCAGCCATTTTCCCCGCAGCACCGGTGAAGTGCGATCGGGGTAGGACGTGGTGACTAAAATCGCGCCCTGCGCCAGCAGACCTCCCCGTTCATCGTGATTGGGCAGAGTGATACGGCGGAAGCGGCTGCCATAAACTCCCGGTATTTCGTAATGCCGCGCGAGCCTTTCGTTTACAAACGTGTAGTCGGCGTTCAGCAGGTCCGCCAGCGGCCGGTTTTCGCTAATCGTGCTCGCGACGAATAGCTCCGTCTCTTTTTGGAAGGCTTGGAGCAAACTGTCGTCATAGAGCGGATACCTCACCGGATCGACGACTACGTCTTGCACCTGCCGCAGGTTCAACCATTGCGCTGCGAAATCGTCGACCAACGCATCGGCGGCGCGTGGATCGGCAAGCATCCGCCGCACTTCCCTTTCGAGACTCCCCGGTTTCGTCAACTCCCCGCGCTCCGCCAGCGTCAGCAGATGGTCGTCGGGAATGCTGTCCCATAAAAAGAACGACAAACGCGAGGCCAGTTCCAGATCGCTCAAACGGTAGGGCGCGCTATCGTCAGTCTTAGCCTGAGACTTAGCCGGCTCACGCCCCGCAGGATCGCGCCCAGTAGGATCACGAACGACGCGCAATAGAAAGTCCGGATCCACCAGCATTCGCTCCAGCGCGAATTGAATTCCGTGCTCGAAGCTTCCGCCGTCTTTGCGGCCCTGATCGAAAAATCCCAATAATGTGTCCACGTCGGACTTCAGCGCCGGACGCCGGTAAGCCAGCCGCGCCATGCGCGCCAGGATGGTGGCGGCGCAAGCGCGTTCCTCGGAAGCCACGCGCGGCTCGCAAACGAAAATTGCCCGGCGGCTGGGTGTGTCTTTGCCTGCCGCAGCGCCCGCCTCATAAGGCCCCCCGATCTGCACCGACCCCACATTGGCGTAGTCCATGTACACCTGGTCGTTCGAGATAACGCGGCCCAATTGCACGGGTTGCGGAAGACCCTCCGGCTCCCACATCTCCCTCACGAACGATACTCCCACCACATGCGGTCCCGCCTGCACGGGAAGACGCACTTCCAATCCTGCGTCCCCGGTGAGCTGCATGTAGGTTTCCCATTCGGGGTCGCCGGCGAAGCCGGGTTCGCCATCGCCGGCATAGCTCGCGGCCGCCGGCCTTCCTTTTCCCGCCCCGCCCACGGTGAACCGCTTCAGAAGCTTTCCGTCCAGGCGGATATCGAGCTTCTGCGGCCATCCCATTCCCTTCAGGTAATCCTGATATTGCCGCTGCAAGCGAACCCGGATGAGATATTCGCCGTCGGTCGGGAAATCGTAATGGATGGCCATGCCTCCGCGCGATCCGAAGGGCAGATCTTCGCTCATGCGATCTTCCTGCAGCACATGCAGTGGGATCTCGAATCTTTCGAGATCCGGCTTGGCGGGAGGCAGACCCGTAGCCAGGCGCGTCACCTGTCTCGCCACCGCCATGTAACGCTCCAGATGAGCGGTGGAAATGGAGAGAACGTCGGCGAAGTTGTCGAAGCTGCCATCGGCGGTATCGTCGCCTGGCAGCAGCGGGGTAACGTCCAGATCCAGCGCGAAAAGGTCGCGAATCGCGTGGTTGTATTCGGACCGATTCAGCCGCTGTACAGCGCCGATCCGCCCTGGATTGGGATGGGCCGCCCAAGCTCGATCGAGCTGATTTTCCAGCGCAATCGCCACCGAGCGATAAGTGGCCGCATCGGGCCGAGGAAATCCCGGCGGCGGCATCGAGCCGGCGCGCAGCTTCACAATCACCTTTTCCAGAATTTCCGCATAGTCCGCGGGCTTGGATAGATCCACCTTATCTAGCGCAAGGCCGGCGGTGAGCTGTTCCTGATCATGGCAGGTGACGCAGTAGGTGTCGAAGAAGGCTCGAGGAGTCACAGAAGCTGCCTTGCCGGCCGCAGCGGTTTGCCCGCTCGTTTGAGCGCTCATGGGGCGCCCCGTAAATGTCGCGATCCCCAACGCCGCCGCCAGAACCAAAACGAAGACGGATGGGTACAGCGCTCGCGACCACCGCTTCATGTCACCTCCAGACATTTGCAGTATATCGAGTTAGGCCGCGCCGTGTCCATGGCGTGAGAGGGCGTGGGCGCGGGCGTTATCATAAAGCGATGAAGTTGCGCATCCGCTCCAGTATGGCGATTTTGATTTGTGCGGGAACCTTGCTAGCCGCGCCTATCCCGTTCAAGAAGGCAAGGCCTCGCACGCAAGCTCAGGCGCAGGTGCTCGACCACGCCCAATTCCTGTGCTCCAATTGCTTCTTCGCCCCGAGCGATTATTATTTTTGCTTCGACACTGGCAACCAGATCTTTGTCGCCTATCAGAGGATCCCCGTGATCAACTACACCGACAAGACCAAGAACTATCTGACGCGAGTGCCGCGAGTGCGCGACAAATTGGCGCTCTGGAACCCGCCCAGCCAATCCTTTCCCATCAGCTACGACGAGAAGAACATCTGGGTCAGCCGGGATAACGGAAAACAGGTAAAGCTCATCCGCAGCAACTTAAGCGACATGTTTACCAGCGAAGCCCGCTGCCGTCCCGCGCCGAAAGCTCCGTGGGCGCGGCCCTGAACTATTTCAACTATTTCACCGAAATTGAAGAGCAGTTTCGCCGCGCCCGGGGCACCGGTCTGTTTCTTCTCTCGCCCCTGGACTGGGCCCTGATTGAGGCGTGGAAAAACGGAGGCGTGCCGCTGGAAGCGGTGCTCCGCGGCATCGACGCGGCGTTCGAGAAATGGCGCACCCGGCCCGCCAGGGCACGAACGCAGAAAATTAATTCCCTGGCCTTCTGCGCGCAGGCCGTGGCCGTGGAGGCGCAAGCCATAGTCGAAAACGCGCCGCGCCCGCGCCGCCCCGCCGCTCCGCCGTTTTCGCTTGAAGAAGTCCGCGCCTTCTGCGATCGCAACGCGGAGACTTTACGAACCTCCGGTCACCCCGATTTGGCCGCCGCGCTCGAGGCGCTCGACCTCGACGCGCTATATGGCGACTTGGAGCAATTGGAGCAGCGGCTGACCGCAATCGAGGAAAAAACCATCGCCCGTCTGCGAGCCGCTGCCAGCGACGACCGGCTCTTTGAAACGCGCCGCGCCCTGGACCTGGAATTGAAGCCTTATCGCGCCAGGATGAGCGCCCCGCATCTCGCCGCGCTGGAGAAGCAGTTTCTGGAACGGAAGCTTCTGGAAGCCGCGGACCTTCCCCGGTTGAGCCTCTTCTATCTGCGCTAACCGGCGCGTCCCCGTTGCACACTGAGCAATGTGGCACACTGAACGAAGTGGCCCGAGGATGGGAAAGTAAGTCGGTGGAGTCTCAAATCGACTCCGCTCGCGAACGGGAAAATCGTGGCCGCCGCCTTTCGGCCGAAGAAATCGCCGCCGAGACCCGTCGCGACTCGCTGCTGCTTCAGCGCACGCGAGTCCTGGGAGACCTCGAACGTTGCTCCGATTCCCGCTACCGCAAGACTCTCGAAGAAGGGCTCAAGTATCTGGAATCGCAGCTCGCCGCCCAGGAATCGAAATCCGAATGAGTGCGGCGCCCGATTGGGAACGTCATGGCGTGCGAATTGTGCGCGCGACAGAACTGGACCCGAACACGCCGCAGACGCCTGGGATGACCCGCGCCGCAGCCATCACCCACGCGCGCGCCGGCGCCTCGAAACTCTGGGCCGGAACGGTGGTGGTCCAACCGAACGCCAAGACCGGCGCGCATCATCACGGCGAGCTGGAAACGGTCCTCTACATCGTAAAAGGACGGGCGCGGATGCGCTGGGGCGAGAGGCTGGAATTCATGGACGAAGCCGGGCCGGGCGACTTCATCTATGTGCCGCCGTTCGTGCCGCACCAGGAAATCAACGCCCGGCGCGACGAGCCGGTAGAGGCAGTCATCGTCCGCAGCGGACAAGAACCGGTGGTGGTGAATCTCGACATTCCCAGCCCGGAAGACCCCTCCGAGGTTCCCTGGATCGATCCCACGCACCAGGCATGAAAAGGGCCGGCAAGCGACGCTAAAGCGTCGAATACGGTGCTTTGCGCCACGTTGCACAAAGTTTTGAGAATGGCTTTGCGTGACCGCCAAGCCGCCACGCCGTACTAAAGGCTAGCCTCTCTTTCGCAGTTCGCGGGGTTGGCGAGGTGTAAGTACTTCAGAATCAGTAGGAGCACCTAAAAGGTCTTCACCACAAAACAGGCTGTTCCGGGGAGGACGGTGCGACTTGCGAAGACTTCATGCGCGGCGGAG